>CAZSVU010000441.1:0-6648 GCA_964610275.1 uncultured Polyangiaceae bacterium | reverse complement strand
CTGGATGTGATCGACGACATGGAGGATGGGAACAATCGCATCCCTGCCGAGGGCACTCCCGTGCGGGCGGGCGTCTGGTACGACTACGACGACGGTACGGGCACGACCGCCAATGATCTGCCTTCGGCGACGGAGATCACCGACCGCGCGGGATCGAGCTACGCCATTTGGATGAGCGCCACCGATACCACGAGCTACGGAGCAGGCATTGGGGTCGACCTGAACAACGACGGTGGCAAGCTGCCCTACGATGCCAGTGCCTATGATGGCATCACGTTTTGGGCCAAGGGCAGTGCCTCTGGCGGAAGCGTACGATTCAAGGCGCTCATCTACGCCATCGTTCCGCCCTCAGAGGATGGCGTCTGCGCCGAGGGCAGTGACTGCAACAACGGGCACGGGGTCAATCTGGCCGATCTGAGCGGCGAGTGGCAGCAGTTCATCTTCACATTCTGCGACCTGCGCCAGGAAAGCTGGGGCTACCGCGTGGACTTCGATCCGACCGAGATTCTGACGCTACAGTTTCAGGGCAACAACGGCGTCGACTTCGAAATCTGGATTGACGATCTGGCGTTCTTCACCGTGGAGTGACGTGACGCGGCGACCGTGGAGCGGCGCCGCGCCAGCCGCCCACGCACGCAGTGCTTTACGCCCCGGCTCCATGGGTCGATACTCGCTGCTACCGTCAATCTCAGGGAGTCGAAGCGATGCAGCCGCCCGCAGGTAGTGGCCCACCCGGAGGAGCTTCCAAGCCCAAACCCAAAGGCTTTGGTGGAACGGTGGTCATGCCGACGACCGAGCCGAAAGCGCCACCGCCGGCACAACCGTCGCCGGCGCAGCCCGCACAAGCCGCGCCCGCGCAACCCGCACCGGAGCAAGCCGCACCGGAGCAGCCCGTGCCCGCGCCAGCACAACTAGGCGCGCCTCCAGGCTGGGGCGCGCCGCAGGCTCCCGGTGGTGCCGGCCAGCCGGCACCTGCCGCGGGGGCGCAGGGCTATGGTGCCCCACCTGCGCAGCCGGGCCTGCACGGAGCGCCAGCGGCTCTGGCACAGGGAGCCATGGCGGTGGCGGCCGCAGCCCAGGCCGCACCGACGGGCTACGCCCCCCAGGCCGCTCAAGGCTACGGCGCACCGCCACAGCCAGGCTACGGCGCACCGCCACAGCCAGGCTACGGCGCGCCTGCAGCAGCGCAGCCCCAGTACGCGGCCCCGACGGTCATGGTGGGTGAACACTGGCCGGTGGCGGATCAGCTGCTCCGGGCCTTGCCCCCACCCAACGTGGAGCTCAAAGCCGAGCCGCTCCACTCGGACGTGGTCCTCAATCAGGAAGGCACCCTCGCGCACATTCTCGGGCACGTCGTGCACCTGCATCGTGCCGACAAAGAGGCCGAACAGAAGAAGCGCACGCTGAACATCATCGGCATCATCCTGATCGTAGTCGGCTTCCTGACAGTGTGGCTGCTGATTGGCTTCCTGTTCTTCATCGCTGCCGGGGTCGTCTACTGGATCCGCAGCAAGGTGGGCGCCACCGACGTCGAGGACCGAAAGCTGGAGGTCGTGAGTGGAACCCTGCGGACCTTCGGGCCCGAGCTCAAGGCCAAGCGCCCCATCAAGGCGGTGGCTGAGTTTGCGTTTCACGCCCGAAGGCCACCGGCGTCGCAGCAGGTGACCGGCACCGGGCTGTTTGAACAGAAGGTCTCGCAAGAGGCTTTCGCTCATTGGTGGCTCTCCATGAGCTTTGCGCTGATGGATGGCGTGACCGTGACCGCGGACGCTTCCACGCACGCCAAGCGCAAGAGCATGCAGAAGCGCAAGTACACCAAGATCAAGGAGCGCTTTCACGAGCGTCTCAGCGTCAAGCTCGTCCCGCCCAAGGGCAAGACCTTCGATTCTGGGCTGCAGAACCGCAGTTGGGGCCAGCAGACTTTCGCCGGCGTGACCTTGGAGCGCGCCGTGGTCCGACCCCGGTACGCGGTGTTCCGGTACCGGACGGGCCAAAGCCTGCGCATGCAGATGCGAGGCGGGTGGAACGGTCAGCAACTGGAGAATCAACTCGACAGCCGCAAGGTCGTTGCCGCCATCGTCAATGCCTACAAGGCCGTAGCCAGCGCCAACCGCGCTGCAGCCTGACTGACGGTTTATGGCCCTCGCATCCGACACCCCGCGGCCGGTCGTCCTGGTTGGGTTGGTGCTCGTGCTGGTGCTCTGCGCATGCAAGAAAAGTCAGAGCGATGCCGCGGCGGCCAGCGAGAGCGCGGCACCAGCCATCGCGTCTGCGGCGCCGGCACCAGCAGCGGCACCCCGCACCCGCCAGGAATTCGAAGTCACCGCTTCCGGCGGGTCGCGGCACCTCCGGCTCGTACCCGACACCTCGGGCTATCGTCTGGAGGGCGAAGCAGGCGACGCGCGCGGCAAGGTCAAGGTGCAGGCGGGTCGCGTCAAGGTAGAAGGCCCGGGCGGCGCGGAGCAGGCCAAGGTCAAGTCCAAGGATTACGGCTTCAAGGTGTATGGCACCGGTGAGGCCGTGGTCCTCAAGGCCAAACGTCACGGCTCCGGGTTCACCTTCAAGCGCGGTGACGATACCCCGTTGGGCCGCTGGGAGGGAGGCCAGGGGACCCTGGCTGGAGACGAGCTCCAGGTGGTCGAGCGGGGCGGGAACCGAGTGGTTCTGCGGGGCGGGAAGGAGGTCGCCTCGGTGGGCGCTGCCGTCCCCGCGGAGGCCGCTGGCCTGCTCGGGCTGACCGAGTTGAGTTTCGAGGAGCGCCTGGCTACGCTCGTCTTTCGTTTGGAGCTAGTGAAACCGTGAGTCGCTGTCGCGAAACTGCAGGCATTCTATTCAAGCACCGCTGCAACGCACCCATCATTGGCAACTGCGTCCAGTGTCAGAAGCCCGTATGCGCCACTCATGGCAAGCCGCACGGATACGGTGTGATCTGTGTGAGCTGCCTTCGAACCGAAGTGGCTGACCCCTACAAGCGCGGCAGCTATGCGTACCTGAGGGATGACCCCTACTTCTTCTGGTACTACCGCGACGACAGCTGGTTCAGCGACCCCTACGGCGCGGAAGACTATGCCCTCTTCGACGACGCCGGGAGCGACTTTGGGGCTGACGTCGGCGACGACTGGGCCGGCAGTTGAGCGGGGCGGAGCGACGGTTCCTGATCTATGCGCTGGGGGGCGGCTCGGGCCACGCCGTGCGTGGCGCACTGCTCGGTGCGGCGCTTGCCCAGCTCGGCCCGCGGTCGCGGGTTTTGGTCCCGCAGGGGCGCGCCGAGATGGCGCGGTCACTCGGGGCAGATCCCTGCGAGTGCCCGGCGACCTCGTCCGCGGTCGAGCTCCGTCGCCACTTGGAGCAGGCCATCGCGGAACATGCTGCCACCGATCTCGTCGTCGATACCTTTCCCGAGGGGCTACTCGGCGAGCTCGACGTGGACCCGCCTGGTGTGCCGGCGCAGGCCGTGTTGCGGGCGCGTCGTGACGCTGAATCCCTCCGTTTCTTGCGTGCCCTCAGCCGGTACCGCCGAGCGTACGACGTGGAGCCCCACCTCGGGTGGTTGCGCGCTGCTGACGGCGAGCGAGTCTGCGCCTTCGGTCCGGTTGCGCGTCGACTGCAGCGCCAGCATACCGAGCACGACGTCCTGCTGGTCGCTGGGGAATCCTCGCTCGAGCCGTTCTTCGAGCGGCTGGCGGGGCGACTCGAAGCCCACGGATTCGGCGTGGCCAGCGCGCGGCCGGGCGTGTTCACGTTGGCGGGGAGAGCCCGACCGGTGCAGCTGTTGGGCACGGACGCGCTATCGGCGCACGTCGTCGTGGGACCGGCCGGGTACAACCTCACCTATGAGCTCGCTGCACTCGGGGTTTGGCACGTGGCGATTGCCCGACCGCGACGCTACGACGACCAGCCCCTGCGTGCGGACCGGGTCGCTGTGACGTGCCGGTCTCCCGAGGCAGTGGAACGCCGCGTGCTGCAACTGCTCGCCACTCCCGCGTCGCGGCCGATGGAACCCAACGTTCACGCTGCCATGGAGTTGGCGGAACGCCTGATCGAGTGAGTCACCCGTGGCCGCGGCCCGAGAGCGGCGCTATGCGGAGCGCCTTTGGACCCGAGAGCCCGGCAGGGCAGGGGGCAACGATGGTAGGCGAGTTGGACGGAAAGCGAATCATCATCACGGGCGCTTCGCGTGGCGTTGGCTACGAGACCACCGTACGGTTCTTGCGGGAGGGAGCGCGGGTGCTCGGATCTGCGCGTGACGCGGCTCGACTGAGCGCTGCGGAACGTGATTTCACGGCGCTCGGCAGCGGCGAATTCGCTTCGGTGGTTTGTGACCTGGAGCGACCTGGAGAAGAAGCGCGAATCACCCAGGCCGCGAATCAACGCTGGGGAGCGGTCGACATTCTGGTGAACAACGCCGCGGTGATGCTCTCCAATGACGACAGCCACGGCTTCCTGCAGGAGGCGCCCGAGGTGCTCGAGCGCACCATGGCAATCAATCTGATCGCCCCGATGCGCCTGATTCGTGCGGTCGTGCCGCTGCTCGAACGCAGCAGTGACCCTCGCATCATCAACGTCAGCTCCGGCGCAGGAACCTTCGCGGTCATGGATTCCCAGGGGCTGGCCAGCTATCGCCTCAGCAAGTGGGCGCTCAACGGGCTCACCATGCTGCTGGCCAGTCAGCTGCGTGGGAGGATCCTGGTGAACGCCCTGGATCCCGGGTGGGTCAAGACCGACATGGGAGGACCGAACGCTCCAGGTAGCCCGGTCGAGTCGGCTGAGGGAGCGCTGGCGCTCGCCAGGGAACCGGGCCGCGTGACCGGCAAGCTTTGGAAGAACGGGGAGCAGATCGAGTACTGACTCAGCTTGGCGGATTTGCGTTCAGCGGCCGCGCCGCCTGGACGCAGGGGGTTCGGCCTGGGGCAGGTCCCGTCGGGTGGGGGGCAGACTGCCGCTGTCGTCCAGCGGGGGCTCGGAGAAGCGCGGCACGCGCGGTTCGGCGGGTATTTCTGCCGCGAGATCCATGCCCGCGCCTGGATTCTGGCTGTGGATGAGCTCGTGGTACGTCGTGCGCTCGCTCTCGTGGACCTCGAACGTCCCGCTCGGCGAGGCCGGCCGCATGTCTTGTGGCTGCGAATGCCTCGGCCGGAGGGTTTCCCGAGTGCTCGCACAAAGCTGGCTGCTGCACGGCGTGTCTGGTTCGATGGGAGCCCCACAGTGGGGACACCGAGCCTGGGCTCGTTCAGCCATGGTTACTGGCAGCTTCCTCGGTCTTGGCGCCACAGCGCATAGACCCCCTCAGACTCCATAGTCCCATAGTCAGACTGATCGATCGTCAGAAAGCGCGGTTGGGCCAACAAATGGGTGCGCAGAGGTATGCGTTCGGAGCACACCCGCAGTTGATGTGCGCTCGGCTACCAGTCCAGCAAGGGTCTAGAGCGCGCGGGGAACAGACGTTCCAGCCGGGGGGGCGACATTTCTCCCCTCCGCGCCTCGCCATCCGCAGCGTGCGTCTGCTGGGTGCGGTGACGCCGCAGCGCGTTCAATAAATCTCGGGGACGAACGTCTGGTCAGACATCGGGGGTCGCACGTAACCGACGTCGTCCTGGCGCGGCGGCAGCTCGATCGGCTTTGGGGTCAGGTCGCGATAGTCGACCAGGCTCAGCAAGTGGGAGATGCAGTTGAGGCGAGCGCGGCGCTTGTCGTCGGCCTGAACCACCCACCACGGCGCCTGTTTGATGTCCGTGTACGCAAACATGGCGTCTTTGGCCCGCGAGTACTCCACCCAGCGCGACCGCGCCGTCAGGTCCATGGGGCTCAGCTTCCAGCGCTTGGTTCGATCGCTCAATCGTGCCTGGAACCGGCGTTCTTGCTCCTCGTCACTCACTGAGAACCAGTACTTGATGAGGGTGATGCCGGACCGCACCAGCATGCGCTCGAACTCCGGACAGGCACGCAAGAACTCCTCGTACTCCTCGTTGGAGCAGAAGCCCATCACTCGCTCGACGCCTGCGCGGTTGTACCAACTTCGATCGAACAGGACGATCTCGCCGGCGGCAGGCAACTGCGGCACGTAGCGCTGAAAGTACCACTGCGTCTTCTCGCGCTCGGTTGGAGCCGGCAGGGCGGTCACACGGCAGACGCGAGGGTTGAGACTTTCCGTGATGCGTTTGATCACCCCGCCCTTTCCCGCCGCATCGCGCCCTTCGAAGATGACCACCACCTTGAGGTTCTCGTGACGAACCCACTCTTGCAGCTTGACCAACTCGACCTGGAGCCGCCTGAGCTCCTTCTCGTAGAATTTCTTGTCGACCTTCCCCTTCTGGTTGACTCGCTTCTCGGCCTTGCCGGCCTTGAGCTTGCTCTTGCCCGCTGCCGACTTCTTCCCCTTGCCATCCTGGTTGTGCTTGCCGCCCTGCTCGCCCTTTGCGGCGGCCTGAGCCTGCTTGCCCGAAGTGGCGTCGTCGACCGTATCGCTCATCGCTACTCTCCCGCGTGCTCTCTCATCGGAGTGCCCCAGCTCCCCGTCTGCAACGGCACCGTGCGTCGAGGCGAGGGCGCTCAGCATAGCCCCGGTGTCCGAAGAGAGCCAGCGCAGGGGCTTCCGGGGCATCCTTGATCCATGTTTCGGCGGCCGCCAGCGACCGCCGAAACATGGAT
>CAZSVU010000440.1:0-6649 GCA_964610275.1 uncultured Polyangiaceae bacterium | reverse complement strand
TAGGCGTTGTCGCACAAGTCGCGAGCCGTGGCCGAGTTGTTGGCGGTCCGGCTCGGATGGGGAGTGGGGTGCAGAAGGCTGAGCAAGACCTCGGCCGCGTGGAAGTCAATCCAGGTCGCGTCGGCCATGCGGCGCGTCCCAGTCGAGGTCGGGTCCCTGGGGCACTATGCCGGTCGGGTTGATGCTGGGATGACTGCCGAAGTAGTGCGCCTTGATGTGGTCGAAGCGCACGGTCTCTGCGACTCCGGGGTGCTGGTACAGATCGCGCGTGTAGCCCCAGAGGTGTGGGTAGTCGACGAGGCGCCGCCGATTGCACTTGAAGTGAGTGTGGTAGACGGGGTCGAACCGCACCAGGGTGGTGAACAGGCGGATGTCCGCCTCGGTAGGACGGGTGCCCACCAGGTAGCGCTGTCGTGACAAGCGTTGCTCCAAGTCGTCCAGCGCCTCGAACAGCCGGAGCACGGCCTCGTCGTACGCTTCCTGGGTGGTCGCGAACCCGGCTCGGTATACGCCGTCGTTCACGCGCTCGTACACGAACCCGTTCACCTCGTCGATCTCGGCACGCAGCTCCACGGGATACAGGTCGACGTCGGGGTCGCCAAACGCGTTCAGCTCGGAGTTGAGCATGCGGACGATGTCGGAGGATTCGTTGCTCACGATGCACTCCGACTCGGTGTCCCAGAGCACGGGCACGGTGACTCGCCCGGTGTAGTCCGGACGGGCCCGCACGTAGAGCTCGCGTAGGTAACCAGCCCCGTGCACCCGATCCCCGGTGCACCCGTCGCATTCCTGAAAGCTCCACCCGCCACCCAGCATCAACGGGTGCACCACCGACAGTCCGATGGCTCGGTCCAGACGCTTCAGCCGTCGGACGATCAACGTTCGTGACGCCCAGGGGCACGCGTAGCTGACGTAGAGGTGATAACGCCCGGCCGCGGCCGGAAACTCCGACGATCCGTCGGCCCTGATCCAGTCGCGGAACGCCGGGCTCTCTCTCACGAAGCGTCCGCCGCTCTGCTTCGTGTCATACCAGGCCTCCGTCCACTTGCCTTCAACGAGTAGTCCCACAGAGCACTTCCGGAGTTTCCTATCACTTGGTACGGCGGCAGTCACAGCTGGGTTACCGGCCACCCTCGTCAGCCCCGACCAGCAACGTCACCCGACCCTAGACGAAGTCCTGCCACAGATCGATTGCCACCCTGCGCTGCCGTGGATACCGTGACTCGAGCTCTGCTCGGCGCCGCCGTGCTGAGTCGGGAGCTCACGGACCGGTCAGGATCTGCACCGGAAGTCCGTCTCAGAGCATCCATCTCAGGCCGAGGCGGGTGCCCCGAACTCCCTCAGGAGCAGCTTCGCGCTGAGCTCTCCGGAAACTAGGCTCGGCGGCATGCCCGGGCCGGGCACGGTGAGCTGTCCGGCAAAGTAGAGCCCACGAACCTTCGACGAGCGGAGTCGGGGCTTGAACGGGCCGGTTTGCCTGAGCGTGTTGGCCATGCCGTAGGCGTTCCCCTTGAATGCGCCATAGTCCGCCACGAAGTCCCGCATCGCGTAGCTACGTTGGATGACGATCCGCTCTCGCAGCGGGCGACCGACGTGGGCCTCGAGCCGGGCCATCACAGTGTCGAAGACCCGCGCGCGCGCCGCGTCGGAGTCGTCCAGGCCCGGAGCGAGGGGAACGAGCAAGAAGACATTTGAGCACCCCTCCGGCGCCACCGACGGGTCGGTGACGGAGGGGGCGCAGGCGTAGAAAAGCGGCTTCTCGGGCCATTCCGGTCGCTGGTAGACCTGATCCATATGGGTATCGAGGTCCTCGTCGAAGAAGAGGGTGTGATGGCTGCAGTCGCCGAGGTGACTCTCGATGCCTAGATAGTAGAGGAGGCTCGATGGACTCATCGTGCGTTTGTCCCAGTAGCGATCGTCGTACTGCCGATGGCGCCGGTCGAGGAGCTGGGTCTCGACGTGGTGATAGTCTGCCGAGGCGAGCACCGCGTCGGCCTGCCAGGTGCCCGAGTCCGTCTCGACACCGGTAGCGCGTCCGCGCTCGACGGTGATGCGGCGCACGCGTTCACCGAGGTGGAGCTCTGCCCCCAGGTCGGTCGCAACGCGGACCATTCCCTCGATGATGCGGTGCATGCCGCCCATTGGGTACCAAGTGCCCAGCGCCATGTCGGCGTAGCTCATGAGGCTGTACATCGCCGAGGTCTCCTTGGCGGAAGCGCCGAGGAAGAGCACCGGCCACTCGACGAGACGGGCGAGGCGGGGATCGTCGAAGAAGCTGCGCGCGTAGTTAGCCATGGATCGCAGCATGCGCAGGCGGAAGAGCTCGACGACGAGGCGCGGGTCGACGAACTCGAACAGCGAGAGGCTTGGGCGGAAGAGATAGTCCTTGTAGGCCGACTTGTAGATGTACTCGGTCTCCTTGATGAACCGGTCGAGTTGCGCGCCAGCACCGGGCTCCCGCGACTCGAACCAGGCGCGCAGCGCATCCAGACCCGCCGGGACGTCCGAGACGTCGCCCTCGGGCCACACGACGCGGTAGCTCGGATCGAGACGCTTCAGCTCGTATAGGTCGTCCACCTGGTGACCGAACTCACCGAAGAAGCGCTCGAAGAGATCCGGCATCCAATACCAGCTCGGGCCCAGGTCGAACCGGTACCCGTCCTGCTCCCAGGTGCGAGCGCGACCGCCGGGCTGGTCGTGGCGCTCGAGAACGTGAACCTTGGCGCCGCTCTTGGCCAGGTGGCAGGCGGCAGCGAGACCGGAGAACCCTGCACCGATGACGATGATCTCGGACATGGCCCAACCTTCCTACAGAATCCGTAGGCTGTTCTCTCGCAGAATCGACCGTCGAGCGCAAACCCAGCGAGCGCGCGGCCTCTTGGAGCCGGAGAACTGCCAGCATCGCCCGTCGCGGACCGCGGGGGGATCTTCCGGGCCCGCACGTGGCGACCGCGATTGGGCTCGCGGTAGCGCGGTCGCCGCGTCATCGGAGCACCGCCTGGGCACACCATGCTACTCCCGTCGGGACGGCTCACGGTTTCTCCGACGAACGGGCTTCTCGCAGATCGACGCGCGCTTTGTTGACGGTCCGGGTTGCGGACGGGCGACTCGACACTATTCTAGCGCACACCAGCCTGGCTCATCTGCGTTGGGCTGGTGGCGACCGTGAGGGTGGCTGGCCCAGGCGCATCCGTTCAGGACAAGAAGGCGGGACTACGCCAGTGATCGAAAGAAGAACGAACCCTGCGCGGGCCGCGGATGCGGGCCAGCGGAGGATGCCAGCACTGCGCAACCCCTCGCGTGGAGCCCGCTGGAGACTGGCGCTGCTGGGTGCCGCAATTGCCTTGAGCGCCTGCGCCACCACGACGACCGAGCGCCTCGGTCTGCCGCCCTTGCAGACGGTGGGGCACGTGGACCTCTCGCGCTACGTCGGAACCTGGTACGAGATCGCGAGCTATCCGCAGAGCTTCCAGGAGGGTTGTACAGGCACGACCGCAACCTATACCCTGCGGGACGACGGTGAGATCGACGTCCTCAACCGCTGTCGGAAGGGATCACTCTCCGGCGAGGAGGATTCGGCCGAGGGCAGGGCACGGGTGGTCGACACGACCACCCATGCCAAGCTCGAGGTGACCTTCTTCTGGCCCTTCTGGGGCGACTACTGGATCATCGATGTGGGCGTGGACTACGAGTACGCCGTGGTGGGGCATCCCGGTCGAGACTATCTCTGGATACTGAGCCGCACGCCCACCATGGAAGACAGCGTCTACGAGGGCATCCTCCAGCGCGTGCAGGCGAAGGGATATCCGCTCGATCGGTTGCAGAAGACCGTCCAGCCCACGGCAGCGCCGACGTCAGCCCCTGCCACGCCCGAGACCGCTGGCCAATAGCCTTCCCGCCTCGGTCAGCGCCAGGCCCCGAACCAGTGCGGCGTCGTCATCCGCCGAAGACCTCTTCGACTGCGGTGCGGCGAAAGTCGAAGATCCGGCGGAGCGAACGGCGCACGAACAGCCGGTGCGCGGGCCCGCCGAGGGGTCCCCAACCGACCTCGTACTCGACGATGTCCCGCATCCTGGTTCCTCCGGGCACGTCCTCGAACTCGTGGGTGTGCACCCAGGAGCGGTACGGGCCGCGCAGCTGCGTGTCGACGAAGCACGTCTCCGGTTCGAATCGCTCGATCCGCGTACGCCAGCGCATCGACACGCCGAACAGCCGGATCTGGTAGTCGATGAGCGCGCCCCCCTGCATCACGATGGGCTCCTCGGTTAGAATCTTGAACCTCAAGAAGCCAGGGGTCAGCCGCTCCAGGTTGCGCGGTTGGCTAAAGAAGGAAAATATCTCGCTGCGGGGCTGTCCGATGATCTGCTCGCGCTCCAGTCGGTACGGCGATCTCATATCAGCCTCGGATTGACACTCGGTGTGGATGACGCACGCTCAGCGCTTGACCAGGTGAGAAAGGAATTGCGGCTGCTCTGGCTCCTCGCCCCAACCCGCGTGAGCGCCTCGGCGTCGAGGCGAACTAGCGGGATCGTGAAATGCGCCCAGAGATCCGACACCTGCCCAACTGAACGGCTCGGCGAGAGGCACGTAGGTCGCATCAGAATCGGACCGTGGCTCCCACGGCCGCGTAGTGGATCCAGGTGAAGGTGTAGACTTTGTCGTTGTCGGCGCCGCCCTCCACCATGCGGTAGCCCAAGCGGAAGCTGGCTAGCTGCGACGGATGCAGCTCCAGCGCGACTAGCACGTCCTCGGCGCGTCCCTGCGGCGCTGCTGCCGCGTCGGCCTCCAGTAGCAGCCCCCAACCGGGAGTGGGCTGCCATCGGGCCAGCAGGTGCAGCAGCGGGACGAACCCCACATTGGTGAACTCCTCGGCCTGGCCCCCGCCGACGAGACTGACGCGCGCGTCCCGGATCTTGCCGGTCAAGCCCACGGCAACCTCGTTGAGCTCGTCCAGCCACAGCGAGTAGCGGTAGGTCAGCCGGTACGAGTTGAACTGGTACCGCGCCTGCACAAACGTCCCGATCGGAAAGGTGCTGTCGACGAATACGACCTCGCGTTGGAGCGCTCCGCTCGCGCCCAACGTCAAGGGCGCGTAGAGGGCGCGCACGGCGTGGCGCTCGCCCAAGCGGATGGCCGTCTGGAATCGATAGTAGAGGGCCGGATCGGCGTCGAGGTCGTCCGTCAGGGAAATCCGCGTGCCCGATTCGCCCGGGATGGCCACGTCGTTGTAGCTGGCCGCGGCGAGTCCAGTTTCGAGATCGAGCTCGACGGTGGGCGACGCACTGGCCACGCTCGTCCCGGTGACGGTTGCGCTGGCTGCGCAAGCCAGAACCGCACACCGCAGGCGACTGGCGAAATAGGTGAGCCGCGCCGGTTTGCCGGCGGGGCTCAGGTGGGGAGTGGAATGCAGAAGGCTAGAATGGATCATGTAGGACACCCCACTCAAGCTACGAGCGTCACGGGCTGGGGGGTAGGAGGATCTCGTCGATGACGTGAATCGCGCCGTTTGTAGCGACAATGTCCGGCGCGTCACGCTCTCACGGGTCTAGCGAGAAGCGTTGTCGGAGCGCCCGAATGTGCAGGTGCATCTTCTCGTCTGGATCCGACGGTACCGGCTGCCCAGTGGCGGCGCAGTACTCTCGTAGGACCGGATCGATGTCAATGAAGCTGGCGGCCGCGTCGTCGTTTCGACCCTCGCCAGCATGTGGTGGGACGGAGTTGCCGTCCTGCTGGGTAGCCAGGAGCTGCTCCAGTTCAAGGTAGAGGTCGTAGTACAGCTGCGAGGCATCCACATACGCTTGGACCTGCTGTGAGGCCAGGTAGTCGGAAACCGTACCGTCCGTGCCGTACACGCCCTCGGTTTCCGAATGAGGCTCGACCTCGACGAAAAGGTCTTCGTTTTGGGCATGGGGTGCGAGCTCGCTGTGCACGAGCCGCCCCAGGGGATAGAGGCGACAGACAAGCGGTCGATCCGGATGCACGGAGCAGCCGTGCGGACCCAGAAGTCCACACCCGCCGTCGTCGCGCGTGCGGAGTACCGTTCCCCCCTCAGTATGCTTCGCGATGAGCTGGGTGGTGCTGATTTGGAGGTTGGCTGCCAGCCGAGCAATCTCGTACGGGCCGATGCAGATCACCTTGTCGTGGCAACAGCGACTGCATGCATTGCATGTGTATGAGAACGCCGTGCCGCTCCGCAGCACCCGTACCTTCCCACCGGCTCCCATGTGACCGCGGGCGGGCTAGCGCTTCTTCTGTCTCAGCGTCTCAGGCAGCATCGACCGTGCCACCAACTCGTGTCCACGATCGCTGCGACTCCTGAACCACTTGAGCTGAACCAGACCGCCTCGGCCATTGGACACCGCCTCGGCGACTTCCCCAGCGAGCTCGACCGTCTGTACGACCTTGGGTTCCGCGCTCGGGCCACCCATGTATATCTTCAGCTGAAGCATCCCCGCGGGAGCGCCCTCTGCATTCTTGGTGACGCCCAGGCCGGCGCCGAGCGCGAGGATGCCCGTGGCCAACTCTAGGCTCTGACGGCGAGTCAGACGCTTGGGTTTCTGATTGGACATGATTCCCTTCCCGATTCCGCGAACACGCTAGTGCCCTGTCTCGGAAGTAACAATCCATGAACGCGCCGTACCGCATGATT
>CAZSVU010000439.1:0-6658 GCA_964610275.1 uncultured Polyangiaceae bacterium | reverse complement strand
CATCCATGTTTCGGCGGTCGCTGGCGGCCGCCGAAACATGGATCAAGGATGCAGGACTCGGGCCAGCTATCGCTGATCAACACCCATTGGGATATGCTGCAGCGCCCGGTCATGGTTCTGTCGAGGTCGATTGCGTTCGTGAGGCTCCTGCCGGCGTACGTGTGCGTTGCACTGGCCAGCGCGTGTGTGAGAACACCGGAGCGAACCACCTATCCCACCGCTGAGGAGGCCAGCGAGGCATGCGATGAGGGCGATGCCGTCGGGTGCCGCAAGCTGGGCGTCAGGTATGAGCAGGGCGACGGCGTCGAACCGGACGTGAAGCGCGCTGTCAGCCTGTACACCCGAGCCTGTCACGAAAATGACCAGGCCGCGTGTGGCCATCTGGGGCGTCTCTATCTGAAGGGAACGGGGGTTGCGCACAATCCGGCCCGGGCGCTCGAGCTCTTGAGCGACTCCTGCCGGGCGGAGGCGTTTCAGGGCTGTGGCAGCCTGGCCTCCATGTACGAGCTTGGGCAGGGGGTTCGACCCGACCCAGTGCGTGCTGCGCACTACCACGACGTGGCGTGCCAGCAGGGTGAGGCGTACAGCTGCCATCGACTGGGGCTCATGCTCGCCCAGGGCGCCGGAGTGGAGCAGGATCTGGATCGCGCGATGGGCCTGCTCGTGCATGCCTGTACCACGAGCGAGCGAGAGTGCGGCGGGGTGGCCCGCATGTATGCGCGCGGAGAAGGAGTGTCACGGGATCCGGAGCGCGCCGCGGCCTACTGGGAGCGGGCTTGTCAGGCGGGTAGTCCATCGAGCTGTGGCAGCCTGGGCCTTCGGCTGCTGCGCGGCCAGGGAGTGGCTCGCGACGTCGGCCGCGGTGTCGAGCTGATGCAGACTGCTTGCGATGCCGGCTACGCCTATCACTGTGCGCGGCTCGGCCTGGTCTATCTTAGAGGTGAGGGGGGCAAGGTGAACGCAGCGCGGGGGGTCATGCTCCTCTCGCAGGGCTGCACGGGGGGCGAAGCTCGCGCGTGTGTCAATCTCGGTGTGGCGTATTCGGGTGGGATAGGCGTCGCACGGGATCCGGGTCGAGCCGCGGCTCTGCTTGAGCGCGGCTGCACTGCGGGGGACCAAGACGGGTGCGAGCAGGCTGGCTTGATGTTCGCACGAGGGCTGGGTGTCGAGCCTGCGTACGCGCGCGCGGCGGAACTGCTTCGGCGCGCGTGTGCAGGCGGCAAGGCGGTGGCGTGTGCCGAGCTCGGCGTTCTGACGGTCGAAGGCAAGGGCACTCCGGCTGAACCACGTCGCGGCGCTGAGCTGTTTGCAGGCGCGTGCGAGGATGGCGTCGCGTTTGCGTGCACGCGGCTCGCGCGCGCGCACGATGCCGGAACTGGCGTGAAGCAGGACGGCAAGCGCGCGGTGGACCTCTACCGACTCGGCTGTGGCGGAGACGATCTGGAATCTTGTGCGCGTCTGGGGACGCACTACCTGAGCGGACAGGGCGCGGTTACGGACGCGCAGCGCGCACGAGAGCTGTTTGAGCGGGCCTGTGAGGGAGGCAACGCCTTCGGGTGTTCCGAGCTCGGCGCGTGTTACGCCCGAGGCGAGGGTGTCCCCCAAGACCTTGGCCGGGCTGCCGAGTTGTATCGTCGAGCCTGCGAGCTCGACTCCAGTCGGTCCTGTGAAATGCCGGGGGCAGCGGACGGCGAGTAGCGGGCCGGAGAGGGTGGCCGTCATGGCACGGGCGCCTGGTTGGGGGGCCAGGGCGCCGGTTGAACGGGTGGATCGTTTCGTTCAATGTTCAACGTTGCACAATTGAAACATTGCGGTACGTTTCGTGAATCACTAAGAAACCAGCAACTTCCTGGCCGGTTCGAGGAGAGGGGGCTCACCGCGCGAAACACCCGCACCCCATGAACTCACATCACGACGGTCGCTTTCTTCGTACCATCCTGAATTCCGTTGCCGATGGGGTCTTCACCGTCGATGGAGACCGGCGGATCACCTCGTTCAACAGTGCGGCCGAGCGCATCACTGGCATGACTGACGAAGAGGCTTGCGGTCGTGTGTGCTCGACTGTTTTCCACGCCGACATCTGCGAGCGGGGTTGTGCGCTCCTGCAAACGCTCAAGAGTGGGCAGGAGCTCATCGACATTCCGGCGCGGATCCTTGACCACCAGGGACGTTCCATCCCCATCAGTTTGAGCACGGCGCTCCTGCGGGACGTCGACGGTACCGTGCTCGGTGCGGTGGAAACGTTTCGCGACCTTTCGGCGATTGAGCAGCTACGACGCGAGATCAAGCATCAGTACACGTTTGAGGACATCGTCGGCAAGAGCAAGGCGTTCCAGCGCATTTTTGCCATGCTGCCGGACATCGCCGAGAGCGACACCACGGTTCTCGTCGAGGGCTCGAGCGGTTCTGGCAAGGAGCTCATGGCGCGCGCGGTGCACAATCTCAGCCACCGCCGCCAGAAGCCGTTCGTGGCGGTGAACTGCGGGGCGCTGCCGGTCAACTTGTTCGAGTCCGAGCTGTTCGGCTACTCGCAGGGCGCGTTCACCGACGCCAAGCGCGACAAGCCCGGGCGGCTGGCGCTCGCTGCGGGCGGGACCATCTTCTTCGACGAGGTGAGCGAGTTGCCACCGGCGACCCAGGTCAAGCTGCTGCGTGTTCTGCAGGAGCGGGAGTACGAGCCACTCGGCGCGGTGAGGACGGTCAAGGCCGATGTCCGCGTGGTGGCGGCGACCAACAAGCGTCTGGCCGCACTGGTTTCCGAAGGAAAGTTCCGCGACGATCTCTACTTCCGTCTCGCAGTCGTCCGGCTCACCCTTCCGTCACTTCGCGAGCGGAGAGAGGACATTCCGTACCTCGTCGAGCACTTCATCCAGCGTTTCAATGCGAAACGTGGCAAGCGAATTGCCGGGGTCACCCCGGCTGTGATGGAGACGTTGATGCGCCACGAGTTCGCCGGCAACGTTCGCGAGTTGGAGAACCTCATCGAGTTTGCATTCGTGCTCTGCCACGACCGACTGATCGACCTGCACCACTTGCCCGAGGACTTCCAGCCGAAGGCCGTGTCGCACGCAAGCGAGCCCAAACGAGCGGGATCGGGGCTCAAGCGTGCCGAGGCCGAAGCCATTCGTATGGCCCTGAGCCACGCCAGGGGGCATCTCGGCGAAACCGCCAAGCAGCTCGGCGTCAGTCGCACCACCTTGTGGCGCAAGATGAGGCAGCTCGGGATCGACGCGGGTGAGTTTCGCGGATGACACGAAACGCACGTAGGCCGATGTGTGCTTCGCGCCTGAAACGTTTCGCCCGAGAACGTTGCGCAACTGAAACAACGTGACCACCTTTCGTTCTTGAAAGACACCGCGAACCGCAAGTCATTCTGACGAGTTCGGATGCCGTAGCCGGATCGACGCCGGTGGTCCGAAAGTTGCTCTGTGCGAGGGCGGAGCGACAGTGACGTGAAGATTGCCATCCCACGCTTCGGTGAGTCCGTGGCGCCGTGCTTCGAGTACTCGGCCACGATCGCCATCTACACCGTGCGGGGGCGAAAGGTGATCGATCAAGTCGACTTTCGCTTGCAGAGCCACGATCCCTTCGACCGGGTGCGACTGCTTCGCGACCAGGCCGTTCAGACGCTGATCTGCGGCGGCACGCAGGACCGATTCGAAGACCTGGTTCGCGCCCACGGCATTCGCGTCATCTCGTGGGTATCCGGCAACGTCGAAGACCTACTGGATTCCTTTCTGCAGGGAACACTCCAGCCCGGCACGGCCCGTCTCGGCAACGCGCCCGACCGGGCTGGCCCCCCGAAGCCCACGGAGCCTAACCAGTCATGAGCACCGCCAGAGACAAGTACAGCTACTTCGTCGAGGAGAAAGCACTGCAGGTCACCGACCGGCCCGCCAAGTTCCTAGAGGCCTTCGCGGCAGTGCTGGACCACGGCAGCTATGGTCTCCCCTTGGAGGTGTTCGCGCGGATATCCGCCAAGTGCAACCGGTGCGCTTCCTCCTGCCAGCTGTACGAGCATACCGGTGCCGATCGGGATATCCCCTGCCGGCGCTCCGAGTTGCTACTGAAAGTCTACCGTCGGTACTTCACCCCAGCGGGCGCGCTCAAGGCGCGTCTGGGCGGTGGGTTCGTGCTGACGGACGAGTACCTCGATGAGATGGCCGAGGAGTACTACCGTTGCACGGCGTGTCGGCGGTGCAAGGCACACTGCCCGATGGGGATCGACCACGGGTTGATCACCCACCTGGCCCGATGGTTGCTTGCCGAGGTTGGGGTCATTCCCAAAGCGCTGGTGGTGGCCGTGCGCGAACAACTCCAAGGCGTGGGCAACACGTCCGCCATTCCGGTGGCCGCGCTCAAGGACACGTGTGAGTTTCTCGAGGAGGAGTTCGAGGACAACTTCAACGCCGAAGTGAAGTTCCCGGTGGACCAGGAGGGCGCCGAGTACGTCTTCTTTCCCGCGGTCTCCGACTATCTCCTCGAGCCCGACACTCTCATGGGCAACGCCGCGGTGATGGCCGTCACCGGTGGGTCGTGGACCATCGGCACCGGCAACTACGACGGCATCAACTATGGCCTCTTCTACAGCGACCGGATGATGGAGCGCATCGTCCACAGGGTGAACGACGAAGTCAAACGGCTCAAGGGGAAGAAGGTGTTGGTCGGCGAGTGCGGGCACGCCACCCGCAGCGCGTGGTTCCTGCCCACCTTCTGTGGCGAGGACGCACCCCCGGTCGTGCACTTCCTGCAGTACACCTACGCGCAACTGAAGGCCGGGAAGATCCCGCTCACCGACAAGAAGATCGAGGAGCGGGTGACCTACCACGATCCCTGCAACATCGCGCGAGCGGGCAAGATCACCGAGGAGCCGCGCGAGATCCTCAAGGCCATCTGTGCGGACTACGTGGAGATGACGCCCAACCGTACTCAGAACTACTGCTGCGGCGGGGGCGGTGGCTCGGTGTCGATCGACGAGGTTCGAGAGTTTCGGACCAAGCAGATGGGGCGCCGCAAGGCGGACCAGCTGCGGGCCACGGGCGCGAAGTACGTGGTCGCGCCTTGCGCCAACTGCAAGAAGCAACTCAAGGAAGTCATCGAAGACAACGGTCTGGAAAAGCAAATTCAGGTGATCGGCCTGCACGACCTGCTGCTCAGGGTGATGGATTTGAGCAGCGTCCAGAAGGCACCCAAGGATGAGGACGATGAATAGGCAGCGGCGGACGGAGTGCGAGCCCGCAGGGCAGCAGACAGTTGGGAGGAATGATGGAAGCTTGGATTGAGTGGGCCAGAGGCCCGGCCTTCCTGTTCTCGCTTACGTTCATGGCTGCTGGGCTGCTCCGGCACGTCGCGATCACGGCGTGGGAGATGCGCCGGACCATGCAACGCGCTGGCGACAAGAGCGTTCCCTACGGGGCGGCGCTGACCGCGACTTTCAAGTGGCTCTTCCCGCTCGGGAAGATGAAGAATCAGGTGCTCTTCAGCCTGACTTCGCTGTCCTTTCACGTCGCCGTCCTGATTGTTCCCGTGTTTCTCGCCGGACACATCGTGCTGTGGGGCAGAGGGATCGGAATCGAGTGGCCGGCCCTCCCCCATGGCCTGGCCGATGTCTTGACCATCGTGGCCGTGATCACCGCCGTGGGGCTGGTGGTGCAGCGGCTCGCTGCACGAGCCACCCGTGCGCTCTCGCGCCCTCAGGACTACCTGCTGCCGCTGCTCATCGCAGTGCCGTTCGCTTCGGGGTTCTTGCTGGTGCATCAGGCGGCCAACCCCTTCTCCTTCTCGGCCACGTTCCTGGTCCACATCCTCAGCGGCAATCTGGTGCTCGTGCTCATGCCCATCACCAAGCTGAGCCACGTGGTGCTCATGCCGAGCTCCCAGGTGGTGGCCGAGATGGGCTGGCGCTGGCCTGCTGACGCCGGCAGCAAGGTGGCGGTCGCGCTGCACAAGGAAGAGGAACCGGTATGAGCGCCGTCAAAGCGATTCTGACCGACACCACCCGGTGCACCGGGTGCGAGCAATGCGTCGAGGCGTGCCGGGCGGAGAATCGGCTCGGCAAAGACGCTCCACGTCGATGGAAGCGTCAGATCGACGATCTGTCGTCCACGCGCTACACGACCATCGTACGGCGCCCGGGGAGTCGGTTTGTGCGTCGGCAGTGCCGCCACTGCGCGCGTCCCGCCTGCGTCTCGGCCTGCATCGTGGGGGCGTTGCAGAAGCGCCCCGATGGCCCGGTGGCCTACGATCCCGACCGCTGCATGGGCTGCAGGTATTGCATGATGGCCTGCCCGTACGGTATCCCGCGGTACGATTGGGAGGCAGCGGTACCGTTCGTGCGCAAGTGCACGTTGTGCAGCCATCGCCTGGACGCTGGCAAGCAGCCGGCCTGCACCGAAGTCTGCCCGCACGAAGCGACCGTGTTCGGCGACCGCGATGCGCTGCTTGCCGAAGCTCATCGTCGCATCGCGGCCGAGCCGCAGAAGTACGTCAACGCCGTGGTGGGGGAGACCGAGGTGGGCGGTACCAGCGTGCTGTACGTCTCCGACATCCCGCTCGACTTCCTGGCTTTCAAGCCCGAGCTCGGCGAGCAGCCTCTGGACGACCGCACCTGGGCGGCTCTGAGCAAGGTCCCGCCCATGGTGGTGGGTGTGGGCACGTT
>CAZSVU010000438.1:0-6669 GCA_964610275.1 uncultured Polyangiaceae bacterium | reverse complement strand
GCCTCCAGTGGAGGTGGTCGAGGCGCTCGACCGACTGTTCGAGGATCCGTCCCAGGCGCTCGGGGGTGCAGCATGAGTCGCCAGGCTCGGTGGGCGCCGCTGCTTGGTGGGGCGGATGCCGTGGCGATCGAGCAACGCCTGAAGCCTTTCCGCGACCAGGGCGTGCTCGATTCCGTGGACGTCCACGTCGTGGATCAGCTGGGCGCGCTGGTGGGCGAGCGCGATCCCGACGTGCTGCTCGCTCTTGCGCTCGTGGTGCGTGCGCCCCGGTTTGGCCACATCTGTCTGGATGTCACGGGCTTGCGCGTCGAAGAGCTCTTCTCCGAGCGCCCTGAGCGGCAGAGCGATGAAGTCGCGCGACTGGAGCTTCCAGAAGATCGGAAGGCCTGGCGGGCTCGAATCGAAAAGAGCCCATTGGTGGGAACTGGCGACCCGGAAGAGGCGGCGCGGCCGTTCGTGCTCTCTCGGGGGTTGCTCTACGCCGACCGGTACCTCACCTACCAGAAGCGGCTGGCTGGGCACTTGCGCGAGCGCGTGAGGCAGCAACTCGAGCCGCGGGACGCCGAGTTGTTGCGACAGGGGTTGGGAGTGCTCTTTGCCCAGCCGGATGCAGGGGTGGGCGTGGATCGCCAGAAGCTCGGCGCAGCCATGGCACTGCTTCGGGGGTTCACGGTGATTTCTGGCGGACCCGGCACAGGGAAGACGTACACGGTGCGCAGCGTGCTCACGCTGCTCTGGGCAGACTGGTCGGTCGAGCACGACCCCGGGCAAGAGAGCCCCGGGCCGCGCGTGGCCCTGGCCGCGCCCACGGGCAAGGCCGCGGCACGCATGAAGGAATCGATTCTCGAAGGGTTGGAGGAATTCATCGAGCGGGCGGAGGCCGCGTTGCCACCAGGGCGGACGCAGGCCCAGCTGCGCGACTTCCTCACGTCCCTTCAGCCCTCCACGATTCATCGGCTCTTGCGATGGAATCCGCAGAACCCCACCCGCTTCCGGCACGACGCGAAGAACCCACTCCCGCACGCGGTGGTCGTGGTGGACGAAGCCTCGATGGTCGACTTTGCGCTGATGACCAAGTTGGTGGATGCGGTCAGCCCGGATGCGCGCCTGATCCTACTCGGCGATCAACACCAACTCGCGTCAGTGGAGGCCGGTACGGTGCTGGCTGACCTGTGCGGTCCCACCAGCATGCAACGCCTGTTCGTTTCCCAAGCATTCTCGCAGGAGCTCGAGATGGTGGCGGGGATAGGTGGCGTGGCAGAGGTCGCAGAGGTGTGCAAAGCGTCCGGCCCCTATGACGCCATCGTCCAGCTCGACAAGAGTCGACGGTTCAAGCCCGAGAGCGGCATCGGGCAGTTTGCCAAAGCCTGTCTGATGGACGACTTTGATCCTGAGCCGGCCGTGGACATCCTGACGAGCACCGACCGCTACCGGGACGTCACGCTGCTGGAGCACGGGGAGAAGGGGACGCTCCTGAAGGAGACCAAGCGGGTCATCGTCTCCAGCTACCTGCCGTACCTCAGGCGCTTGCTTGACGGTTCCAGGGAGGGGGAGAGTCTGGCGTCGCTGCACCAGGATGTGCTCGACCGGTTCGACCAGTTCCGGGTGCTCTGTGCCCACCGTCAGGGTCGACTCGGCGTCGCCGGGATGAATCCGGCGATCATCTCGCTGCTCGAGCGGGAGCTTCGACAGGAGCGGATCATCGAGGACGGGGCGCTGCACTCGCGGTCCGAGTACTGGCTGGGCCGCCCGATTCTGGTCACCACCAACGACTACGTGGTCCGCCTCTTCAACGGCGACGTCGGGATTGTGGTCGACGACGAGACCGGTGAGCGCAAGGTCGCGTTCGCCGACCCGGAGGGCGTTCGCTACGTGGCGCCGTCCCGGCTGCCCGAGCACCAGACTGTGTTTGCCATGACCATCCACAAGAGCCAGGGCTCGGAATTCGACCACGCCATGGTGGTGCTCCCCGAGCACGACTCGCCCATCCTCACTCGTGAGCTGGTCTACACCGGTGTCACCCGGGCCAAGCGCCGCATGACCATGGTCGGCGAGGCGAGCGTCCTGCACGACGCGCTGAACAAGACGGTCCGGCGGGCGTCGGGGCTGGAGGCGGAGCTGTGGGGAGGGGAGACGACCGCCTCGAAGCGACGGTCACGGTAGGTTCTGAACCGTCGCGCTTCGTGGTGATCAGGCTCTCACTCAGCGCAGGTAGTGGGTGAGCTCTCGCCCGGGAGTGTCCCCAGCTCATCGTGCAAGCCCTGGAGATCCACCGGAAGGCTGCGGTCCCAGTGCCAATCCTTCTTGCCCGGAGCGAACGTCAACCCGATGCGGCCCCGGAGCCCCGTGATGTCGTCGGGCAGGAAATCGACTCGGATCGGCGAGTCACCTGAAGTCGGCTTCACGGATACCTCGGACCCAGGCAGCGTGCGGCGTCCCCCTTCGACGTCATCGCTCCGCTTTGCCCTTGCCACCGGGCAGCACGGTGAGCTCAGGGGGGAATGAGGGTCGCTTCTCGGGCGGGTCCGTCGGCCCGGTATCGAGATCGACCTGCCGCATCAGCGACTTCTGGATCTCGCGCACGCGCTCCCGGTACCGCTCCGTTCCGCCCACCGCGTCATGGGCGGCCAGCAGGATCCCCTGGTGCGTGAGGGTGGTCAGCGCCCAGCTCAGGACATTCGCAAACTCCGCGTCCTCTTCGTCGACGGGGTCAATGGCCAGGACCGTATCCGCGAGCGTGCGAAGCTCGGGCGTATTGCGAAACTGTTTGAAGACGTTGCGCGCCTTGCTGAGCTCGCGGCGTGCCTGGTCAGAATTGGCCATGGGAGCAGTATAGCTCACACAGGCGGCGAGGGTTGCCGAAGGGGAGGGACGTTGGCGCTTGCGTCGCTCGGTGAAATGACTATGGTAAATGACCATGGTCATTAAACCAGACGCCATTCCTGCGGGTCAGTTCAAGGCCCGGTGTCTGGCCATCCTGGACCAAGTGAGGGATTCGCGTCGGCCCGTGGTGATCACCAAGCGCGGAAAGCCGGTGGCACGGTTGGTCCCGGTTGATGACGCCGATGCACGTGAGTCACTGCGCGGGAGTGTGGTCTACGAAGACGACCTCATCTCCCCCATTGAGGATCGTTGGGATGCACATCGATGATCGTCATCGACACGCATGTCTGGATCTGGTGGGTGAGTGGCTCAAAGAAGCTTCCCCGTCGAGTGCAACGCAACCTCGATCGCGCAGACGCCGTGGGCGTATGCGCGATAAGCTGTTGGGAGGTCGCCATGCTGGTGCAGCGCGGTCGCCTCAAGCTCGACCGCGACGCGCGCACTTGGATCGACCGGGCGCTTTCGGTGCCAGGGGTGGAGTTGCTTGCGCTTGACGCCGACGTCGCGGTGGACACCGCTGAGTTACCCGACTTCGGTGGCGACCCAGCTGACCGGATGATCGTTGCCACGGCACGCAAACATCAGGTGTCCGTCGTGACGGCGGACGCGCGGATTGCGGACTCCCGGCTGGTGTCGGTGATCTGGTAGTCCGCAGCGGCGGTGGCGACGTAGACTGACCTCGTCACCGCCCCTATACTCCCTCCTGCGTTGCGCCTGGGACCGTTGGCACTTCGACGACGCGAGTCAGCCCACGACCATCATCATCGACGGCCCGCTCTGTGACCTGATCAAGGGGGGAGCCGTCGAACGCATCGACACCATCCTCGGCTGCCCCGTGCTGGATTCGGGCTGATCACCCATTCGACACGGGCTACTGCCGGAGCCGTCAGTGCGGGGTGTCGGCTTCTCGGAGCCCGTTCCGGTCGGACTACTTCGCCTTTGCCCCGCGGCGTGGCGGCTTGGCGTCGCCGGGGTTGCCGCGATCTTTGGGGGCGCAGGCCAGTTGCTCGCCGCCCTGCTCGCCGGGTGGCGCGCTGCAGGTCCCTTTCATTTCCCAATCACCCCTCCGGGCAACGCATTCGTCGCCTGCCTTCTTGTCGCGGCACGCCTCGAGCGCTTCGGGTGGGGGACCGCGGCGAGGCCCACCGCCCCACCGTGCTCCTTCTGGACCCCCACCTTGCGGTCCGCCGGGACCCCCCCATCCAGGTCCACCGGGGCCACTTCCCTGCGGTCCGCCTCGGCCACCCCACTGTTGTCCGCCTTGGGGACCGCCCCCTTGCGGTCCGCCTGGGCCACCCCATCCGGGTCCGCCTTGGGGACCGCCCCACCCGGGTCCGCCGCAGGGAGGTGGAGGGGGCGGGGGCTGGCACGGGCAGGGTGGGGGATTGCTCGCGCAGCCAGCCAGCAGCACGCTCGCGCTGATCGCTAGTAGGCAGCCAGACAGCATGGAGATCTTGGTCACTTGGTACTCCTCGGTGGTCCGACGACGCGTTGCTTCGTTGTATGGGGTCGATCAGTAGTAACGGATCGTCGTTCACTCACCAAGACAGCTGGGGCTGGAATGGCGTTAGCAGGCCAAGCCGGACGTCGGTATGGCGGCTACTGGTCGACCGCGCCACTTGCCCGGGGCTCGTGACTTTTCTTCACTAACGGATTAGCCCTCTCGACTGTCGTCGAGCTAGGACCAACCAAACCCATGCCGTCCGACCCCCCCACGGCGGATCTGGTCGTTAGCGCCCAGCGCGGCGAGGCGCACGCGTTCGAGGCTTTGGCCCGAGCGCACCTGCGGGCAGCATATTCTATCGCATTGGCCATCGTGGGGCGACCAGCGGATGCGGAGGATGTCGCGCAGAATGCCCTGCTGATTGCTTTCGAGCGCATCGACACTTGTCGCCAGCCGGTGCGCTTCAGCGGCTGGTTGGTGCAGATCGTTCGGAATCAAGCCTACAACTGGCTCAGCCGCAGGAAGCGACGCGAAGCGCCGGCGCAGGATCGCAGCGAGGCGCAGCACGACGATGCTGCCAATCCCGAGTTTGCGCTGTCCCGCGAACGGCTGCTGCAGGCACTCGGTCAGATCTCCCGCGTACAACGCGAGATCGTGCTGCTTCACGATCTCGAGGGCTGGACCCATGCGGAAATCGCTGCCGCCCTGGACGTCTCGGAGGTGATGTCCCGGCAGCACCTGTTTCAGGCTCGACAGAAGCTGCGCACGCAGCTGGCCGAGCCCCTTTGTGTTGGAGGTGCCGGATGACAGACCAGAAAATGGACTTCACGGCGCTCGACCCCTCGCAGGATGCCGAGCGGTGGGAGCGCCTGGTCGAGTCGGTGGCCTCACGGGCCGTGGCTGCCCGACGTCGCCGGGTGTCACTGGCGTACCAACTGACGGTATGGATGCGGCCGGCGCTGGCCATTGCTGCAGCGGCCGCAGTCCTGAGCTGGGTTGGAGCCCTGACGAGCGCCCGCACTGGCTCGACGGTCGCACGTCAGACTGACGAGCACCCGGCCTTCGTCTTGTCGCGCTGGGCGATGGCCGACGAGCGCCCCTCGACGAAGAAGATCCTCCAGGTGCTGGGAGGGCAGAATGACTGAAAGTGAGACCTCACCCCGGACTGTTCGCCTGCTGACCGCCGTCCTGCTCGTTGCCACCTTTGCCGTGGGCGTCGTGACCGGCGTCGGGTTGTGCCACTGGATCATCGGGTATCGTGGCCCTCCGCCTCCACCCCCGATGATGGGACCGATCCCCGCCGAGGAGCTCGGACTGTCCTCGGAGCAGAGGCAGCGTGTGCGCGAGATCATGGACCGCTACCGACCGGAGCTCGAAGCGGTGCTGCACGAGACCTACCCGCGGGTCCGCACGATCAACGAGCGCATGGAAAAGGAAGTTCGCAGCGTCCTGAACGCGGAGCAGCAAGCGCGCCTCGACGACATCCGTTCCCGGCGTCCGCCGCCCCCGCCTCCGGGTGCGCCGCCTCCGGGCCCGCCGCCTCCAGGCGCGCATCCTCCGCGAGGCTGGGGCCATCCCCCGCCGCCCCCTGGCTCTGGCTCTGCTGGTTGGCCGTGGCCACCTCCGTTCCCGCCTGGAGGTCCTGGGTCGCACGGACCGCCCCCTGAAGCGGCAGCATCTGCGTCTTCCGCACCCGACGGCGTCCGTTGACCGGTCTGACGCGGAAGAGAGCGCTGGACTGCCTCCACCTCCCACACCAACGTCCCCAGCGGTCCAGTGCTCTCTTCCGCGTCAGAGGCAGAGGCGCCCTGTCTGTCTCCATCCAGAGCATTGGGGTAGCTTGCGATTTCGATCGATCGAGACGACCGAATTTCGTTCGGTGAGGATCCAGCTGCTCTCTGCGGATGCCCCCTCCTGAGGCTGCGACGCAGCCGATTTGGAGGGGGTGGGCCACCCGCAGGGCCGAAAGGTCCGAGGATGGACCGGGGGAGGCACCCCAGGCACCACGCCATGACGGAGCATGACGTGGGTTCGCGGGGCTCGGGCTCGGCGGCTCGGAATGGGTGTTGGGTGTGAGAGCTTCGAGCAGCGCGACGAGTGAGCGATGGTTCGCGTTTCGTTGTGGCGCGCTGCGGTTTGATCGGCGGGCGGGCGTGTGGACTCTGACCGGACCGTTGGAGTGTTGGTTCTACCAGCTCGCGCAGGTGATCCAGAGCGGTGAGAGGGAGCGAGGTGAGGCGCCGTGCGTGGTGGAGACGACACACGCAGGGTAGGGAGGACGTACGCGGGGTGGCGAGAGCGCGCGATGCGGCGCGCAGGGCGGGTGCTGAATGAGGCGCAAT
>CAZSVU010000437.1:0-6701 GCA_964610275.1 uncultured Polyangiaceae bacterium | reverse complement strand
CGAGGCGGTCCTCCCGCTCCAAGTGTTCGAAGTAGGTGGCGAACCCCTCGTTGAGCCAGGCGTGTGACCAGTCGCGGCAGGTCACGTGGTCGCCGAACCACTGATGTGCCAGCTCGTGAGCCACCAGGTCGTGACTGGAGATGTCGAGCGAGGCGCGTTCGTCGAGCAAGATGTGCTCGTAGACGGTGGTGGCCGTCGTGTTCTCCATGCCACCGAAGATGAAGTCTGAGACGACCACTTGAGAGTAGCGGCTCCACGGGTAGTCGACCCCGGTGAGTCGGCTGAACAGCTCGATCATTCGAGGCGTCTCGCTGAAGGCGCGCAGGGCATCGGCGCGGCGTCCCTCGGGAACGTAGTAGGCGACGGGCACCCGCGCGCCACTTGCGAGCTCGGCCGGTCGATCCTCGATCACGTCGAACCGTCCCGCCGCCAGGGTGATCAGGTAGCTCGGGTGCGGCTGGTCCAGCCTGAAGTGATACACCCAAGGGCGGGTCTTCCCGCGCGGGGTGTTGCTGCTCACGAGCTCGCCGTTCGACAGAACCACCCATCCCGACGGGACGCGCACCTTGAGCTCGGAGGTCATCTTCATGTGGGGGCGGTCGACGCACGGGAACCAGTGCCGGGCATCTTCGTCTTGGCACTGCGTCCACACCTGGAGTGGGAGTTCCGGTCGGTGCCGGTCGGGGCGAATGAAGTAGAGCCCGCGTTGGGGTCGAGTGTGGTAGCTGACCTGCACGCGCCCGCTGCGTGTACGCGCGGGCACCGTGACTTTTAGACAGTCGCCGTCGTACTCGGTGGTCGCCTTGGACCAGCCCTTGCCGAGGTCGATGCGCACCCGCCGCAAGTCGAACCCCACGGCGTCCAACTCGAGTTGGGACGCTCCCCGTGTGATCCGTTCGAAGTCGAGTGTGGCCGTGCCGGAAACGCTCCGCTCGTCGAGGTCCACAGCCAGGTCCAGCTTCAGATGCCGCACGCAAAAGGGACGAGATCGTTCGTACTGGCGTCGCGAGCCAGGGAGGGCGAAAGACGCCCCGGCGCTCGCGCACCCACAGCGTGCGTGATTTCTATGCCACGAGCTCATGGTTGGTCTGAGCCATAGTAGTAGATTTGGCCGCCTCCGGTCTGCCGGAGCCTCGTTTCCGGGCCCGTGGAGTAAAGGCTGCTGCTACAGTCGGCGCGTGCCGACCACGCTCACAGGGGAAGTGCAGCGCGTCACCTTCGAGAATGAGGAAACGAGCTTTCGAGTCATCAAGGTGGGTTCGGTCGAGGGAGTGAGGGGAGTGAACGGCACGGTTGCCGTGGTGGGGAACTTTCAGGCCGTAGGGCCTGGGACTCGGGTACGCGTCAGTGGCGATTTCGTGAGCGACCCCCGCCATGGAGAGCAGTTTCGTGCCGACTCGCTGGTGCCGCTCGACCCGGTCACCCAGGCGGGGCTCGAGAAGTACCTCGGTTCGGGGGTGCTGCGCGGAATCGGCCCCGGTCTGGCACAGCGAATCGTCGCCCAATTCGGCATGGACACCCTGACGATTCTCGATACGGACCCCGAACGGCTGGGGAGGGTACGCGGCATTGGCGCGCAGCGGGTCCTGGAGATCAAGCAGGCCTGGGTCTCGCAACGGGCCCTCAGCAGCGTCATGGTGCTGTTGCAGACGCACGGTGCTTCGCCGGCTCTCGCCCGGCGGATTCTTCAGCACTACGGCGAGCGGGCGGCGGCCACGGTGCAGCGCTCACCGTATCGGTTGGCCCTCGACGTTCGAGGCGTGGGTTTCAAGACCGCTGATGGCATCGCTCGTTCGCTGGGGATATCGGGAGATCACCCCGAACGGGCGCAAGCGGGCGTGATGCACGAGCTATCCACGCTATCCGACCAAGGCCACGTACGTTGTCCCCGTGAGACGTTGGTTCAGACCGCAGCCAGCATGCTGGAGATCGACCCCGAGCACGTGGAGGCTGCCGTCGACGCGCTGTGGGCTGGTCAGCGGGTGGTGGTGGAACAGGATCACGTCTACCTCGCGCGGCTCCACGCAGCGGAATGCAGCGTGGCCGCTCGGTTGCTCGCTCTGTGCGATTCTCGCGCGGCGACACTGCCGGGCCTGCAGTCGGCGCTGCGAGATTTCGAGCGACAGTTGGGCATCCGTCTCGCGGACCGCCAACGCGAAGCGATTGAGGCGGCGGCCCGCGAGCGGGTGGTGGTGATCACCGGCGGTCCCGGCGTGGGCAAGACCACTATCGTGCGCGCCATACTGCGGGTGCTCGATCGCGCCCGATTGAGCACTCGTTTGGCCGCGCCGACCGGACGCGCTGCCAAGCGCCTGAGCGAGGCGACCGGTCGAGACGCGAGCACCCTCCACCGGCTGCTGGAGGTGGACCCGCGGAGCCTGGGGTTCCAGCGCAACCGAGACAACCCGCTGTCGCTAGCGGCGCTGATTGTCGACGAAGCGTCCATGATCGACGTCACCCTGGCTGCGGCCGTGCTGGACGCGCTTCCGGCCAAGGCTCGTCTCGTGATGGTGGGGGACGCGGATCAGCTGCCGTCGGTAGGACCGGGAGCGCTGCTTCGGGATCTCATTTCCAGTGGGGCGGTCCCGGTGGTTCGACTCAACGAGATCTTTCGTCAGGCCGAAACCAGCCGAATCGTTCGCAACGCGCACCGCATCTTTCGCGGTGAGATGCCGGAAGGGGGAACGGCGGAAGAGCGTGACTCGGACTTCTTCGTGGTGCACCGCCGCGATCCAACAGAGGCTGCGGCTCTCGTTCGTGACTTGGTGACGAATCGCATTCCGCGGCGTTTCGGGTTGGACGCCGTGGACGACATCCAGGTCCTGACCCCCATGCATCGGGGCCCCGTGGGCACGGTCGTCCTCAACACGATGCTGCAGGAAGCGCTCAACCCGGACGGCCCCGCCCTCGTGTCACGGGGCCAGTCCCTGAGGGTGGGGGACAAGGTCATGCAAACCCGCAATGACTACGAGCGCGACGTCTTCAACGGAGACCTGGGACGGGTGTGCGAGGTGGACGTCCGTGAGCGGTCTCTCGCGGTCCGGTTTGACGGCAGACTGGTCGAGTACGACGACGGCTCGCTCGACGCCCTCGCGCTGGCGTACGCGACCAGCATCCACAAGAGCCAGGGCAGCGAGTACCCGGCCATCGTGGTGCCGATCCTGACCAGTCACTACGTCATGCTTTCGCGCAACTTGCTCTACACCGCAGTGACGCGTGCTCGAAAGCTCTGCGTTTTGGTGGCGGATCCTCGTGCTCTGGGTCTCGCGTTGGCCGAGATCCGACGTGAAGAGCGCATGACGGGGTTGCGCGAGCGCCTGCGACAGCGCCGCGTGGCGGAGTCGGAGTAGCCACCGGTCGTGCGCTCAATCAGGGAGCGATCGTGAAGCTCTTGGAGACGGTGACCGGGTCGCCGTCGAAGGGCGGGATCTTGGCCCGCCGGAACACTGATGCCACGCATCCTCCGACCGAGGTGCCCCCAAACCCGCCGCCGGACACGTTGGCCCCGGTGGCCCTCCCACTCGGCATGAAGGTGACGGTCACACGCCCGGAGCCCGTGGGGCCGTCCGGACGCTTGCAGCCCGAGGCCGCCGCTGCCGCAGACGCCAGCGCCGAGATTGCCGCGCCCTTGTTGAAGGGGGCCCCACCGCCTCCAGCGGCCTCCTTCTTCTCTTCCTTCTTTTCGGCCGGCTTCTCGTCTTTCTTCGCTTCGGTCTTTCCGTCGGTGCCTGCAGCGGTGGTCTTGGCCTTCTCTTCCTCAGCTTTCTTCTGAGCTTCTTCGTAGCGCTTTCGGTCCTCTTCGCTAACTTCCTTCTTCTCGTCCGTCTTCGTCTCGCCCGCGGCTGCATTCGCACTGTCGGGTCTTGCCTCTCCCGACGGAGTCGGCTGGGCGGCACCCTGCTGGTCGGTTGCCGCTCCGCCCTTGTCTTCCGTCTTGCCCTGGTCGGACTGCGCCTCGGCGGTGTTGTCGGTCTTCTGCGCGACCTCGTCCTTGTCGCCCTTTCCGAGCATCAGCCCGGCCACGAGCGCTCCCGCGACCAGCACCACCATGATCCCACCGATGGCCACGAACACCATCGGGTTCATCTTCTTCTGCACCACCACCGCGGGCTTGTCGGCGTCCTCTGCCTCGACCGGCTTGGGCTTGGGCTTGGGCTTGGGGGGTTCCGGAGCTGGTGCCGTCAGCAGGGCCGCATTGGCATCGGCGCTGAAGAGGGCGCCACCACCACCGCCGAGACCCAGGAGGTCGTCAACGGGACTCGACGCAGCGCCGTACGAGAGGGAGCCGGGTGCTGGTGCCTTGGGCGCGCGCTTGTTGCCGCCCGCCGCAGGAGGGGCAGCGGCCATGCCTTGCTTCAGCGAGTCGAGGGAGAAGAGCACGGAGTTTTCATTTCGGGCGCCAATCTTCCTCTCTTGGATTGGCTCCGGCGGGATCTCGGCGCCCATTGCTTCGGCTTCGCTGCCAGCGCTCTCGACGTTGCCGAAGAGATCTTCGCGCACTCCGGCGGCTTCGTTGACCCAAGCCGCCGTCGGCTTCGGTGATTCGTCAGGCTCCGTGGTCTGGGGCGGGCTGAAGTTGAATGCAGGCTCCGGGGGCACGCTCTTGGGTGGCTGCCGCGACTCGATCGCCGTGCGCAGCTCGGGGACATCGAGCACCGGCTGCCAGTCGTCCAATCCCTCCCGCCATACGAAGGCATCATCCGTGACTTCGCCTGCCACGAAGCCTGCGATGATCTCCTCGGTGGTCATCGTGCGTTGGTCGGTATCGCTGAGGTTCACGGACCAAGAGTCGGGATCTGCGCTGCCACCATCTGCCCGGTCTCCGCCGGCATAGATCCGCGTCGCGTCATCTCCGTCGTCAGTGGCGTCGCCCAACCCGGCACCTGGCTCGGCTGTGGGGGGCGGAGCCTGAGCCGGGGCAGGAGCGGGCGCCTCCGCCGCGGGCTGGGGGGCAGAGTCCGAGGCAGAAGGCGCAGCGTCCTCCAGGGTGCGGCCGTCCACCAGGATCGTGGAGGAGCAACTCTTGCAGCGGACCTTGACTAGCCTGCCGCGCACCTTGTGGTCGGCGATGGCGTAGTTGGCTCCACAGGATTGGCAGCTGATCTTCATTTTCGCGAAGCTTAGCAAATCTCGTTTGGATTTCCGAACTGGGCGCAGCAGTAGCCGAGCTAATTCAGCGAGCGCGATCGTCGGTCGGTCCCACGAGCCCCCGGCAGGGTGAGGGCTCGCAGGACCTCGGAGGGCCGCAATTATGCTCGAACAAGATTCCTGTTGCTTTTTCGGGGTCTGCCGCAGACCCCGCCCCACGGGTGGGGCCCCACCCCAAACGGTTCGCGCACCGCGCATTTCCGGGCGGTGACCGACATTCGCGCTCCCTTATCTAGTTAATGGGGACCAGTGTTGCGCCGTCCGCGCCGCAGAACTCGGCGTCGCCTTCGTATTGCCCCCCGCAGACGGGGCAGATCTTCTTCTGGAGCGGGGCCGGCGCCTCGCGCTGCGCCAGGTACACCGCTGCTGGAACCAGCTCCTCGTGGTGCTCCGGGCAGACGCGGATCCCGGGATCGAAACCCTGCCCGCATACTGGACAGATGCCACCGGCGGGCCCCCGAGCCGCCCCGGAGTCCTCGATTGGGACGACCTGATTTCCGTCCACCGGGCAAAAAATGGCATCTGGCGGGTACTCACGGCGGCAGGTGGGGCACACCGTCCCCCGGGGTGAGGGGGCCGAGGGGACGGAGGGGATTGGCGGAGGCGGAGCGCTGTACACGTGCCGCTCGGCGGCCTGCCGCATCGTCTCGGCTCTCCGGTTGCGATTGCGGCCGACGAGGACCAGGCCGATCACCCCGAAGAGCAGGGCGAGCCCCCCGGCGACCACCACGAAGATGACTTTCCGGGTGGTCCCCTGGTCCCCGGCAACCGCCGACCCGGCCCCGAGGGAACCCGACGCGATCGCGGTGGCAGCAGCCTCGGTCGACTCGCCGGCTTCGTTGAAGCCCCCCTGACGGAGCAGTGCGTCGTACCTCTCTCGGGACACCACCTCCACCGTGACCTTCACGGCTCGGCCGCCGACGCTCGCGCTCAGCACCAACTCCGACTCCCCGGCGTCCGTGGCGATCCGGATCTTGCCCGACCCAACGAATTGGGCCGGCGCCTTCTCGTCAGCGAGACGCCAGGTGGGCGACACGGTTCGGAGATGGCACCCATTGGCGTCCAGTACCTTGCTGCGGAATGCAAATTCCTCTCCCGGGCGCATCAGCTTGCGTGACGGGCGCACCTCGAGCCGCGCCGGCGGCCCCGGATTCTCGCACCCCGCCCGAGGTGCGGCGGGCGCTTCGGGTTGCCGTTGCGGTGCGGGCGTGGGCGGGGTGGGGGTCTCAGTTGCCGTGGGCGTCGGCGTCGGCGCCGGAGTGGCGGGCGCGGGCGGAGGCTCGCCCTCCCGCTGGATGAGTCGGAAGGAGCGCGAGCGGCGCGCGCTCGCGGTGCAATTCTGTCCGGAGATGACGAACTGGTACTGACCGGTTTCGTCGAAAGTGATGTAGCTGTCGCTGGCGGTGATGTTGGTGATGACCGTCGCCTGGCGTGCGTCTCCCGACCCCGTTCGACAGACGGTTCGCCATCCCCGCCGTCCGCCGCTGTGGCTGGCGACGGACATCCCTGGGAACTGCTCCCAACACCGCGTGGTCGAGTAGCTGCGCCCGGCG
>CAZSVU010000436.1:0-6710 GCA_964610275.1 uncultured Polyangiaceae bacterium | reverse complement strand
CCCCTTGCGTGCAGTCACTATTGCACGTCGCATCCTGGAGGCACTCGGCGCGGCACCCGCCCAGACACGTGTACCCGCACTCGGCGCCGTGGCAGTCGAGAGTGCATCCCCCGAGCGGGCAATCGAGGTCGCAAGTGGAACCCTCATGGCAGGAGACGGCGCAATTGGAGTCTACGGGCACGCACTCGATGTCGCAGGTCGCCGCCGCCTCACACACGCAGCCGCCGGGGACGCAAGGCGAGGGAGCGCCTGCCATGCCACCTCCTCCGTCTCCGCCGGACGTGCCGCCCGCGCCGCCGAGTTGTTCTGCGCCTGCGATCCCGGCCAGGCCCGCGACTCCCGCGAGTCCCACGGCTCCGCTGTGCCCTGTGACTCCGCCTTGCCCCGAGGCTCCGGCACGCCCCGACCCACCCGCCGGGAGCGGGGGGTCCCACGGATCGAGTCCCGCCGTGCCGGCGACCGGCGGAGTCAGTCCGCCGGTCCCACCCTCCACTGGGATCCCCCAACCGGCGCTTCCACCGGGAAGCGAGACCTCACCTCCACTACCTCCGCCAGCCGGCTCACCAGTGGTACCTCCGATCACCACGACGGAGTGCACTCCGCCTGTGCCTGCTGTCGCGCCACTGGCGCCGACGAAGCGGTCGCCGCGGCCACCAGTCGGTACGGAATCGCCCGCCGAGCCGCCGGAACCCGCGAGCCCCGGGGCGCCCCCGATCCCATCCTCGGAGCTCGTGCCGCCCCCTGATGCGTGTGGTGCGCCGGCGCTGCCCGCACCGTCGCTTCTCGCCACGCCACCGCACGCCACCAGCATCCACGCGGCGGTAGCGGCGGCAACCGTCCTTCTAGCCATAATCATCCCGACCTCGGCGCGAGCCTAGCACTTCGAATTGGAGGGGGCCATTGCACCCGACTGAGCGCAACCTGCCTGAGTTCATGCTCAGAGGGCTCCGCGGACAATGGTTTGGCGGCCACCGGTGAGAGTGAACGAGGCCCCGCGACGACTCGCTGGGCTTGAGCACGGCGCGACTGAGACGCGCTTTGGGGCCCGAGGGCGCGCAGGCCCGTCTCGGCGACCCGCGTGTGTTGTGGGGGTGGGTGGGTCGGCGGGGATTCGCATTGGCTGGTCATGCCGAATGCGTGACGGTGCCGGGTGTTGACGCAAGTTGCTGGCGGGTGGCCGCGCGCCGATGTCCAGCTGTCGAGCTACGGGTGACCTGTGGCGGGTGTCTCCGCTTGCACATGGAACCCTCATCCCTGCGGGAACCCTCACCCCTGCGGGCTCATGATTGATCGGATCTCTGCGGGTGCGCCTTGGTCCACTCGTTCACTCGGTTTCGCCCCGCATCTGCGCGAAGCCACCTGCGTGGCGCGTGCTGCTATCACGCCGGCACGCAGCCCGCCCCGCAGTCGAGCCCCCCAAGGCTCGACTGCACCCAGGCGGGCGGCGCCTTCCGTTGCCTCCTCCGTTTCCGCGCCGTCTCGACCCCGAGAAGCGTCCCCATGAGCTTCAGCGAGTAGACCGCAGAAACTCGTCAGGGTGGGGCACGCGCTGAAGCCCGCCGTGCCGCGGGTGGTTTTCAGCAGTAGCTGTGGACGAAGGAGTGGGTGGTTGGCCGCGACCTGCGTTCGCGGGCTGGTCCTATCCGGGTGCCCGCACGAAGAGCCTGGGGGTTTGGGGCCCCCACGCTCCTCGTGCGGGCCGCCTTGCTCGCTCGGCTGGATGCTCGGGCTGGTGGACGAGCACGGCTGAAGGTGGCGTACGCGGCGGTCCACGCGCGCGACCGCTATCGCTGCACCAGCCCGGTGTGCTGCAAGCGCACGGCGCAGCCCCATCACCTGCGGAAGCGATCGCAAGGCGGGGGAGACGAGGAAGAGAACGTCACGGCGTTGTGTTGCGAATGTCACCTGGATGGCGTGCACGCGGGCAGGTTGGCGGTCGAGCCACCGGCATCACGCATGCTCTGGAGTATCGGCAGGGATGGGGGGTTGGTGGTGCTCGGAAGGAGGAAGATCAAGGACGCGGCGTGGGCTGCGACAAACCCAGTCTCGGCGGAGCAGAGGAACGCCTGATGGACCTCGTGGAAAACGTGTCGTCGCCCCGCCCACAGGCCGGGCGTAGCTGGATTGAAGCGCAGCCGAGAACTTGCTTTGCTGCACTGCCCGGAGGTACCGCGTTCTGACCGTCTTCGATACTTGGCTGCAGCTAGTGGGTGCTGGGCTGGTCCTGGTCGTCGCGCAAGCCGTCTACGTGCTGTTCGGCTTTGGTGCCGGGCTCATCGCGGTGGGCGCGATGGCCCTGTTCATGCCGCAGGTGACCGACGTGGTGGTGCTGCTACTTCTGGTGAGCTTGCCAGCGGAAATCTCCGTGGTGAGCAAGGCACGCAAGCAGATTGCGTGGCGTGGGGTGTGGCAGGTGTGTGCGGGTCTGGCGCTGGGCGTGCTGATCGGAACGCGGATTCTCAACGTGACCGAGCCGAGTAGCGTGCTCACGGCACTTGCTGGCGTGCTCATCCTGGCTGGGGCGGCGTTCCTGCTGATGCCATCCGGGCGCGCCGTCAGCTGGCCCGCTTGGTCCAGGCCCACCGTAGGGCTCACTTCCGGAGTGCTGGCTGGACTGTTTGGAACCGGCGGCCCACCACTGATCCTGTACTTCCGACTGAGCGGAGCGGACAAGGCCGCCTTCCGAGGGAATCTGATGGCCATTTTTCTGGTGACCACCGCGGTGCGGTTGCCTGCCTACGCGCTGACGGGACTCATCACGGCGCCTCGGTTGCTCTCCGCCCTGGCATTGCTCCCGGCTGCCCTCCTCGGCGGATGGCTCGGACACCGGATCCATTTGCAGGTCTCCGAGGAGACGTTTCGCAGGCTCGTGAGCGTCGCCCTCTGTGCCATCGGCGTGCTGCTGCTGTTGCGGTAGTGGCAGGGGTCAGAGCCCCAACGTGCGTCGCGCGTGATCCGCCACGACGCGCAGTGTGTCCGGCTCGAACGGCGACTTCAGCCGCCCCAGTGCGAGCAACTCAATGAAGGACAGGCTTCCGCCCGCGTGGCAGATGGCGAGGTAGTCATTGAGGGCGGCCTCCCGGTTCTCGAGGGACCGCTGGTACAGCTGCAGGGCGGCAGTGCTGGCCAACGCGTAGTCGATGAACACGAATGGCCACAGGTAGAGGTGGCTCATGGTCTGCCACCATCCCCCCTCGGCCAAGTGCGGAAGGTGCCCGCCATAGTCCCGCCACGGCAGGTACGTGCGCTCCAGCCGGAGCCACAACTCGTGGCGCTCGCTCGGCGAAATGGACGGGTGCGAGTAGACCTCCTGCTGGAAGTGATCCCCCAGCGCGAGCAATGGCAGCTTGGTGATGGCTTGCTCCAGATGCCCGTGCCGGTAGCGCTCCGCCGCAGCGCCCAGTAGCCGCTCGAGGCCCGGGTAGGTGAGCAGCTCCATCGAGATCGAAGCCACTTCCGCCGCCTCGCTCGTGGGGATGACGTAGTCGACCAGGGGCTGGTCGCGAGCGGAGTAGCTCTGAAAAGCATGCCCGCATTCATGGGTCAGGACGTGAACGTCGTAGTCCGTGCCCACCAGCTGCGCGAACACGAACGGCAGCCCGAGGTCGGGGAAGGTATGGCAGAAGCCGGTCTGCGTCTTGCCCTCTCTGAGCTCGACGTCGAAGAGATCGTTGTCCAGCATCACGTCGAAGCACGCACCAAACTCGGGGTGCAGGTCGCGATACATGTCGCGGGCCGCTGAGAGCAGTGCGCTCGGGCTCCCCAGCGGCACCGGGTTGCCTTCCGGGTACCACACCAGCTCGTCGTGAAAGAGGACCTTCTCCACCCCGAGGCGCGCGGCCTGGCGCTGGTGGATCCGCTCGCAGAGGGGCACGATCTCGGTGCGGATGGAGTCCCGCAACTGCGCCACGTCGTCGGGTCCGTAGCCGATACGACTTCGGAGCTGGTAGGCCAGTGGGACGTATCCGCCGAGCCCGAGCGTTCTGCCCATCTCATCCCGCAAGCGCACCAGCTGGTCGAAGAGATCGTCGAGCTCGTCACGTCGCTCGGTCAGAAAGCGATCCCTGGCCTTCTGTGCGAGCAAACGCTTCTCTCGATCGGCGAGGCTCAGAAAACGGCGGACGCCAGCGGGCGACTGGAGCTCCCCGTCCACCTCGACTGCCCGGGCGGCCATCACCTCGGCGTAGCGAGTGGCGAGGCGGGCCTCCTCGGCCAGCGGTCCACGGATCTCGGGCTCGAAGGTGGTCGCGGCACACCGCTTGAGCCGCAGGAGCTGGGGGCCAAATTCGCGGGTGATCGCTGCGGCCTGTCGGCTCCGGGTGAGTGCGCGGGCGTGCCACACTTCGAGCTCGCGCAGGGTGGGAGCAGACTCGTTCCAGAACTCTTGCTCGGTCCGGGCTGCGCCGTCGGTCGTGTTCTGGTGGTAGGCGACCACCGCGCGAGCCTCCTGGCCGTGCACTTCCGCGCGCAGGCGGTTCCAGTCGCGAATTGCCTGCAGCGCTTCCGGAGCGCTGCTCGAGTGCTCGACTCGCTCGGCCAAGGTCCGCGTCCGGGCGAGGACCTGCTCGAGATCGGGGCGTGCGTAGCCCTGTGCGATTCTGGCGCGCGCCCTCATACCGGAGGTGTCATATTAGACGGAAAATGGAGTCTGTCGAACGCGAGTGGCCGAGTCGTCTGGGCACCATGGAATCCACCGCCGGAGGAACCCTGCTTCCCACGCACGCGAGCCCAGTCCGTCGAGCCCTCCCCAGGCTTCCGGGCGATTGCGCGAGGTCGCCCCAACGGCGGCGCCCGGGGTGTGCTAATCTCAATGGCTGGCGTCGAGTCTGCGGGGAGAGCGCGGGTGGCGAGAAAGCGTCAGCACTGGACCTTCGACGGACAGGGGGAGCGAGTCTCAGCGGACACGTTTCAGCTGAGCACGCGGGAGCTCACCACCGCGGACATGAACGTGGTCTTCCAACCCATCGTGGACACCAGTACGGGCAAGCAGCATGCCGTGGAGGCGTTGGCGCGCTGCAAGCGTGGTGTGTTTCGCGATCCGACCATCCTCTTCAAGCAGGCGGTTGCTGATCGCTCGGCAGGATACCTGGGGCGCGTGATTCGAGAGGTCGCGTTCGAGCGCTGCGCCGGAACGGTGGTGTACGTCAACATTCACCCGGACGAGTTGAGCTCTCGCTGGCTGGTGCGGCCAGACGACCCGATCAACTTCCACGATGCCGAGGTCTACCTGGAGATCACCGAGACGGCTGCCTTCCAGTACTTTGACCTCTGTCAGAGCGTGCTCCGTGAGGTGTGCGCACGCGTGGGCGCGCACCTGGTGATCGACGACTTTGGCGCGGGCTACTCCAATCTCAAGCGCGTCATCGACCTCGAGCCCGCCATCGTGAAGCTCGATCGCGAGCTGATCACCGGCGTCGATACCCATCCGCGCCAGCAGGAGCTGATTCGGCATGTGGTCCAGCTCTGCGAGGGACTCGGCGCGCGGGTCGTGGCGGAGGGCATCGAGACCGTGGATGAGCTCAAGGCGGTGCGAGAAGTGGGAGTGCACTACGTGCAGGGGTACCTGCTGGCCCGACCCGCCTACCCCATCCCCGAGGTGGACTGGCCCCTGACGTCCAGCGGGAGGCGTCGTCCCACGGCGAGACCGGGACCGCAATCCGCGGACCGCTCGGCGCCCAAGCGCACCTACAGCGATGCCGTTCCCAGCGCCAGTCGTTTCCGGCGTGGGCGCTAGCCCGTTTCGTCTCGGTTCGCGCCGTCGATCTGGATGCGGTCGAAGAACGTCTTCATGCAATCCCGCTGCGCTTTGGGCATGAATTCGAAGTTGCGCCCGCGGTCGATGATTTCCCAGAAGTCCTTGGTCTTGACGCTTTCCAGCTGCTTGCGGATCTGCATCAGGCGGTCGGGCGGCTCTTCCTGAACGTCCTGTTGGATGAGGCTGGCCTTCTCGTCGTCTCCCTGGGTCAGGTAGTAGGCCGCCAGCTTGACCTGGGCCTTGCGGACTCCCAAGAGCCCCTTCTCCTGGCTCCGCACCCGCAGCGGGCGATCCAGCTCCAGGAACTCCTTGAGCATTTCCGCCTCTTCCGGCGAGTTGTGCTCGTTGGCGTACTGACAGAGCGCCGACACGTCGTAGGCGGCGGTCTCGGTGACGAAGGTGAGATTCATGTCGAAGCTCACGTGGCCGTAGTAGATGATGTGCTTGACCCCCTCGAGTGCCGCTTCGCCGTTTTTCTGCCGGATCCTGGCCTCCACCAGGAGCCGGTACTGGTTCAGCACGTTGTACGCCGTGCGCACGTCTCGCGCGTTGAGGGTGGCGCGCATGTACGAATTCATGAAGCGGTAGACGAGGCGCATCAGCTCCACGTCCTTGGCCTTCCCGGCAGCCTCGCCGATGTAGCGAGTGTCGATGGCGATCAGGTAGTTGATGTCGCGCATCGCGCCGAGGGCTTCGTTGTAGATCCCCAGGTACTGCCGCATCACCTTCCACTCGACCCAGGTCCGGCGCTCCACCAGGTCCTGCAGGCTCTCCGGATCCATGGCCACGAAGTCGGGGTTGCGGCGGATGCCTTTACCGATGGTGAACCACACGTCCGGAGCGTTGCGCTTCACCTTCAGGTACTCGAGGGAAAAGTCTTTCAGCGCGTCCACTGCCCCACTGGCGATGATCTTGTCCTTGCCGGAGATGGAGTTGCTGGTGATGTCCGTCAGCT
>CAZSVU010000435.1:0-6758 GCA_964610275.1 uncultured Polyangiaceae bacterium | reverse complement strand
CGTGTGTTGGATGCAGCAGACATACGGAAGTCGTACCGAGCCCCTCGAGCCACGCACGAGGGGGGGCCGCCTACGGGCTTCTGCGCGGCGCCACCTGCGGTCCATTCGCGGCATCCGGCGATTCTGCCCGGATACGTCGAAGCCCCCTCGGCGTTCGCCTTGGGGGCTTCTGTTGGAGCAAGTTTCCATGTCAATGGCGAACGTTCGCTTCAAGAGCTGGCAAGCGCGACGAGGATGCTGGCCAGGCCAGACCCGCCTATGCGCTCGAACTCCTACGAGTGGCGCAGCAGTTGAAGTCGAGTCTTGGAGTGCAGCGTCGGATTCAGGCGTTGAAGGCGAGGCTGAAGAACGGTTGGTAGCAGCAGCGTTGCGCCGGCAGAAGTCGCGGCCGCTTCATCCAGTGGCTCACTCCGTCTTACCGCCGCAGGCCGCAGGCAGTGCCGCGCAGTTCGACTCGGCGGTGATGCTGCCCTTGCTGGTCACGGGGTCCTCGAGCACCGCACCCCGGAGGAGCTGTAGTGGTGGTTGTCCGGGCTGAAGCTGAAGCGGCTGGCCGCGCGGAGGTAGTTGGCAGGATTGCTCCAATTGCCACCTCGCAACACGCGGTGGGAAGAAGCGGCGGTCAGATTCGCACAGTCCGCACAGCCGGCCTGCACTGTTGTGTACCAGTTCCCCGCGTACCAGTCCAGCGTCCACTCAAACATGCTCCCCGCCAGGTCGGCGTGGCCCCAGCGGCCATCGCCACCAGGGTAGCTTCCCACCGCAATGGAAGGTGAGTCGCCGTTGTCAGAGTAGTCCGCCGGAAGCGGCTCGGGGACGTCGTTGCCCCACGGATAGACTCGGTTCTCGTCACCACCAGCAGCGACGTACTCCCACTCCGCTTCAGTAGGCAAGCGTCCGCCGTCCCAGATGCAGGACGCGAACGCCTCGTACCAACTCACGCAGTTCATCGGATACTGCTCGTTCGCTCCCGCCGTTGACGTCCACGTCTCGTAGCTCGAGCTGCACGTGATGCGGTCCTCGAGCGAGCCGTCTCCAGCCGTCACCTCGTAGCCAGCGGTAGGAAGCTCCGAGTCCCACGCGCTCTGCCAGCCGGTCGCGCCTGCTGCGAGCCCCTGCGCCGTCTCCACCGCCGAGTTCGCTCCGTCGCCGACGCTCGGCCGCCACCCGCCGTCGAACGCCTCCACGAACGCCCGGAACCGCCCCACCGTCAGTTCGTACTTGTCGAGATAGAAGCTGCTGATGGTAGCACTATGCTCCGGTATCTCACTGAGTAGGCCGTCGTACGCGTCCGAGCAACTGACGCTGGCAGCTCCACAGCGCCCCATCGGAAACGTTCCGCCTGGCACCAAAATGCTCGTGCAGCAGCTCTCTCCGTTGCAGTCGAGGCCACCAGCACAAGATGGTCCTTCGGGGCCGTATTCGCACACCCCGTCTACGCAGTCGCCGGTGGCGCAGGCATTGTCGCAGACTCCGCAGTGCAAGCTGCTCGTCAGCGTGTTTACACACTGCCCATTGCAGAATGTGTCCGTGCCGGCGCAGGCGCATGTCCCATCTTGGCACCACTGCCCGCCGGTGCATTGGTACTCGCACGCGCCGCAGTGGAGACTGTCCGTCAGTACGTTCACGCACTCACTGTCGCACAGCGCCGCGCCTGGCCCTCGGCACGTCTCTAGCAGGGTGCCGCCGGCGGTGCCTGCAGTCTCAGTCACAGAGATTTCACCACCGGCTTCTGCCTTACCGGCCGCTCCGATTGAGCCACTGGCTCCGGCTGCCCCGCCTGTAGGCGGCGTTGACAGACACGTGCAGTAGATTGAGTCCACGCTGTAGTGCACCCACAATCCGTCGATGCATCGGAACTGGTCCATGTCCGCTCCGAAGCAATCAGAGCCCGCAGGACCGCAAGGCCAGGTCCTGCCGTACGTACATGCCCCCCCTTCGGGAGCACACGGCTCGCCGCTTCGGGCTATGGTCAGGGGGCAGCCTTCGGCAACGACTCCGCCGTTGCCCGCGTGTTGCTCTCCGCCCGCGCCTTCACCACCGGTGCCGGCGATGTCGGAGCCATCCACACCGCCGGTGCCGACGTCGGCACGGTCACCCCGACCTCCGGTGCTGGACGCGCTGCCACCCGTCCCGCCGGAGCCGTCCGCCCCCTCTCCCCCGGTTCCGTCTGAACCGCTTGCGTCGCCCGTGCCCGTACCAGTGAAGTCGCGCTCGGTCTTGCCGCCGCAGGCGACAAGCAGCGCTGCAGCGACGATGGCGGCGGTCCCCCGAGCAAGCACATCGGCAACTCTACCACCACGCCCATGGCAGCGCCTGCTGGACCCACCGGCACTCGGCGAACAAAGCATGCGCGGGTGCTCAGACCGCGCTCAGAACAGCTCGGCCTGTGTCTGCTCCTCGCTAGGGGGTGGGTCGATCTCGCCGAGGGTGGGTCGCACCGCGCGGGTCTTCCAGTACGGCGGGTCGCGGGCGGGGGCCATCGTGGGACCTTCGGTGGGCTCACCGAGGAGGAGTCGGAAACGCGCTACGTTGCTGGGCTCGGTGACGAGCGCGATGAGCTTCGTGCGTCCGGAGCACTTGGACCAAGTTTCCACGTCCATGGCGAAGGGCTTCGCGAGGGAATGGAGGTCTGGTCAGCGCACACGAGTGCCGGTCGGCACGTCCGCTTCAGCGTGGCGCAGGCGCGACCGGTTGACGAGGTGAGTCGCAGATCGTGGCCAACGAAGCACCGACGGTCGCGCGGCGCGGCCACGCGGATAGACTTTCCTCTGGTCTGTGTGGAAGCGATCTCGAAATAACGCCGCCTATGCTGAGCTCGGCTCAGTGGCGCACTCGCGAAATCGTTTCCACACGGTCTCACGGTTCGAGCTGCCTCGTACCTCATCGCAACTTAGAGAAGCGTACCGCACTGGATACGGCGGTGAGCGGCAGCACCGAGATGCGTTTGGCCAGGGCGTACTCGCTCTCTCCGGGACTCACCACCCAAAGCTTGGCCAGACGGAGATCGGCGAGTGCAACATGCATGGACTTCGTAACCCGTGGGGCGTCCTCATACTTGAACTCGAAGCCGTAGCGGAGGCGTCCCTTCACCACCAGCAAGTCGAGCTCTGCGCCCGCCTGGGTCCGGTAGAAGTACGTCTCGGCGTCGGTGCCGATCACGCGGAGGGTTTGGTCCAGAGCGAATCCCTCCCACGAGAATCCTAGCTTCGGGTGCGACAGCAGCTCAAGGCGTGTCCTGATCCCCAACAGCGAATGCAGCACGCCGGAGTCGCGAACGTAGATCTTTGGAGCCTTGACCAGTCGCTTCCCCACGTTCTCGAACCACGGCGGCAGCTGCCTGACCATGAACGCTCCGCTCAGGATGTCCAGGTAGTGCCGGACCGCCTTCTCTCCAGTACCCATGGAGCGGGCCAGAGCCGCCGCATTCCAGGTTTGACCGTGCACGTGGGCCAACATGGTCCAGAAACGGCGCAACGCGACCGCCGGCACGCGAACACCGAGCTGTGGGACGTCGCGCTCCAGAAACGACCTGATGAAGTCAGTGCGCCAACTGCGGCTCTCAGCTTCGCTTGGAGCCAGCAGCGCTCGGGGAAATCCACCCCGCAACCAGAGCGCCGCATCACGCTTGCGGTCGAGTTCGCCCAGTTGAAAGCCGGCCATCTCACAGTGTGCCACCCGGCCCGCCAGCGTTTCCGAGACATCGCGCGCCAGATCCGGGGAGGCACTTCCAAGGATGAGGAAGCGCGCCGGCAACGGTCGCCGGTCCGACAGGACGCGGAGCAACTCGAACAGGCGGGGTTGGCGCTGAAACTCGTCTATCACGACGAGGCCTTTGAGCGGCGCGAGCACCTGTTTTGCCGCCTCGGGGCGCAGTGGGGTTTCCGGGTCCTCGAGATCGAAGTACGCACCGTCTCGTCCAGAGTGGATCCGGCGCGCCAGGGTGGTCTTGCCGCACTGACGTGGCCCGACGAGCAACGTCACCGGCTGACGGCGGACGGCTCGCTCCACGCTCTGTTGTAGATCCGGGCGAGGAACCAAACGCGACACTCCTTGAAAATACTTCCTTGGTGGCAGGATATGCAAGGACAAGCGTTGCTGGATTCTGGCCTGTCCCGCGACCGTAGCGGCAGGTGTGCTGGGCCCCCGTTCTTGACCCGTCCCGTCGCGTACCGGTCATTCCACGTTTCCTTGGGCGCAAGAGACAGCTTTGTCCTGGACTGTGAGGCCACCCCATAGTTGGTGATGGAGATCGCCTCGCGTCGCATCGTGCTCCTCAACGTAACGACCAGCCCCGGTCTATCCTGGGTGAAGCAGCAACTCGGCAGGCGACAGCGTGGGCTCGAAGCCCGCGTTTGCTGATCCACGACAATGACGGCGTCTTTGGCCAGTTCCGGAGCCGGAGGCGGCGCGGTGAGAAGGGTCGCCGCTACCGACGCCACTTGGACGTGTGGCTGGCGGACGCAATGGGCACCCGAGTTCCTTGGCGTAGGCCAGGTGGGCAACTTGCCCCGAGGTCGACTCCTGCCATGGCACAACGCTGACACGGCGCTGGCACAATCGGTATCGGGTGGGTGCCCCATGAGCCTCGTTTCGGAGGGTTCTGTGTGAGCTTCGGTGCTTGGCACGTGAGTTGCATACGACGTAAGCATGTTTGTGCCAATCGCGAGGACAGCATCGAGCTTGGGCTGTTGGCTTGTGGCTGCGATCGTGGCCGGATGCGCAAGCACAAAGGGCGGAGCGGGTGGTGCCTCGGCAGCGGCCGGTGGGTCCGATACTGTTGCGCCAACCAGCGGAGGCGCCTCGGGGATCGCTGGAACCGTCTCCGCAGGCGGAAGCGCCGGAGGCGTCGGGGAGGACGAGTACGCCGGAGCGGCAGGTGCAGTGATCGACGTGGGACTTGCCGGAGGTGCGGGTACTACGCCTTCCCAGCTTGCTGAGCCTGACTTCGTGGGAATCATCTGGTCGCTCGAGAGCTACGACGGCCAACCTCCGGACGCCGGCATGCCGCCGTCCCTACTCATCTACCACGAAGATCGCTTCTTCTCTGACAGACACTGTGGGGTCTTGTCGAGTCAGCCTGGGTTCTACGTGCGCGATGGAGCTTTGTTCTCGGGTTCGTTCGACGAAGCGTATCCCGAACTGTATGCCATGCAGCAGTGTGAAGACGGCAGCCCGGCTTCGTTCGTACCATTCGGTCTGCTCAACGGCCAGTACACGATGCAGGTCGGCTCCGGGAGTCTGACGCTGGACGGAGCGGGGCGAGCCGTCTATCGAAGCGAGTTCACGGCTCCCGTCGAAGGGTCCGGGCTGACTGGGCGAGGGTGGCACCTCGTCGAATCGGATCATCCCGAGTTCGAGGCAACGGGGCACCTGGACTACGTCGTACAATTCGAGTCCCACGGAATCCGCGACCTCAGGGTTGCGTGGGCCTGCGGGGAGGTCCAGGTCGCAGACTGCAACGAAGCGGCGGGATCTTTCGCCATCGACGGTAATGGCGGTATCGATTTGCACTGGCATGAAAACTACTATAGCCTCCCGGCTTCGCTGGCGGGTACGGGCAACTCGGACCGGGCTCTGGTCACCGACCTGGCTACCGCCGCTGACTATCAGCTGAGCGGTACGACGCTGACACTGCGCTCACACGCACCGGAGGTCATCGACTACGTCTTCGATGAACGAGGGCCGGCCGGGGATGCTGGCGGTCAGGGAGGAGCCGGCGGAAGCGGTTCGTCCGGAGGCAGTAGCGGAGCCGGCGCGGACTAGCAGGTGGACGTTGGTGACGGCGGGGGGATGGAGCGGTTGCCCACTTGTGCTGGCTCGTGCGCCGGTCGAAACCGGGATGCGCTGACCGAGCCGTTGATGAGGCCGCATCGTGTTGAAGTATCGGAAGCTGTAGTCCTCGAGCACGGACTTCATGTGCCGCTCACCGAGGATGATGACGTGGCCAAGGACTTCCCGCGTGGCGCTCGTGACCGGGTCAGGTCCATGGCGAACCCGGCCACGCGCGGCAGTCCACGTCGAGCAGCGCAAAGAGCGACCCCAGGAATCCTTTGGTCTGCCGCAGGGCAAGATGGAAGACCAAGTGAATGGTCAGGGCGGTCTCGATGGCGTGATTCGAGTACCTCTGTTGTCCGCCGGGCTTTCGCGTTCCGTGCCTTGGTGGCCCCCAGGTGGCGCACTCCCGAGCTCAAGCGTGTGGGGAGTCGACGCAACCAGGCACGTCTACCCGAGCCTGACAGCCGACCGCCCGATGTCGGGGTGATGTAGGAAGCGGGCAGTTGTGTCCTTGCCATTCCCCCCCCCCCCAGGAGGCGGTCATCGGGGACTCCGGCACCCGAGAATACACTGAGCCCGGACTTGGGGCTCGGGAGCCCTGCACCAAGGCAGGACTGCAGTCCGAGATCAGGAGTCATGCACCAGGGCACTCGGCCGAGCCAGTCGTGCCTCCGCTTGTTTGGAATACGCGCCCGGAGCACCTGCGTTCCACAGTCGTCTCGCAGCGGCTGGCAACGAGCGTCTCACATGGAGTGGCACACCCACGACCCGCTACCCGCACTGTCGACTCAGCTCGTCGATTCCCCGCAACTGATCCTGCATGGTGACGATGAGGCAGCTGTATGTCTCTGCCTCGACAGGCGCACGCCTGCATCCTGCGACTGGCTTCTTGCCCGGCGGCGAGCATGGTTCGAGAGTGAGCATCCATGTTCTACCTGGCCCACCCCAGTGGTGAAGGCCCCTGCCGTAAGCGAGCAAGG
>CAZSVU010000434.1:0-6762 GCA_964610275.1 uncultured Polyangiaceae bacterium | reverse complement strand
CCATCTCGCCCGCGAGTAGGGCTCGGTTGATCTCACTAACGTTCACAACGTTAGACTAGCTAACGTTGTGAACGTTAGCAAGCGAGGCTGACAGATCATGCGGAATTTTTGGGAAACTCACCGCATCACGGTCTGGTTGGGCTGGTCAACAGCTCGGCGGTGGCTCGCCGGGGAAAGAGACTCCCTCAATCGCGCTCCAAACGTCGCACTTCCGTCGTCGATCCCGCTCACACCCGGCCCCGAGCACCACCAGCACCGCTCCTGCCAGCTCCACCAACCGCGCGCCAGCGAGCACACCGCCGTCGAGCACGCCGAGCGCTGAGGCTCCCAAGGACGTCGACTCCATCACCGCCCGAGCGAACCGCTCGGCACGGGCGGTGTCGATCGAGCGGCTGCGCGGACGCAACGGGCACCGCATCAACTACCGGCACATCATCTGGTCGCTGGTGCGCAAGCCGGGAGCGTTTGGGCAGACGCCGGACGAGATCTACTTCGGGCGAGGTGACGAAGTTCCCGACCAGCTCGCCGAGGCGAAACGCCTTGCTCGTCAGGCGCGCCTCGAGACCAAACGAAAACCTCAGTTGTGAAGCGTGCCAGATTGATCTCGCGTGGTCGTCGCCCAGCGAGTCCGTACCACCGGCGGAGGGAGCCTCAGTGATTTCACGGATGACGCGTTTGCGACGCCGGAGCTTCACAATGTCGTGCAGCCCCGCGCCGAAACCCGATCAGCCGGAGCCGGTCTTCTTCAGTTCAGCAAGGCGTTTCAGTCCGCGAGCTGGCTTCGCCTTGCGGGCGTCCCAGATGTCGCAGGCGGCCTGGAGATTCATCCAGGTCGTCGCATCGATCCCGAGAACGGCCTCGAGGCGCAGCGCTGTCTCTGCAGTCAGGGAACGCTTCGCAGAAATGAGCTGGGAGATGCGGTTGGTCGGGACACCCATTCGCCGGGCGAGCTCGGCCTGACTCAGTCCCAGGGGGACGAGGAACTCCTCTTGGATGATCTCCCCCGGCGTCGTGGGCGGGCGGTTCTTTGGCACGGCGATGGGCACGGCGGTTCTCCTCAGTGGTAGTCGACAACTTCGATGTCTTCGGCCGAACCGTTCCAGGTGAAGCCGATCCGGTACTGGTCGTTGATACGAATGGAGTACTGGCCCTCTCGGTCGCCCCGGAGAACCTCGAGATGGTGCGAAGGGGGAACACGCAATGCGTCGAGCGTGGCCGCCGACGCCACGAGAGACAGCTTACGTTGGGCGACGCGGACGAGGTCCCGAGGCAGGAGCCGCCGGGCGTCGCGGGAGTTGACCCCGTCGAAAAGGTCTTCGGTGCCCGGGTTCTTCCACCGCGCCACTTCCCGAGCATAGGACGCAGGACGTCACGCGTCAACAATCCAATCGGCGGGTGCAGCCATTCGTTCGGTGGCGGCCCCACCGCGTGTCGGCCATGATCACAGGTCCAACGACGTGCAGTCGTCGATCGGAATGGGCATGACCGTGTACTCGATGGGCCCAAAGCGGTTCATCGTGCTTGGTGAGCGGCACTTGAGGTCCGTGCTCTCGGAGTACGTCCGGTACTTCAATACGATGCGCCCGCACCAAGGGCTGGACCAGCGTATCCCGATCTCGAAGCCGCAGCGGATCTATGCCGGCGCGGGCAGGGTCTTCGCGATGCCCGTCCCTGGCGGGCTACATCACAACTACCGTGTCGCAGCATGAGGCCGGCGGATCCGCGACGTAGCCATCACAGGCCCAGCCGCCAGTGTCGGCAGCGCCGCCGGTGGCGGAGCCTGAGCTACCCCCCGTGCTCTCGCCGCCGGTCGCGGCGCTGCCGGCTGGGCCAGCGGACTCGGTCTGATCACTACCACCATCGCTGTCGCAGCCGCCGTCGCAGCCGAGGGCCAGCAGGACGAGTGTGACCCCTGGGATCGCCACTCTTGGCCAAAGGGCGTGACAAGCCTGGCACTGACGCGTCAGCCCGCCAGGTCCGCGGGAGTGCGCCATGACCCGAATTTGCGCCGCGGTTCGGCTGGACGCGCCGACCGGATCCGTGGTTCTGTTGGTGCGTCGCTCGGTGGCCGTGCTCGAGGGCCGTCGCTGACGCAGGATCGCCAAATGATCTCGTTCTACGGTCTCACGCGAGACGAGCTGGCTCGGCAGGTCGGTCTGCCTGGCATCGCGTCCGGCGCCGTGGCCTGCCAGCTCTATCGTGCGGTGTATCGGCGGGGCGCGCGCTCGTGGAGCGAAGTGGGAATGCTGCCGACGACGGTGCGTCGCCAGCTGCAGCAGAACGTCTCTCTGGACCCGTTGCGGCTCGCACATCAAGCCGGGTCGAGCGACGGCTCGCGCAAGCTCGTGTTTGCGCTCGACGAAGCGGTTTCGGTGGAGGGGGTGATCATTCCGCGCCGGTTGCCGCGGCGCTCGTTGAAGAAGCTCGCCCGCTTCGGGTTGCGTCGCGTGCGCGGCGCCCCCCTGGGTCGCATCTTGCGCAATGTGAGCGGGCGGGAGCTGGCGCTGCAGGCCCATGAACGGTTGACCCGCAGCGGCGCGCTCGGAATGACCGGCTGCATCTCAACGCAGGCCGGCTGCGCCATGGGGTGCCGTTTCTGCCACACCGGCGTGGACGGACGCGGACGCAACCTCCAGCCGCACGAGATCGTGGGGCAGGTCATGGCGATGCGCGCAGTAGTGCCGATCACGAACCTGGTGTTCATGGGTATGGGCGAACCGCTGCTCAACCTGGACAACGTTGTCGCCGCGTGCCGCATCCTTCAGGACATCTGGGGACTGGGATACGTGAGCCAGCGCATCATCGTCAGCACCTGTGGAGTCGTGCCTGCGATCGACGAGCTCTCCGGGTTGCTGGATGTCCGTCTGGCCATTTCGCTGAATGCCAGCAGCGACGAGGTCCGAAGCGAGCTCATGCCCTGCAACCGCAAGTGGAAGATCGATGCGGTGCTGCGCGCCGCCGAGCGCTATGTCAAGAGGGCGCGCGGTCCCGTGATGCTGGAGTACGTCCTTCTGGCGGGGGTCAACGACAGCGTCCGGGATGCCGACCGTTTGGCCCGGTTGGTGAGGGGGATCGACGCAGGGGTCAGCCTCATCCCGCACAACGAATTCCCCGGCTCCCCGTACCGTCGGCCATCCGGCGCTGCGGTCGCAGACTTCGCTCGCCAGCTCCGGCAGCGGGGAGTCGCGGCGATCGTGCGGTTGTCGGGAGGAGGGGACATCCTGGCGGCCTGCGGCCAACTAAGCAGCCGCTACGACTCCCGGTCGGGCGGGGCGTCCAGCTGTGGGTCCCAGATACTTGGTCCACTGCGAAATCATTGAGGGCCTGCTTCGGCCGGGGAGTGGTCGTTCGCCGTGCTCAACCTCCTGCGCCGAACCCTGCCCCCGGGCACAGGTTCCGGATCAACCCAGTTCCGGTGGCGGCGTCCAGCCCGGCGGCGGTCCGTCCAAGAGGCGACTGTTCGCGTGCACCCGGATGTCGCCTCCACCGTGGTCCCGGACGCTCACCTCGGCGAGCCGAGGATCATGGGCGTGCCTCACGGCTCGGTCGTGCAGCAGCTGGCGGATCACGATCTCGGCCTCGGGTGGCATTTGGGCCATCTGGCGTTCGAGGAGCGCCGTCAGGTCTCTGGTGAACTCTGCACCTCGGTGCTGCTGGAGAAGCGGGAAGTTCCAGGCCATTTCGACGATCTTCATGGCTCTACCCAGGTCTTCGACCGTCGCACCAGGTGGAAACTCGTCAAGCACAGGACGGCCGAACTCCAACAACGTCGCGGAGAGCTTGGGTAGACGCTCCAACTCGGCCACGGGTAGGGTCTTGGCGATGGTCGCCGACGGCTTCCGGGCGACCGACTTCTGCTTGCGTGGCGCGGCCGGCCGATGCCGGATTTGCGGTTCTTCCGCCCGCTCCGGTCGCTCCCTCGCCGCAGCGCTGACTCGAGAATGCGGACGGCCTTCGGCCACGTCAGGAAGCCCCTCCAGAAGGACCACTTCGGTCCGGTGGTTCGCGTACGCCTCGAAGATGTACTCGGTCCAGTAGCGGGGCCCGTGGGGCGCGGCTCCGCGCTTCATCAGTGCCTCGTAGGCCTGCGCGGGGTCGTGCCCAAGCCCCCGCAGAGTTCGCTCGAAGTACGCCTCCCAATCGGAGCGACCGGGGCTCACGATGAGGTACGGCGTGGTAACGGCCAGTGCCAGCGGGAAGTCTCGACCGAATGCGGGCAGTAGCCGGAGCAGCAAGAGGTCTCCCCGGCGAGCATCGTAGCCGCTCGGGACGAGCGTCGCGTGACGTCGCCCCGTGACCAGCTCCTCCAAAGCGAACGCCTCTCCGACTTGGCCCTCGCACGTGTACAGGCCGGGACGGGTTCGGCACAGCTGCTCCAGAAACTCAACGTAGGACGGATGCGAGCCCACTGCCCGGGACACGGCGGCGACACAAGAGCCGAGCGAATCGTTCTGAAGACCCACCGTCAGATCGAAGAGCGTCCAGTTGGCGAAGTACGACTTCGTGATTGGGCTCATTGGCGGCCCGGAGGGCATGTACGCTTCCTCAGCGGCCTCGATCCGCTCGCCGAGCTTGGACAGTTCGGGCAACCCCACGAGCAGGCTGGCCATGCTCGACGCGGTCTCCATCACGTACGAGTACGCCGCATGGAGCGGGTGCAGGTCTTCGAGTCCCTCCATGGCTTCGGAGCGCTGCGCCAGAACCACCTCCTTGGCGTGGCGGAACTGGGCGAGGTCGACGACGTTTCGGGTCTGGAATTTGCGTAGCTGCTGGACGATCTTGTGGGCGATCCCCGGAGTCTTCGACTTGGGGCGTCTACGCTTCTTCACCACGACCAAGGTCCTACATCACCGCGGTCGGGGGCGCCACCGCGAGCGGGTGGGCTGCGGCGCAGCGGAAGGCCACCCCCGCGTTCGTGGTGATCCGCGATCTGCACCAGGCTGAGGATGGGGCGAGGGTTGCGTCGCCGTGAGTTCTCAGAGTCGTCATCGGTAGCTGGAGGGTAAAGCTCACAGCGGTAGGAAGAGCACTTGGTTCATGAGCTCGGCGGCCGTTGCGGCCTTCGCAACGAGCTCCAGATCACCAACGGCCTCGCCGATGGTGAGGGTCAATTGGTGGCCGTAGAACACGCCGCAGAACGGCAGTCCAGACTTCTGTCGGGTGTTCGCTGCTACGAGTAGGTCATCATCTTGGGTGAAGAGTACTCTGCCGAGTTCCGTCGCTCGGTCGACCACTTGCTCGTCCGACGCGCCCGCCCTGCCGTCTTCCTGCACCGTGAGCACATCCAGGCCACGGCGCGGCACGCCGACCGCGATTGCGCGGCTGACGTGTTCGTCCATGTACAGGCGGACACTCAATGGCGATTTTCGGCGGCCAAGCGCCGCGCCAGGGGAGAGTGCCGTGCAGCGCTGCGGAGCGCCTCAGCCGCTTCGGTTCGCCGTTTGATGTCCTCGTCGAGCTGCTGCTGGTTGTCCCAGTAGTACGCGAGTGCTGAGTGGATCTGAGCCATCGTCAGCTGGGGAAACTGGAAGGACAGTTCCTCCGGACTCCACCCGTGTGCCCGCCGGGCCACGACGAGCTCGACGACCTTCATCGTGGTCCCCGCGATGAAGGGGATCCCCTGGTCGTCATGCTCAACGTACGGGTATTGCGGCTGCTTCGGGGCAACGCTCATGGGCCCAAACTTAGCACCCTCACCGGGTTCGCGTCCACGAACGGAGGTGTTCCACACCCCGCGACGGCACTCAGCGCAGCGGTACTAGCCCCTGGACTGCGGGCTGGCGCCGCGCAGAAGCTCGTGGGCGTGTGCTGCACGCGATTGAAGAAGCCGCCGCCCGCCTTGCGGTTGCTGGGCCCTTCGGGGGGCCCGGCAACCGGATGAGCTCGCCTGAATTTGCTGAGACGCGCCGCAACGCGCCTACGATCCACTCCGACCTCGATCCCGGTCGCGCCCGGTGCTGAGCAGCGCGAGCACGGCTCCGGCGAGGTCGACCAGGCGGGCGCCGGCGAGGATGCCGCCGTCGAGCACACCCAGCGCGTGGCGGCCCAGCGGGGTTGACTCGAGCACTGCGCGAGCGAATCGCTCAGCACGGGCGGTGTCGATCGGCATGCGGCGGCGTGCGAGCTCGAGGAGGGCCGTTGCCTCCGCGACCAGGAGCTCGGACGCGTCGCCCATCGACAGCGCCTGGCCCCCGCTCGGTGGGGGCCCAGCCCCCAAACGAGTGCGTTCCCTTGCATCCGGGTGCACTTCGGTGCATTCCAACCTTGCGCAATCCCTTCCGTGCAGCGCCTTTCCTTCGCTTGAGGTGCTAGTGGGGTAACTCCCGTGGAGGTTCAAGTCCTCTCCTTCGCACTACACGGAAAGGCGGCTCACTGAGTCGCCTTTCTGGTTCCATGTGGGCAGCCCGGACTTGCCGCATGTGCGGCAGGGAGTGCCTCCCAAATACTCCATCCGCCGCGAAATCGTTGAGATCAGTCCAGGGGCGAGCCACCGTCCGCGGCCGTGCTCAACCTCCTCCACGTGTCCATCCCGGAAACGTCATCCCACGCCACGGGGAGCCGCGATTCGCGGCCGGAGAGGACTCGCGACGTGCGAGATTGGGGCGCCCCACATGTTGGCGGCGGCCATGTGCTTGATGAGCTTCCGGATCTCGGGATCAATGGCAGGGCGGCCACCTTTGGGCCGGCTACGCCACCTCCAGTACCGACGAAATCCGGCCCTATGCCATTTCACAACCGTGGCCGGCTTCACGATGATCAGCG
>CAZSVU010000433.1:0-6764 GCA_964610275.1 uncultured Polyangiaceae bacterium | reverse complement strand
ACCACACTTCGATCGGCGGTGGCACTTCGGGGATGTTGAAGTCGTCCCAGGCGGGCGTGTAGTTCGAGGTGTTCTGGTCCTGGTTCCAGAGGTAGAGGGCCGGGTAGGTGGTGACCTCGCCGCCCGTGACGGTGATGGGCGCCATGTAGAGCTGAGTGTAACGCCGGTCCTTGTCCGGGTTCTGCCAGTCCTGATCGAACTCGAACCGGGCTTCGCGGCCACTGGAGAAGATCAGCCAATAGTAGGTGGTGTCGGTCTCGTCCACGTGGTGCGCCACCGACGACCACTTGGGCCAGCTGTTGAACATGCCCGGGCTGCGTTCGGAGGTGCACGCGTGCGCGTCGTTGGCGCGCAGGCGGATCGCTCCGCCGACGGTGATTTCTCCGGCCGCGCCGGTGACCGCGCCATCGTTGATGGGAGCGATCCAGACCTCGCCCTCGGTCCGCGCGTAGATGTCACCCGTGAGCCCGCTCACGCCCTCGACACGATTGAAGGCCACCAGGGCATCGTCCGCCGAGAAGTCGGGGTAGTACTCGGCGATTCCCGCCTGGGCCGCGGCCGTCACCGCGCGGGCGTCGCCCCCGCTGCCGTCGTTGAAGCCCACCAGGTAGATGTCCGTGTCGTTCATCGCGCCCACGCGACCGTCCTGCGCCGAGCTGGTGGAGGTGTAAAGGATGCTCTGGCCGTCGTGGCTCCAGTCCGGGGCAATCGCGGCGCGCGAGTCGCCGTTTCGAGCGATCGCGCCAAACGCGACTCCTCCGAGCTCCGGGAAGACGCTCTGCTGGAGCTCCCAGGTTTGGGTCCCGAGCAGCGCGGCTTCCTCGGCGGTGGGTCGCTGGGTGGCGAGATCGATCCAGATCAGCTGGGTCGCCGTGGTCTCGTTGTTGTTACCCGGGTTGATGGAATCCCAGGTCAAATCGCCTTCCTGACTGGTGGTGGCCACGACCACCCGATGTCCCTGTTCCCAGTGCCCCCGGGAAAACGTCATGATGCCCTGCCACGGCATGTTCAGGACGACCTGCCCACCGGGGGTGACGTAGTCGGGCACCGCTCCCACCTGATCGGCCGTGATGGCTGAAATCATCCCGTTCCAGGGCCAACCATCGTTGTAGGCCACCGCATTGCCATCCGGAGTGGAGGTGTGGCAGCCGATGCAGCGTTCCTGGAGGTTCTGCTTCTCCTGGTTGCCCCCTTGGTCGAAGCTGGGCATCTGGACCTGGTTGAGTGTGAGCGCGGAGATGGACGACTCGTCCCCGACACTGAAGCCCATGAGCCAGCCGTCGTTGTTGACCATGCTCTCACGCGTGGTGACCCAGTAGACCAGGCTGCCGCCCGCGGGCACCGGAGCCGTCTGGAATACCGTACGGCTGGTGGCGCCACTGGTGTCGCGCACCTCGACCACGATGTCGTCGCCCCAGCTGTTCATGGCCAATCCCTGGTCCCCCTGGACTTCGGGGTCGCCGTACCAGATCGCGCGCGGCACGAAGAACTCCGTGCGCGTGGTGTAGGCGAGGAACGTGTTGCGCTGACGCGGTGAGTGAATGCGCACTTCGTACAGCTGACCCGCGGTGCCGGCCCATTTCACCCGCGGACGCATCCAGTTGTAGGGGAAGAGCGCGGCCAGAGGTGGATCGGCGATGCACGGGCCACTGCCCACACGCCCCTCGTCGAAGGCGGGAAACTGGTTGGGCGCATCTGCCGGCGCGCCTTCCACGATGAACGGATCGGCGGGCAGGTCGTCGCAGTCCGACTCGCACTCGCGATCCGGCGCCAGCACCGTGGCCTGGGTGCCCGGATTGGGTCGCCCCGCGTCCACGAGATCGATCTCCGCCCCGCCGGACCCGTTGCCCGGTCCGTCAGCTCCCTCTGGGGCCGGGTCGGCTTCCATACAACCGGGCGCCGTCGCTGCGCCCACCAACAGCATCGAGAAGACCAAGGGGGAGAGCCAAGACGAAGTTCTCACGGTTCACCTCTCGAACGCCCCCGCTCGGGCTCGTTCGGTCGAAAAGTCTGCCCACGCCGACCTCGAGCAAAGGGCAACGCCCGTTTGTCGGCGTCGGGCAGCGTAGTCAAGTCCGCGCCGGCTCGCCCGCCAAAGAGGGTTGCATTCACGGCGCGCTGGCCGTCCGCACGGGTCACTCCCGCCCGGTCAGGTACTCCTTGGGCGTCGCTCCGAGCATGGCGCGGAAGACCCGATGGAATTGCGCGTAGCTGCCAAACCCAGCATCCAGCGCCGCCTCCAGCAAGTTGCCGCCGCCCCGGTCGACCAGCCCCAGGAAGCGCTCCAGACGCATCCGGTTGCGGTACTCCACCAGAGACGACCCCATTTCGGCCTTGAAGGTCCGGGCCAGCTTGCTCGCGTTCACTCCGAGTCGCTTGGCCAGCGCTTGGCCATCCAGAGTCAGGTCTTCGTGCAGCTCCCGCACCACGGCCACGACCAGCGCATTGGGCGAGTGAGGCGCACGATTCGGCAGACCCGCCAGCAGAGGCTTCCACGGCAGCCGATCGGCGTCCTGGCGGCGGATCTCGATGGTGTTGGCCACCAGCGTGCAGAACACGGCCGCCTGGACCTGGCGAGCTTCGTCGAGCGGGGCACCAGACAGCGCGGTGTCGTTGACCATGATGCCCAGGCCGCCACGGGCGGAACGTATCGGCGTGATCGCCATCCAGCCGTAGCCCACCACACGCGTTTCGGTCTCGAACTGGGCGGTCAGCGGCGCATCCTCCAACACCAGCCAGCGCCCGAGCCCCGCCACTGCGCGCGCGTGCGCTTCGCGGTGGGATCCGCCCTGGCCAAAGAAGAGATGCCGCTCGTCCGTGGTCTCACCTGCCAGTCCGGTGCCCCAGGTCCCCCACAGCGTGTCGCCGGTATCGTCCTCGAGGAAGATGGCCACTCGTTCGAGGCCAATCCGATCTCGCGCAAGCTCCACCGCACGCCGGAGCGCCGTGTCCAGATCGCGATAGCTCACGAGCTCGTCGGCCGCGGCGAGCACCGAGACCACTCCAGCGCGGGGGCTGGACGTCACCGGCATGCGCAGCTTCGAGCCCACCACCAGGGGCCAATCCACGCAGCGTCTCTCTCGGTTACTGGCCACGGCAGGCTCGACCTTGCCGACGTCGGCACCGACCAGCATCGCAGCGCACGTCACTCTGTCAAGAGTGCCGCTCGCCGCATACTCGGTCCTCTCATTTTGGTCCAACGGCCTCTCAAACTTGCCCGCCCGCCTCAAGGGCGGCCGCCACTCTTTCGACTGCGCAGCGGCCGCAACGGCGCAGGTCATGCGAGCGCAGGAACGCCTCCCGAGGCGCGCACCTGCTGCCCAGCGACCGCTGCCCCCACAGTGAACTCCTGAAATCCACCCCCGACGCCAGGTCCGCACAGGACAGAGTTCATCCTGGTCGGTGGCCGTAACCGCGCCGCGCACCTGTCGCGCGCCGAGGACGCGCGCGTGCCGAGCACGCATGCCCGGAGCCGCGGAGGCCATCCGCCTTTCTTCCTGCGCGAGATGAAAACGGCTCACCCCGCGGTTCGGAATCGCCGATTCCAGGCACCCACGGTCGTGCGCACACCACAGTCTCCTACCCCGCCGATGCGTTGACGGACGGCAGTCAGAGCCGTAGCCTGACTGGACCATGGGGAACACGACCCGAGGGATACTTCTGGGCACCGTGGGCACCCTCGTCTTGGCCACGCTCGCGCGCGAAGCCGGCGCCGTCGACTACGAGGTCGGGCCAGCGCAAACCTACGCCAACATCACTGACGTGCCGCTCGGGTCGCTGGGGCCCGGGGACAACGTCCTGATCCACTGGCAGGCCGATCCCTACCGGGAAACCTTCGGTATCGATCGCCCGGGCACGGCCGAGCAACCCATCGCCATTCGCGGCGTGCCCAACGCACAGGGCGCGCTACCGGTGATCGATGGGGAGAATTCGTCGAGCGGGTATGGATCCCACTCCCGCGGGCTGATCCACGTGTCGGGCAATGCCGCCTACGTGGTGATCGAGAACCTGGAGCTACGCAATGCGCACGCCGACTACGGGTTCCCGGACAACGCGGCGTCGGTGTTTGCCCCCGAAGGCAACAACCTGACCTTCCGCAATCTGGACATCCACCACTCGGGCAACGGATTCTTCACCTGGGTGTACTCGTCGGATGTGTTGGTGGAAGGCTGCCACATCCACGACAACGGCAACGTCGACAGCATCTACGAGCACAACATCTACACCGAGTCGGACGGCATCATCTTCCAGTACAACCGCATCATGCCGCTGCTCAGCGGTGCCGGCGGCAACAACCTCAAGGACCGTTCGACGGGCCTGGTGGTTCGGTACAACTGGATTGAGGGTGGCAACCGCGTCCTGGATCTGGTGGAGAGCGAGGACGGAAGCTGGGACCACACCGAAGGCCCGGAGTTCGTCTACGGCAACGTGCTGATCAAGCACGACGACACGGGCCAATCCCAGGTCGTCCACTTCGGCGGGGACAACGCCGGACTACCCAACGACCGCACCTTCCTCTACTTCTATCACAACACCGTCTACTCGGACCGACCCGACGGGACGACGCTGTTCTTCGTGAACGCGGCCGCCGAAGTCGACGCGCGCAACAACATCTTCTTCGGACCGAATGCCACGGTGGAGCTGATCGACCCGGACGACTCCTCCGCAGCCACCTTGGAGCTCGGCAACAACTGGATCTCGAGCGGGTACGTCGTGGGCAGCGGCCAGGCCACGGTGAACGGCCAAGGCAACTTGATCGCGGGGTCCGATCCGGGGCTCGTCGCAGTGCCGACGGACTTCACTCCCACCGCGGGCTCCGCACCCGTGGATGCAGGGACTACCCTGCCGTCGGGCGTCGGCGCCTATCCGGTAGACCGGGAGTATCTCGCCCAGGGCGCATCTCGAGCGCGCACCGATTCGGGGGATCCGGATCTGGGCGCGTATGCGCTCGACAATGCGGGCGGCGCGAGCGGGTCCGGAGGAACCGGCGCCACCGGATCCGGAGGTGCGGCGGGTGAGCCTACCGGCGGCAGCGCCGGTGCAGCGGCAGGCGGCAGTGCGGGCGCCGCGGCTGGTGGCTCGGCCGGTACTGCCGCGGGCGGCGCGTCGGGCACGGCCACGGGCGGCGCGGCGGCCGGCGGTGCTGCCGGCACCGGTACGGCAGGCGCCGGCACGGCAGGCGCCGACAACCCACCCGTGGGAGTGGGCGGGACCGCCCCGGCAGCGGGCGGCGCAGCCAGTGGAGGCGCAACTTCTGGTGGCGCGGCAGGCGACTCCACCTCGAGTGGTGGGGATTCCGCCTCTGCCGGAGGAGCCGCCGAGGCCGCCGCAGGCGGCGTGGAATCCAGTGCCGGAACCTCGTCGGGGGGAAGCGGCACGGGCGGCGCGACGGCAAACGGCGGCAGCACCGCGCTGGGCGGTGCACCCAACGCCGGTGCCGGAGGTGCTCCTGAAGAACCCGGATCGAGCGGATCGGGAGACGACGGAGGCTGCGGCTGCTCGGTGCCGGGATCCTCGGGCCGATCTGTCACCTGGCTCCTCTCGGCGTTGGTCGCGCTGCTGTGGACGCGGCGTCGACGCTCTGCTCCAAGATACTCGCGGTAGGCACGAACACGGCGACACGATGCAGAAGCGGACTTTGGCAATCGGTGCGAGCGTTGGTCTCGTGCTCCTGGTGGGAGTTGCCGTGCTTTGGACCGGACGGTCCTGCGCCCCCAGCGAAGCGACCGCCACTGCGACGGCACCGTCCGTCACGAGCGCGTCCGCGCCGACGCCTTCGGCGCCCGGACCCGCTGCCGGCAGGCCGTTGTCACCGGAACTGCAAGCCTTCGACGCCTGGGTCGAAGGCGCGCTGGCGGCCATCGCCAAGAAACCAGGACCGACCGCGGGAACCACTCCGCATCCCGTGCTCGGTCCCGTCAAGTGTCGCGCGCCGCTGGAACCAGCCAGCGTCCGTCTTTGCACCAGCACCAAGATCGTGCAGCGTGGTCGAACGACGAGTGTCTACTCGGCCAAGTGGAAGCAGGACGATCCCAGCGTCTGGACCGTCGCCACCACCACCCGGCACGCGCCGTCGCTCGACTGCAACCGGCTCGCCTCCGGTTCGGGCTCGACCATCGGCCGCTTCCGCGATGCCAGCGGCACGCGGCTGCATTGCAGATTGAGCCCCAGCCGCGAGGCGCTCATCTCTCAGTACTCGAGCGCAGCCACCCATCGCAAGACCAACCTGGTGTACTTCAGCCCGAGCTTTCCCGCGCACCAGCCGGGGTTTCAGCGCTTGCTGTCGCCGGGGCCTCACCGCTGAGGCTGAACAGCACCGGCACGAGATGGTACAGTCGCCCGCATGAGGGTTCGACGACACACACTTCTGGCTCTACTCGGGCTCGTCGTGGGCTGCGGCGGGTCGGGCAAGGGGGCGTCCTCGGCTGCAGACGGCAAGGATCTCACGATCGACGACCTGCAAACCCAAACCCGCAGCGCCTGCAAAGAAATCCGCAGCTGCGATCTGATCGACGACACCGACGACGCGCTCGCCGAGTGTATCGAACGCGGGCTCTACACCGTGGACGGAGGTACGAAAGCGTGCGTCCGGGCGTACTACGTGTTCGAGGGTTGCGTGGCCGATGCCGGATGCGGCGATCTCGAACAGCTGTTCAATTCCTCCGACCAGGACGTGGAGTGCCGACCGGAGGGCAAGGACGTCGAGAAGAAGTGTAACGTGAACGTGTTCTAGCCGTCGCCGAGCATGGGTCGGCGACCGCGTG
>CAZSVU010000432.1:0-6782 GCA_964610275.1 uncultured Polyangiaceae bacterium | reverse complement strand
TGCGGGGCGGGGTCTGCGGCAGACCCCGAAAAAGCAACAGGAATCTGTTCCGAGCACAATCGCGGCCCTCTGAGCTATTGCGAGCCCTCACCCGCAGGGGGGCTCGCAATGGCGATCGAGGATCGCGCTCGCTGGTTTAGCGCCGGTGCGCTGTAGCTCGCGGCATGCCCGTGGAAGAACAGGATGCGGCCATGACCGTCTCGCGGCGTGAAGTGCTGAGCTGGCTGGTGGGGGCTCCCCTGGCAGCGCAGGCCTGCAAGCGTTTCCGGGGTCGGCGTGTCGCCGGCGTGGTTCGAGGTGGCAGCATGGCGGTCGGCCACCGTCTGCGTGACCTGAGGGCGGTACCGTCAGCCGGCAGGCCCCGACGTGTGCCGGTTGCCATCATTGGTGCAGGGGTGAGTGGGCTCAGCGCGGCCTGGCGCTTGCGGCGGGCAGGATTGGGACAGCTGGTCGTCTTCGAGCTCGAATCCCAGGCCGGAGGCACCGCGACCTACGGGACCGACGGCGTGGCCCCGTATCCCTGGGGCGCACACTACCTGCCGATCCCGCGGGCAGAGAATCGCGCGCTGGTGACCCTGCTGGAGGAGATGGGCGCGGTCACGGTCGGTTCCGACGGTGCTCCACGGGCTACGGAGCTCGGGCTGGTGCGTGCCCCCGAGGAGCGGATCTTCTACGAGGGGCAATGGCACGAAGGGCTGTTCCCGAGCGGGCTGGCCACGGCTGCCGATCACGAGCAGCTGCGGAGATTCCAGCGTGAGGTGGACCGGTGGGTGGCCTATCGAGATCGAGACGGCAGGCGCGCGTTCACGATTCCGCTGAGCCATTGCTCACGTGACCCCGAAGTGACGCGACTCGATCGGGAATCTGCCGCGCAATGGATGCAGCGCCACGAGCTGCGCTCTCCGGTTCTGCGTTGGTTCGTCGAATACGCCTGCCGTGACGACTACGGCACGATCCTGGATACGACCAGTGCTTGGGCCATGCTGTTCTACTTTGCGGCACGCGTTCTCGAGCCGGGCGCGGAGTCGGCACCGTTTCTGACCTGGCCCGAGGGCAATGGCCGCTTGGTGGCGCACCTGGCGCGGTCCGCGGGCAACCGACTCATCACCGGCCAGCTCGTGAGCGACGTGCGCCCGGAATCGGAGTGGGTCGAGCTCACCGCGTACGACACGCGCACGGGCGCTCCGACGCTGTGCCGCGCCGAACAGGTGATTCTCGCCGTACCGCGTTTCGTGGCGGGCCGGTTGCTCGCGTCCTGGCGCGTGCGGCCGCCGGGATTCATCCGCGCCTTCAGCTACGCCCCGTGGCTGGTGGCGACGCTGCACTTGCGGCGCCGCCCCCAGAGTCCGGGCTTCCCGCTGGCGTGGGACAACGTGCTCTACGACAGCCAGGCGCTCGGCTACGTGGTGGCCACCCACCAGCAGCTCCGTGACTATGGCCCGACCATCTGGACCTACTACCAAGCCTTGACCGACCCCGACCCGAGTCGGGCTCGGCGCCAGCTCGCTCTGCTCGACCACGGCACGATCACCGAGGCCATACTCGCGGATCTGGGTCGCGCACACCACGGCCTGGAAGACGCCGTAGAGCGGATCGACGTCTGGAAGTGGGGGCACGCCATGGTGCGTCCGACTCCCGGCTTCATGTGGGGGCTCGCGCGTCGGGTCGCCGGCACTTCGGTCGGTCGAGTGCACTTCGCCCACTGTGACCTATCCGGGCTCCCGCTGTTCGAGGAAGCCTTTGATCACGGAGTGCGGGCTGCGGAGACCGTCCTCGAGAAACTCGGACGCCGGGTGACGCCACTGGCGGAATCCGGCGAGTAGGCGGACGCACCCCGCCTCACTCGAGCTCGAGAGGCGAGCACGACATGACGGCATCGATCCGTCTGACGCCCTCGGTCTGGATGCGATCGCAGATCGGTCCCGCGATGTTCCCGTGAAGAGGCTGGGACGAGTATGGCTCGACGAACCACCAGCCATCCACATAGCTGGTCATGCCGCCGGTGTACGGAATGATCGCGCAATCGACCGCCAAGTTGACCTCGTTCAGATTCGGGATCGCATAGGGGAAGACTACCAGGCAAACCAGGGTCAGCTGACGAATGACATCGCCCAGGGTCTCGACGAGCTCCCGCTCTCCGGGTGGAGCGTAGTAGCCCGTTGATCCATCCGGACGCTCGAAGTCCCCCGCCGCCGCGAACTGCTCAAAGCTGCTGGCGTACCGCTCCGTCCCAGGCAGCCCCACCACGATGGTGCGCACCCCGATGGCGCGCAGCGCGGCGATTTGGTCGATGGTCGTCGCGTCGTCCAGGCAGGCGATCGGGGTGGGCTCGCAGCAGTTGCGACCGTCGACGGTGCACCCGTCGAGGCCCTCGAGGTTGAGCACGCAGGTCGTGGCGTCACAGGACAGGGCGTCGTTGCACATGGGGGCGCCGTCCGTCACCAGCAGCACGTACCGCTCGCCCACCAACCCCGCGCTGTCCTCGGTCCTGAAGTAGTCGTAGGCCCGAGCCAACGCGGCAGCGGTGGGAGTGCCACCCGCCGGGCCACTCGCTTGCAGAGCCTCCAAGATGGTGGGAATGGTCGTGGTGCCGACGCCCATGGGGACGTTCAGCTCGGTGTCGGCGGGCATTTCGCAGCAGCGATCGACGGGGGCGCAGGAGGACGGGATGGGATCCCCCGTGGTTGCGGTGGTGGGGAAGAGCTCGAGCCCAGCGCTGATGACCCCCTGCACCTCGGGGAGCACCTGGCCCAGCGCAGTTCGCACCGCTTCCCACTTGGTGGTCGCATATCCAGCGGGCCGCTCCCCCATACTGCCAGATCGGTCCACCACCAGCAGCACCTGGTTGCGCAAGAGATCGACTGGCACGACTGTACAGAACTCGTCGGCCCCGAGGATCTCGTCGCAGTCCGCAGCCGCGCCGCCGGTTCCAGCACCGCCGGACGCGGACCCCGCGCTCCCAGCGGTGAGGCAGCGGTCGTCCGCGCAGACCAGTCCAGCGTCGCAGGTCCCGTCGTCGCGGCATGGGCAGGCCTGGGCTCCCGCCAGACATTCACCGCCCGCCGCCCCGCCGCTTCCCTCGGCCCCGGCACACTCGCAGTCCCCCCACGTCCCGGTGTCGGCGTCGCACCGGCTGACACCGGACTCGCCGTTTGGGCACGCGCACGTGCGCACCGCGCGCGCCGGGCACGCGCTGCCTCCAATCGTGGTGGTGCCCCCGCACCCAGCGCCAGCTCCGACCGCGGTCGCGCCGAACACCGCCAGAATTGCGGCTGGTGACCTCCTCACTGCCCTTGCCTCGAGGTTTGATTCTACCCCGGGGTGGGCGCGGCGGCCACTCGCCCTCGCATGCGTCAGAATGCCCAGGCCACCTGGAATTCCAGCATGCTGATGCCGTGCTTGGTCAGTCCGGTGGTGTCGCCGGAACCGCGCTTGGCCGGGTGCACTTCGCCCACACTGACCTGTCCGGGCTTCCGCTGCTCGTGGAAGCTTCTGAACACGGAGTGCGCGCTGCCGAGGCCGCGCCCGAACAGCTCGCGCGCTGGGTGATGCCGCTGGCGGAGACAGCGTCGTGAACCAAGGACGCATCACATCTGGACTGCTATGATGCCGCGCGGATGTGGAGCATGAGGTGGAGCAACGGGTGCGTCGTGGCCCTGGTGCTGGCGGTGTCGCCGTCTACTGGCGCAGATCCCCAGAACCCGGCCATCGTCTGGTATCGGAGCTCGCAGGACTGTCCCGACGGGTCCCAATTCCTGGAGCGTTTGGGTGACCGCGCGAGCTGGGCGCGATTGGCCCAACCCGGTGACCATGTGGACTTCGTCGTGACCGTGGCGGCAACCGACGCCGGGAGCACCGGGCGGCTGGAACGCGAGACCGAGCGCGGCACGATCGCCATGTCGCAGATTCGCGACCCGAGCTGCGACAGAGTGGTGGACGCGCTTGCGCTCAGCTTGGCCCTTTCCCTCAATCCGGACCAGCCGCAGCCATCCCCTGCTGAGCCCACCAGTGATGCAGGGGATCCGAGCGATTCCGCGAATGCCAGTCCTGCCGCTGCGCCCCTTGCGACCCCAGCGCCGAGTCCTTTGGCGGCAGCTCAGCCGGTACCTGCGGGTGCGGCGCCGCGCACCGCGAGCCCGCCCCCGGAAGATCTGCGGCCGCTGGGAGCGCAAGGGTCGCCGCCCACCGCTCGGCTCGGCCACCAGGCGGAGCGCCGGGTGTGGTTGGCGGGCATTCGGGGCGGAGCCGTCACCGGAGTGGCGCCCGATGCGCTCGCATTTGCGTCTGCTTTCGCGGAGGTCGACAGCGCGCGCACCCCGGCTCTCGGAGAATGGGCGGCGAGCATTGGCGCGATCGGTGCGCTGGGATCGACGAACACTGCCGTCGGCGAGGTCCGCCACTGGATCGTCGCCGTGCGCGGTGGGTTCTGCCCGGTCGGGCTTGGGGGTACGAAGGCGGGGCTCTGGGCGTGCGCAGGGATCGACCTGGGTGCAACCGGGGCATCGGGCACGGGATCGACGAGTCAGAAAGACTCGGGGCTATGGGTGGCGGCCCTGGCGCATGCGCGCCTTCGCTGGTGGGTTGGCGGGCCGGTGGGCGTCGAGGCACAGGCTGGGGCGGTGACTCCGCTCACGAGGTATGAGTACTACGCTGCTTCCGAAGTGCTCTATCGGACCAGAAGCGTCGGTTTCTCAGGAGCTTTGGGCGCATTGATCCTGATCCCGTGATCGTGGCGCGCGGATCCGGACATGGGGCGATCATGAGACTCGGGAGTCGGCCGCGCAGCGAAGCCGCGCGGACCGGATCCAGTGCCGAGCCGAGCATCCGGCGTAGCTTCGACAGTCTCGTGAGCGAGTACGGCGCATTCGTGTGGCGGGTGCTTCGCCGAATGGGCCTGTCGTCGGCCGACGCCGACGACGCAACGCAACAGGTCTTCATGGTCGCAGCGCGCAAGATGGATGGCATTGCTCCGGAGCGGGCCCGGGCGTTTCTGTATGGGACGGCGATCCGCGTGGCGAGCAATGCCAGACGAGGACTCAGCCGTCGGCGGGAGCTGCTGGAAGACCCCATTGACCGCGCAGCGCCAGAGGGACAGGGACCGGAGGAGCTGACCGAGCTCCATCGAGCTCGGGCGCTCTTGGATGAGCTGTTGCGCCAACTGCCGGAGGAGCTCACCCGAGTCCTCGTGCTGGCCGAGATTGAGCAACTCGAAGTGGCCGAGATTGCCAACCTGGAAGCCATCCCGGTGGGCACGGCTGCGTCGCGGCTGCGCCGTGCTCGGAGCCGGTTTGGCGATCTGCTTGCATCTGTCGAGGACCGAAACCCGTTTCGGAGGTCCCCGTGACCCGAGGCCCCGTGGACGAGCTTGCCAGTCGGCTGTTCGAGGCTGCGCGCCAAGAGCAGCCGGACGCGCAGTTCCTCAGGCGCGTGGCCGATGCGTCGCGACAGGGCGAACGGCTCGCTTCTGGGCCGCGTCGTTGGTCGGCTTCACGGTGGCGGTTTCGGGTGGGTGCCGCGTTGGCCGCCGCTGCGCTCGTTGGTGGTGTCCTGCTACTGCTGCCTCGGCAGCACCAGAGCATCGATATCGCTCCCGAGGCAGTCCACGGTGTGGCCGGTCGGTCCGTGCAGCAGGCAGCCAGTCTGCGTTCACCCGAACCGCCCCGAGCGACTGAGGAGTCCCCAGATGCACCGGCTTCTGCTCCTCCCGACCGGTCTGCTGGGCGCGCCGGGGGGCCGACACGGGAGACGGCGACCCTGGCCGACGAGCTTGCGGCCTTGCAGCGCGCCCGAGTTGCTCTGGGCTCAGGTGACACGAATCAGGCTCTGAGAGAGCTCGACCGCTATCAGAGTACCTGGAAGGGGCGACAACTCGACGCAGAGGCGTCGCTGTTGCGCATCGAAGCGCTGTCGAGCGCGGGCCAGACCGAACGGGCAGCGGCGGAAGCGCGCCGGTTCGTGCAGCAGAACCCCAACAGCCCGCTCGTCGATCGAGCGCGAGGCTTTCTGGAGCAGCCTTCGGAGGATGGAGTAGCAAACGAGGATGAGGGAAGGGAGCGAGTGCCATGAGTCATGTCCGAATCGCCATGTGGTCTGCAGCGGCACTGTTGGTGAGTTGCAACGGGAAGATGGTCGTGGACCAGTCCGCCGCCGACGACGGGACCGGGGGCGGACGCGCCCCTGAGGGGAGTGGAGGAGCCGCAGGAAACGTGGGACACGCCGGGAGCGGGGGAGCGTCCGTCGGTGTTGGTGGTGCCTTGCCGGTTGCGGGTGCCGCGGGTGATAGGCCCGGCCTCCCTGACTACCTTGGAGCCGGCGGGACGCCGGTGCAATGTGCGCCGGGAGAAGTCCGGACGTGTGCCACCTCGATCTGTACCAGCGGCACACGCACGTGCGAGGACACGGGAGATGCATTCAGCCCTTGCGTCTGCGACGGCGGCGGGCCCTATGGTGGCGGGGGAGCAGCAGGGGCTCCGGGCGTTCCGGGAACGTTGGGCGGTCCGTGCCTGCCGGGTGGGACCGAACTCGAGGCCATGAACCTAGGAGTGAACGATGACGAGGAGTTCTGGAGTGGACCACCCTGGACCGGAGAGGCCGAGATTGTGGCGCTGGAGCATTGCGAGGAAGGGTTGGCGTGCTCCTCGGACCATATCTGCGAGGCAGCGAGGCCGTGCACCGAAGCCATGGACTCCGTCTGTGAATTTCACGCTGGCGGCGACGTGCGCGCGCTCGCTGCCGACAACTCCCGAGCGTATTGGGTGGAGTACGGAACCATTGATAGCCCG
>CAZSVU010000431.1:0-6798 GCA_964610275.1 uncultured Polyangiaceae bacterium | reverse complement strand
TACTGCGGCGATTGACATGGCGCCCACGAGCGCGAAGGCATCCAGCACGTCGCGCCCTGCGGACAGCGCACACACGCGCTGCCGTAGTGGGCGCTGGTCCAGATAGAATCCCGTCTTCTGCGCGACCTCCAGTGGGATGCGATACCTCGAGCCCAACTCAAGAAACGAGAGGTTCGCGGCGGTCGTGTCGCCGGCCACCACCCCACTGGCCGCCTCGAACCCTTCGGTTTGGGCGATCTTCGGCGAAGTCCGGTCCACGATGGCTCGTGGACGCACAGCATGAGAGACGGCTTCCAGGATTAGAGACTGCCGGCGTTTCATGCCGAGTGTGCCGAACTGCACCACCGCGATGTCTCCGAAGCAGTCCACGACGAGACCGGGCAGATCGTCTCCCTCCGCGTGCACCAGTCGGTACCCGGTGGTCTGGTCCGAAGGCAGCCCCAGCCGCCGCCTGCGCTCCACCGCACGTTCGAGGCGCCGAGTCAGCAGGGCACTGTCAAACGGGAGATCGGTCTTTCGCGTATACAGGCGGACTGGAATTGCAGACCCAGGAGAATACAGTCCCCGTCCCAGGGGACGACCCCGTGGGTCGACCACCAGCACTTCGTCACCGGGCGCGGCCCCGCCGTCCACCCGCTCGACGGCCTGAGCGTACACCCACGGGTGGCCTGCCCAGACCGGCTGCACATGCCCTGATTTGACGGTGACGACGGCCATCGCTCCTGCAGCATGAGTATTCCCGGCGCCACTGCGCTGTAAACGGCTCTCCACGCTGCCCACCGTAACTCCGCGTCTGCCCGGAAAAATGCCCGACAATGACGCCTGGAAACTGGCATCGAGGTTGCTAGTCTCAACGCAGAAAAGGAGCAGTGACGATGCGGCACAGCATGGCACTCGTGGCCTCTCTGACCCTATTGGGGCTTCCGGCCACGGCTCTTGCCCAGGATGGGGACGACGAGTGCCCGCCTGGCGGGTGGTTCTGTGACGAGGAACCCGGCGGGGAAAGCGACGAGTTCGACGACTCGGATGCGGACCCGGCCGACCCCGAGCCCGTGACACTGCCTCCGGAACGGGGGCCGCGCATGAGCCGCACCTCGCCTCCGCAGGTGGTGGTCTACACGCCCGAAGGTGAGCCTCCCCCCAAGGTCGTGGTCATCCAGCCCACGACCAAGAAGCCACCCCCGCCGAAGCCCCGACATCGGCGCCGCCATGGCCTGAATTTGCGCCTCGAGGGCGTGATGATGGGTGACAGCCAGGACAAGGACTCGGACGCTGGCATGGGTGGCGTGGGAGCCAGCTATCGGTTTCGCCCGGTGCCGCGCTTCGCCCTGGACTTCGGCTTGGACACCGTCGGAGGTACCGATTGGGCGGGCAACCGGCGCCGTGAGACGGGGATGATGGTCAACGGGATCCTGTACTTCAACCCGCGGAACCCGGTGCAGGTGTACATGTTGGGTGGGTTTGGCATCAGCGGCGCTGAGGTCGAGGTCGAAGACGACTTCGGCGACGTCGAAGACCGGGAGTACAGCTACTTTGGCGGGCAGCTCGGATTCGGGCTCGAATTTCGCGTGTCACCGTTGGTGGCGCTGAATCTGGACCTGATGGGCTTCGTGCGCGGGCGGGTGGATGACGCTGCCCGCGACGAGCCTGAGTTCACCGACCCAGATACAGGGCGAACGACGAACGCGTCCGGTGGCGGTCTGTTCCGCGGCGGCATCACGTTTTACTGGTGATCCGCTCCCGCAGTGGGGTGCCGTGCTTGCCCACAAAGCGAACGTCCCCGCACCCTCAGAGAGGGGCGGGGACGCGTCGCTTTGTCACCGCCGGGCCTGCACCTTGCGGTGCGCCCGATCCGGTGCCGCTACTGAACCAGATCCTTCAGGGCCTTGAGCGCCGTTGCGCGAACCTTCTTGCTCGCGGGCTTGGCCGGGATCGTGATCGGCTCCTTCGTGAACGGATTGATCCCCTGACGCTCCTTGGTGGCCGGCTTCTTCACGACGCGAAGCTTGACCAACCCGGGAATCACGAACTCACCGGGGCCCCTCCCCGTGAGTTGCTTACGAATGAGCTCCTGAATAGCCTCGAAGACTCGATTGATGCTCTTCTTGTCCAAGTCCGTGGCATTGGCGAGCTCAGTTACGACCTGCGCCTTTGTCAGCCTCTTGCCAGCCATGCGATTCCTCCTGTGCGAACCAACCTGACGCCGTCTTCCGCCTCGCGGCCACTAGGGCAACTCAATGAGCGCCGTTTGAACCGACAAGGTTGGGGCACCGATAACAGGGGCGTTTTTGCCTTTCAAGGAAGTTCAGCTCGCGATCGAGCATTTTTTCTGCCGGACCGGCGCCCGGGTGGCCTCAGACGGCACGATTTCCGCCCCTCTGGACGCCTGGGCCGGGCGCTTTCGGTGGCTCGGCGTTCGTCGCGCACAATCGTACTTCATGAGTCCCAGCGCGAACTTAGACCACAAATCCGAATCAGTTGCGCGAAGCCCGCACCACCAGCGTCACCGCCTTCCACGACCAGAGCTCACCGATATTGGCGGGCCCTCTGACCGATATCCGGTAGGGAGGTTGGCGCCGCGCCAAAGGTGGCGGCTTCCACCAATCGCTCGGTCATCTCGTCCATGCGACGTCGGTCGGCGGTCGTTTCGTGATCGTAGCCCAGCAGATGCAGCAACCCATGCGCCAGCAGCCACATGATTTCCTGATGGAGCAAATGTCCCAGCTCGCCAGCTTGTCGCTTTGCCGTGTCGATTGAGATGACGATGTCTCCGAGCACTCGCGTGGAGGGTGCCGCTCGATGGCTGGTATCCGCGTCCTCCAATGGGAACGCGAGAACGTCGGTGGGAGCGTCGTGGCGTCGATAGTGTTGGTTGAGTGAGCGGATGGCGGTGTCGTCGGTCAAGAGCACGCTGAGCTCCGCCGTCTCGATCGACAGCGCGCGCAGCATGCGGTCCGCCATGGCGCGAACGCTGCGGGAACGCAGGTGGGTAGAGTGAGGAGCACGTCTGGAAACCAGGGCCGGCACGGGCAGCGTCCGCGGCAGTGAGATTTTGGTGTGATTACGACGTTACAGCTCTGACAGCAAGCTGACTCGGGGCGGTGCTTCCCCCGACGGGGGCTCAGCGCTAGGTTCAGCTCCTCGTGGCACGCCCTTCGCGCCCTCCCGGATTCAACATGTCGTACCGGCCAGCGGACGAGACGTTCGGTCCGCCTTGGAGTGTGCGTTTGCCCACCTTCGTGCATGTTCTGGTGGCGCTCGTGGTGATCGGCTTGGTGGTGCTCGGCGAGAGGAGCCCATCGAATTCCTGGCTCTTCACCTACGTCGTGGAACAGGACATTCACCGCGTGGTGGGTGCGCGCGTCCTGGCCATCGCGCTGGCCGTTAGCGCGAGCGCGTCGATGATTCGACTGAGCATGCGTGGCGTGCAGGTGCGGCACGACGGCATCGAGTACCGCGACGTCGTCTCCTTCACCATCCCGCGAGTGCGCCGCTACAAGTGGGCACAGATCGACCAGGTGGTGTTGGATCAGGAGGTCCTGGCCTTGGATCTCTGGGATGGCCGGCGAGCCTTTCTGCCGGCGGTGCGCGACCGGGACGGACTGGCCGCGACGCTGGAGAAGGTCGCGGCGGCACGCGCCATACCCGTCCGCGGTGGCGGAAGACTACACGAAATCCCCGACTCGGCCGACTACCCCGAGGAGTGACACGGTTCGTTGTCGGTGGTGGGTACCATCCGGTAAGCTGAGCGTATGGCGGCGCAGGACCAGCTCTCGATCTACTCCCGGTTGATGCTGATGGGTCTGGTGTGTGGCGGGCTGGGTTGCAGCAGCGCATCGCCCGCGGCCCAGACGGCGCCAGCGCCCAGCGTGGCCCGTGCCGAGGAGACTGCGCCCGCACCGGGCGCCACATCGGAGACCCCTCCCGAGACGACCGACGTCACCCCGACGAATGAAGATGTGGCGGATCGCGAGGGCAACTACGACGTCGAAGTGAAGGAACGTGAGGTGCGCTATCTGGTGAAACCGGAGGGACTCCAGATAGACGTTGCCGGTGCCCGCTTTTTCCCGAAGGCGAGGGCGGTGAAAGTCAAAGGTGGATGGGGGGTGACGATCGACGTCAAAGCCTCGGCCGAGGACGACCGAACGCACTCCTTGCTGCGAAGCAACGACGGAGCGCTTGCGTTTGCCGGCACCGTGGTGCGCGGCGGGAAAGCTACGGAGTTTGGCGACGAGCGCGGCAGCGGCGAGGAGCAGTTGCTGTTTCCCGGGGCGCCCCTCACCCTCAGTCGGAACTGGCCGGGGAATCTCGACTTGGCGCCTTTGGCGCGAGGGGACGAGCTGCGTCTCGAAGTCGGGCTCTGGGGGTTGGGTCGAGACGCCACGTCGCGGCGCCCCGTGAAGAAGTTCTGCTTGGTTCGCGTGAGCCCGGGGAGCAGGAGACCGTCGGTTCTGGTGACGCCGCCCGCCCAGTGATCAGCGGCCCTTGAAGTTGGGCCGACGCTTCTCGCTGAAAGCTGCCAGCGCCTCCTGTCGGTCCTCGCTGCGCAGACACGAGTCGTAGAACATCAGCTCGAGCTCTTGACCGGACTCGAGGGTGCCGCTTGCAGCGGCGTCGATGGCTGCCAGGGCCGCTCGCTGTGCCACCGAGGCACCCTGGAGAATGGGAGCGATCCAGCTCAGGCAGTCTTCCAGCACTGACTCGCCGGTAGGGGTAACGCGATTGACCAGGCCGATCCGTTCGGCCTCCGGGGCACGCACGCGCCGTCCGAGCAAGATGAGCTCCTTGGCGCGGGCTGCACCCACCAGTCGGGGCAACTGCTGAGTCCCGCCTGCACCGGGGATGATGCCGAGACCGGTCTCGGGAAGTCCCAGTTCCGCGTGTTCCGCGGCCACGCGCAAATCGCACCGGAGGGCCAGCTCCAGCCCGCCCCCCAACGCCACGCCATTGATGGCGGCGACGACCGGGCAGGGAAACCGATCCAGCCAACCCAGGTCGGTGCGGTACGCGACGAGTTGCTCGCGCACCTGCGCTGCGGTCATGTGCTGCCGCTCCGTGAGGTCTGCGCCGGCGCAGAACGCCCGATCGCCGACCCCGGTGACGACGACAGCTCTGATTTCGCTGTCTCGCCGGAGTTGGCGGCCGGCAGCGGCGAAGACGGCCAAGGTGGCCCGCGACAGCGAGTTCATTCGCTCTGGCCGGTTGATGGTGAGCACCGCCGCGTGGCCGCGTCGTTCTAGACGTACCAGGTCATCGGTCATGTCTGGACTACCTCTGGTGACGTTTGCGTGAGCTCCTCGGTTGGGCGGGGACGCGTCGGCGCGACGAGCCCGAGCTCTCCAGCTTGGCCAAGCGCACCTTCAGCTCGGCGAAGTCCGTGCGCAGCTCTTCGAGTTCGTCGGCGAGGCGCTTCTGCTCTCGTGTCGAGCCATCGCTGAGATCGCGCAAGGTCTCTTTCAGCGCACGCGCTACGCGACCGTCCGATTCGCGGTCGAGGCGCCGTCGCAGAGCGGGACGCGCGCGCGCGTCCCCCAACACCTTCAATGCGTGAGCCACACTGACTCGCAAGTGCGGATCGGCGTCATCGAGCAGGTCCTCGAGATGGCGCCTCGCACTGCGATCGTCGGTCAAGCTCGCCAGCGCCGACACGGCGGACCGTCGCCCCCGCGGCGCCACGCCGTAGCGTGTGTGGCGGATGACATGCGCCACGGCCTCCTCATCGCGGAGTGCTGCGAGGCCGTCCAAGGCCCCAGCCAGGCAGACATCCCCCCACGAGGCTTGCCGCAGGAGCGGAACCAGTGTCCTCAATGCTCCTCGGGCTCGCGTTCGGCCCAGCGCACGCGCGGCCTCGGCGGCCACCAGGTAGCTTTCGTCCTGTTTGGCCAGTTTGGTCAACGTGCGGGCGGCTTCCGGAAAACGGCCCAAGCCAGCCGCGACGGCGCGCCGGACTTTGGGGTGATCCGCACTGGCATTTCGTTGCAGATGTGCGAAGGATTCCTCGCCTCGGATTCGGGTGAGCGCGCGAGCACAGCGATCGCGCACCATCCAGGCTTCCTGTGAGCGACTCAGGACGTCTCCCAGCGTCCGGACGGTGGGACCATCACTGCGTCCCGAGAGAGCGTCGGCGGCCGCGGCGCGGATTCGGGCGGTGGTCCCACGCCGTAGCTGGGCTCTCAGCATGTCGGCCGGGGCCTCCAAGGTGACCTTGCCTGCCACCCGCAATTGGGGGTCGACCGCCACCCAACTCGGACGCTCTGGGAGCCGAACCACCAGGGCATCCCGCACGGCATCGACCCGTTTCTCATAGAGTCGCGGCTCGCCCCGCTTCGTGCCGACGGCAACCTGCAACCTGAAGCGGAACACAGGGACCTCACCCGTCTTCTGTGTCTGCCGCACGGTCACGTGGAGTTGTCCCTGCTCCCAGTTGATCTTCACCTTGAGCACGGGGTGGCCGGGGCGGTACACCCACTGATCGAAGAAAGCATCCAGGGACACTCCGCTCGCGTCCTCCAGCGCACGTTGCAGGTCGTTCGTTTCGACGATGCCATTGGCGCCGTTTTCTAGGTACTGCCGGACACCCTTCCAGAAGACGGCATCGGACAGCTCCCGCCTGAGCATGTGAAGGACGAGCGCACCCTTCTCGTACGAGTGCCGATCGAACAGCTCGATCGGAAATGCATAGTCACGGCACACGAGCGGACGTTGATACTTCCCGGTCTCGCTCAGGTAGGCCCAGAGATCATTCTGCAGGCCACACTCGTATTCATCCAGGCCGAGGCGGTCCTCCCGCTCCAAGTG
>CAZSVU010000430.1:0-6805 GCA_964610275.1 uncultured Polyangiaceae bacterium | reverse complement strand
CCCCGTCCCGGCATCGGTCGCGGTCTACCCGTCGCCGTCGCGGGCCCGGTCACGGTCCCCGGACCCGGTCACGAAACCCATCCCATGTTTCGGCGCCCGCTGGCGGCCGCCGAAACATGGATCAAGGATGGGCAGCTACCTTGACGAGGGCGCGATGGTTGCACGAGAGTGCTGCCGCTCATGCCCGTGCCGTTTCTGGACCTCTCCAGTCAGTATCAGTCCATCCGAGCCGAGGTCGAAGAAGCCATGGCGGACGTCTTTCGTTCCCAGCGCTTCATCCTCGGCCCGGAAGTGGAAGCCTTCGAACGCGAACTCGCGGCGTATTGCGGTGCGGACTATGGCATCGGAGTCTCGTCCGGAACCGACGCACTTCTCGTCTCGTTGATGTCCGCAGGGATTGGGGCCGGCGACGAAGTCATCACGAGCTCATTCTCCTTCTTCGCGACGGCGGGCGCCATCAGCCGGGTGGGGGCCACTCCGGTATTCGTCGACATCGATCCCGCAACCTTCAACCTCGACCCAGCCCTCGTGGCGCCAGCGGTCACCCAACGAACCCGTGCCCTCATCCCGGTGCACCTGTTCGGCCAGATGGCAGACCTGCAGCCACTCCGGAAACTCGCCGAACGCCACGCTTTGGTCGTCATCGAGGATGCCTGTCAGTCGCTAGGAGCCCGGTCACAGGAAGGCCCAGCCGGCTCGCTCGGCCACTACGGCTGCTTCAGCTTCTTCCCCTCGAAGAACCTCGGTGGCGCTGGAGACGCCGGCATGGTGGTCTGCCGCGACCGGGAGCGGGCCGAGCGGCTCCGCCAGCTGCGCAGCCACGGCGCGACGCCAAAGTACTATCACCCCCTCGTGGGTGGGAACTTCCGCCTCGACGCACTGCAGGCGGCAGTACTGCGCGTCAAGCTGCGATACTTGGATGCGTGGACCGCACGCCGCCAGGCCAATGCTGCGCGCTACCGCGAGCTCTTCCGTGAGCGGTGCGACACGACCACGGTCGACCAGGGGCCACTCGATCGACCGGCAGTGGTGTTGCCGTACGAAGCGCCCGGCCAGCGCCATGTCTACCACCAGTTCGTGATCCGCGTGCGGCAACGCCAAACGCTTCGGGAAGAGCTCAAGCGGCTTGGAATCGGGCATGAAGTCTACTATTCGACCCCACTGCACTTGCAGCCGTGCTTCCGTGCGCTGGGGTACGCGAAGGGCACTCTTCCGCACAGCGAGCGGGCGGCCGACGACGTCCTAGCGCTGCCGATCCATCCCGACCTCTCGCCGGATCAGCAGACCGAAGTCGTGGACGCTGTGGTGGACGCCATTTCTCGAACCTGACCAGTGCCCCACATGTCGGTATGCTAGGGTCACGCCGTGCGCGTGCTGCTCATCAACAACGGGCCACCCCGCCAAACCCCGCAGGATTCCGCTTGGCGAGCGGCCGTTCCGGAGCCCGTGCGCGGCTGGCTCAGGCCCTACGTGGCTGTACTGCCGACTGGCGCGCAACAGCGCTTGCTGCGCGGCTTCGGCCTGGGGGAGAGGCGTTTTCCGCTCGGGCTGGGCTACTTGTCCGCCGTGCTGAAGCAGCAGGGCCACACGGTCCGCTTGCTCGATCGCTTCGCACAGCCGGGGGTGTGGCGAGACTCGGGGCAAGAGTTCGACTTCGTGGGCATCTATGCGTCGACCCCCTTCTTCGCAGACTGTCTGCGGATTCTGGACCTGCTGGAGGCCGAGGGCTTTCGCGGCCCCATTGCCGTCGGTGGGCCGCATTCGTCGGTGTTTCCCCGCACCATTCCCCCGCGGGTCGACTACGTCGTTCAGGGCGAGGGGGAGTATGTAGTCAACGATCTGGTCGCAGGAAAGTACCCACGCGGGGTGACCCTTCGCACCCCGCGCATCGACGACTTGGACGTCCTGCCGCGGGCCGACTTCGCCCTCTTCATGGATCGCCCACGCGGCTACCAGCTCAGCTTCGGCTTCTCGCCGACGACCCCCGTCTTCAACCTGTGCACTTCGCGCAGTTGTCCGTACACCTGCTCCTTCTGTGGCGTGCGAGACATCTGGGGAAGACTGTACCGCGCACAAAGCGCCGCGCGCATCTTGGACGACATCCAGTTCTTGAAGCGAGAATTCGGCTGCGCTGGCATCTACTTTCGAGAAGACCTGTTCACCGCCAACCACAAGCGCGTGCGAGAACTCGCTGAACTCCTGCTGAAGCACGGCACGAACATCGAGTGGGCCTGTGAGACTCGCGTGGACGCCGGGTCCGACGAGGAACTCGTGAAGCTCATGGCCCGAAGCGGCTGTCGTGGCTTCTACATTGGCGCCGAGGCCGGCAGCCAGCGCATGCTCGACATCTACAACAAGGAAATTCGGGTCGAGGACATCTACCGAACCTGCGAGATCGCCAAGCAGCACGGCATCGCCGTGTACATGTCACTGATGGTCGGGCATCCGCAAGAAACGCTTCGCGACAAGCTCGCCATCTTGCACCTGCTGCGCAGGACTCGACCGGAGATGAGCGGACTAGCTCCCTATCGCGCGGAGTACGCACGCCACGGCGTGGTCGATCTTCCCAGGCATGCCGAGCGCCGCGTCATCACGGTGGAACACCCCAATGCCACCTGGGCCGGGCAAGCGGATCGCTTCGGATACCTGGACGTGATCCGGCCGGGCCACGCGCCCAAGTCGGCGGTCACGAACGGCTAGATCGCCGCCGGCGCACGCACGCAACCACTCCCGGTTCGCGCCGCTCGGCTCCGTCCACACCGGTGCCAAGCTTCCGTCAGCGGGTGTAGGGAGCACGGAATAGGTCTGCCGCTTCGGGGGATCCACGTGGCACCACCCTGCCCACGAGGTCGGCGGGAATCAGGGTGCAGCCCGGGCAACGCTCGGCCGAGACCTCGTGCTCGCCGGTCGAGAGGAAGATCTCGCTCTCGGTGGTCTTTCCGTTCAAGGTCAGCGGTCGCGCCACGGGACGCCCGTCGGCGTCGACGACGCCGTAGCGGCCAGGCCAGCGCACGCGAAATCTGTTGTGCGAGACACCAGGACTCAGTCGATGGCCCGCCACGAGCAGCCCGCGGTCCACCGGCACGTGGGAGCGCTCCACCAACGGCGCGAGGTGGTCCCACACGGCTGCAAGCCGGTACGTCATCACCAGCACCTTCGGGTCGTCTCGCACCGCGTCTTCGAGCTCCGAATAGTCCCCCCGAGCGGCGGCGGCGCGGATACGGGTGATGGCGTGGACGTCCCACCACACGCTCCCGGAGCGAGCCCGCGTACTGACCATCCCAATACCGTCCTGGTAGGTATCGTTCGCGCTCAAGAGCGACTCGACGTGATCGACGAACTCCAGCTGACGGGCGTTGCTGAAGCCAAGAGTCTCGATGTTCCTCGGAAAGCTGCACCCCAGCGCGGTCGCGAGAGCGACGGCCAGAGCGACGTCATGTCCGTGTATCGACCTCCCCCCGGTCGCGAGCCTGTGGACTAGAACCCGAATGAGCTCCGGAAACCACAGGCCAGCAAACGGAATGAGCCACGTGAAGACGTACGGCCAGGGCTGCTTCCACGTGAGGACGAAGCCCGCCATCATCGCCGTCATCCCCCAGGCCGTCACCGCGCGCGGATTGGTTCGAAGACGAGTCGCCGCCACGAGGAATCCGGCGACTGCACCTGCGTAGAGCCAGCTGTTGCGCGTCCAGGTCTGGTACAGGAACTTCCCCAGGTCCTGATACACGCGCTCGTGCTCCAGTCCGAAGCGCGCCGAGCGCAAGAAGACTCCGCGGAACACCGTCTCCGGCGATGCCGGCCAGAACGCGAAGCAGTAGGCAACCAGGGTGCTTCCGCCGCCCACCGCGAGCCCACCGAGCCACGTCAATGCGCCCCTGGTGCCGCCCCGCCGCCACTCAGAGACAGCACCGGCAAGGCCGAGGCTCACCCCGAACCAGATGGCCTTCTGAGTGCACAGGAAGGCGCCCCCGAGCAGGAGTCCCGGCAGCACTCCGCGATACGGGCGGGTCTCCGTCTGCTTCGAGGGCAATGCCGTGAGCAATGCCAGGGTGGCGAACAAGAGCGCGGAGGGCTCGGCCCGCAGGCGGAAGCTCCGCTCCATGAAGGTGGAAAAGCCGAGTGTCATCACCACCACGAGGGAGCTTTCGACCCGCGTTCGCCCCAGTCGCCGCGACACGGCATACAGGACCGCCAACGTCACCACGACCACGCCGAGAGTGAGCCCTCGGCAAGCCACGAGGATGGAGCTGGCACGGTCCAGCCAAAGACGAGGCAAGTAGTAAAGGTAGGTGAACAGGACCGTCTTGAACGGGGTGACCGCCGAGTAGTAGCCAGCGTCGATGTGTCGGGCGAATCCCCCCTGCTGAAACTCATCCATCACCAGAGGCGCACGGACTGCCAGCACCGCCAACAATCCCAGCTTCGTCGTCAGAAAGAGCCCCAGCACCACCCAGCCCCCCGTCCCGGCGCGCACACCGGTAGTCGACGCCGCAGCGCTCAGCTTGTGCCACAACCCCGGTCTTCGTGGGTCCGTGCTGGGCAACAGCGTCTCCGACCACATTCCCCAGCTCCAGCCGGCGAGAAACACCGCCATGGCCAACGGGAAGAGATGGACCGCCGCGCCCCTTTCCCCTCGGTGCAACGCCACCAACATCGCAACGGCCCAGCCGGCAAAGATGACCCCGAGGGCGAAGATCACGTCCGTAGCTGCCAAGGCGACGAGCCCGGTCCCGAGCACGAGGCCGAGAAAGCCAGTCGCCTTATGCAGGCGACCCAAAGCGCCGGGGCCACGTCGCTGAAGTTGGACTCGCCCCACGGCAAAGCGAGCCATCTGGTGGAAGAACCCGCGCACGGTATCGCGCTTGCGGTGCTCCACTTGCAGCTCCGGCAGCATCACGAGCCGCAGCCCCGCTGCCCGCATCCGGCGATGCAAGTCGACGTCCTCGGCCGTGGTCAGGCGTTCGTCGATGGGCCCGACCTCGCGGAGTGCACTGGTTCGGTAGACGGCATTGCCGCCCGGAAGATCCTCGACCTCGCCAGTTGCGACGCGATCCGACTGTACGGCACCTCCCTTTTCCGAGGCGAGCCGGAACACGGCGTTCACGGCCCGGGACCAGCCCCCCGCATCCTCGGGAATGGGCGTCGGCCCTCCCACGCCGGCGGCCAAGTGTTCCTCCATTCCGCATACCGCGGCACGGAGCCATCCACGTGGTACGACGATGTCGTCTTCGGAGAAAGCGATCAGGGTGCCCCTGGCAGCACGCACCCCGGCGTTGCGCCCCGCCGCCACCGTGATACCCGGGTTGTCCACGACCCGACAGCCAAAACGTTCCGCCAACTCGCGGCTACCGTCCATCGAGCGGGCGTCCGCGACGATGACCTCGTAGCGTTCTCGGGGATAGTCCTGTTGGAACAGAGCGGCGAGCGAATCCCCCAAGCGCGCTTCGCCGTTCAGAACCGGAACGACGACCGATACCAGCGGAAGCTCGGTCGGTGCAGCGACGGCGGTCTCCGTCATGGGAGTGGCGGCGGTGCCCTGGATTCTCGCTCCTTCACCAGATTGCGCGAATGTTGCAGCAAGAGGTGCAGTAGGAACGAAGAGAAGATGATGGTGGCCCCCACCGCGATGGCGATCGTGGCCACGAAGGCGCCGTGGACCGAATCCTCCATCGGGGCACGCACGGTGAGATAGCGTCCCAACAGGACCAGATCCGTCAGTAGACCTCCGGTCACCAACACGGCGCCTACCAGCAGAGCCGGTTCGGGACTGAAGCGTCGGCGCAGCCACTGCACCGCCGGGTCGTGGAGCACGGGGTAGTCCATCCATACGGCGACCCGCGCGACCACACCCATGCAGACCACCATGACGCCCAAGAGGGTCAGGATGGACCCGAGAGCCAGGAAGTGAGAGCCCAGGTAGAACCCTCCCAGGCGTACTGGGCCGGGCGCCAAGGTCAGTAGCAACGCGATACCAGGGACCAACAAGGCGACACCGGGGGCCAAGTAGAGCGTGTTGGGGGCGTAGGTCAGGATGAAGCGCAAATGTCGCCATCCATCGCGGAAGGACCGGAGGTGAGGCGGTCGCCGCCGACCGTCCGGAAACAACTTCGTCGGCACCTCCTCGATCCGCAGCCGGGCCCGTCCTGCGCGTACCAGCATCTCGGTAGCAAACTCCATACCGCTGGTCTGCGGCTTCATGACGCGGAACGCTTCTCGGGTGAACGCACGCATGCCGCAGTGGAAGTCGCCGACGGGAACTCGGTAGGTGAATCGCGCCAGCTTCGACAGCACGGGATTACCGAGGTAGCGGTGCAGTGGCGGCATGCCCCCAGGCTCGATACCTCCACGAAACCGGTTCCCGATGACGAAATCGGCCCCCGACGCTAGCGGAGCCACGAACTCTGGGATCGACTCCCAGTCGTAGGAGTCGTCAGCGTCCGCCATCACGATGTAGTCGCCACGGGCTGCCCGGATGCCGGCCTGAAGCGCGGCTCCGTATCCCCGGATGGGTTGATGAATGACCCGGGCACCCAGCCGCTCGGCAAGTTCGACGGATCCGTCCCGCGACCCGTTGTCCGCCACGACCACCTCGCCCGGGTACCCGGACGCCTCGATGCCGCGCTGGGCCTTCCGAATGCAGACCTCCAAGGTCTCGACTTCATCGAGGCAAGGCATAACCGCGGATACAACGGGCTGCGAGTCATCCATCGGCTGCGAGTCATCCATCGGCTGCGAGTCATCCATCGGCTGCGAGTCTACTATTCACGTGCGCAGAAGACGAGCGGTGCGGCGTTCATTCTGACGG
>CAZSVU010000429.1:0-6806 GCA_964610275.1 uncultured Polyangiaceae bacterium | reverse complement strand
GCGGATCACGAATGACAGCGATGTCGGCACGATCCAGTGGAAGAACGCCGCCTACATCTGGATGCGAGAAGTCGAGAGCAACCAGACGCGCAAGGCGCACATCGGTACCGAGACGGTTATCGGCTGCCAGATTGAGAACAACTACTTCCATCACGCCTACGACTACGGAGGCGGGGGCCACGGCTACGGCACCTCGATCGGCTTCCACACCACGGACTGCCTGGTGGAGAACAACGTATTTCGCAGCCTGCGGCACGCAATGATCATCCAGTCCGGCGCGAGTGGAAACGTGTTCGGCTACAACCACTCCGACGAGGTCGTTCAGAGTGAGGGCTCCGTTCCGAACGAGGGGTGGCTGCCCCCGGACATCTCAGTGCACGGCCACTGGTCGAACAACAACCTCTTCGAGTCGAACACCGTGGAGCAGATGGGGATCGCTGACTACTGGGGCCCGACCGGCCCCCACGTCGCCTACCTCAGAAACCGTGTGGTGAACGACGAACTGCGCTCGGACGGAAGGGGTGAGGACGAAGCCATCGCGCTCGATGATCACAGCAACTACCAGTACTTGCTCGGCACCGTGGTGGAAGTCGGCACGCTCCAGGATGACGGCACTCCGGACATGACCACCAACATCATCCATGGGCACGTCGAGAGCGGCAGCACGGTGTGGGAAACGGACATCGCCGACCACGAGCTGCCCGTGTCCTACTACTGGGGCTGCAAGCCGAACTTCCTGGGCGACAAAGCCTGGCCGCTCGTGGGCCCCGACGTGACGCCGAGCGTCGATCTGCCGGCCGGCGACCGTTTCGCCTCGGGCGCGTTCATCGCGCCATCCTACGAGCGTGGTTGCGACGACGGCAGTGTCAACCCAGGCGTCGACGGCGGCATCACCGGAGCAGGTGGCGGTACTGCGGGGAGCGGACCGGCTTCCGCGGGCGGCGCGGGGCCGGCAGCGAACAGCACTAACGAGGACTCCGGGTGCGGGTGTCGCTTGGCAGGGCCAGGGCCCACGGCAGCGTGGGCGTGGGCAAGCCTTGCTCTCGTTGGGCTCCTGCTCCGGCGGTGGACCGACAAGTCTCGCGGGGACCGCAAACCCTGACGGAAGGCCCGGACGAGCACGGCGCCCGGCTCACTGGGCGGGAGCGCCCCGGGGTGTCCACCACCCCCACCGTGCGAGCTTCGCACTCGAAGCGGCGTTGCAGCGTTTGCATGCGCTTGGTCTTGAGCTCGATGAGCTTGCTGGTGTCGTCGTCGCGGAACCGTTCGTGCCGCTGGTTGAAGAGCTCGAGCTCCTTTTCGAGCTCTTCTGACTCCGCTCTCATGTCGACGATCTCCGAGCGCTCGACGAAGGCACGACCCTGCTCGTAGTCCGCCTGATGAGCGGTCCCTTGCCCGACTCTGTCGTGCCGTACACCATCTCCGTGGACGAGGCTGCGACGACTGTCGATGTGCCCGGGTCGAGTGTCGCCAGCATCGTCATTCACTCAGCGGAACGGAGCGACCGGGCCGTGTCGCCACCTTGGCCGGTTGCGCCCGCCAGCCCGCCGGTAGCGGATCCTCCGGCGCCCGCGCCGGCCGCTCCGCCCGTGCCCGCCCCGCCGCTGCCCACCAGACGGCCGTTACCCGCCCGACCGCCGCCAAGACCGACCGCGCCGCCGGCCGCTGGCGCGACGCCCAGCATCGAGCCGCCCGCGTCACCCCCTTCCCGGAGTGATCGGGGCACCCCACCCTTCCATCCTGAAGACCCAATTCAGACCCATCCCGGGTCTGGGTCGACCGTGTTCCGTTGGGTAACGAGTGCTCCGGGCTCTTCCGAGCCAATCTACAGTGGCACTGGACGGAACTTGCTGATCGCGAGGGCGCACGCTCGCGCTGATCCTGCTCCGGTGTGATGCCGGCAGCGGTGCGGCTCGGGCGGCTCCCCACGCGTTGCGTTGACGCAATCCAAACACCACCGGACACTCGACCACCTGGCCCGTCTCCGGCAACGGCACCGTTGGTGGCGCAGGCGTGTCCTTGCCCAGCAGCCGGTGCATGCGGCGAGGAGGGCAGTGCTCCGCCGCGCACCTGCGCAGCCGCCGCCGGAGGTGACGCTCGTTCACCAGAATCATGAGATCCACAAATTCCCCGCGGAGCGGGCGCACAGCGCATGCGCGGAGTTCGGCCGCGCTTCCGAGACGGCACGCTGTGGTCCGAAAACGGCTCGCTCGCCCTCCCAGACGTGCTAGAGCGTGGGCCTGGTCCTCAGATACGGCTAGCCGTCGGGTTTCCTCTGCGCGTGTCGGCTCTGCGTGCCGGCTGTTCCCAAATGAAGCGGGAGCATCGGAGAAAGCCTCAGCGCCCAGGCGTTCGACCGAGTTCTGCAGAGGCGCCGTACAAAGGTAAGACGTGATGGGTATCAAGCTTTTCGTGGGGAATCTCCACTTCGGATCCACGTCGCAGGACCTGCGCGAGGTATTCGGTCGGTGCGGCGAGGTGCTCGACGCCACGGTGATCCAGGACCGGGACACGGGCCGATCCCGCGGGTTTGGGTTCATCGAATTCAGCGCCGACAGCGATGCGCAACGGGCAATCTCCGAGTTGGACGGGACGGAGCTCAACGGCCGATCCATCAATGTGTCACTAGCGCGCGAGCGCTCTCGCGGTGACAGCAGTGACGGTCGCGGCGGGCATAGCCGGCGGGTGAATCGATGGTAGGCGGCCACCCCCACAACCTCAGGGCAGAACACCAAACACTCGCTCACCGGGGGACCCCGTGCTCGGGGGCCGGCAGGGGGTGGACGTGAAAGCTCGCCCCAGTGCAGAGAAGCGGCGCAAGGAGCGCGAACGACAGTCGCGCAAGCGCGAGAAGGCGGAGCGCGTGGCCCGACGTCGAGCGGAGCAGACCAAAGGTTCTCGAGCTGCTGACGGCGAGGATCCGGACATTGCGGGCATCGTCCCAGGCCCCCAGCCTCAGACGGAGGAAGAGACCGATTCCACCTAGGCCCGCGACCGCGATCGTCGAACGATTTCACGAGCCCCCGGCGCGGGGTGAGGGCGCGCAAGAACTCGAAGAACCGCCAGTGTGCGCGGTCCAGATTCGCGTTGCCTGTTTGGAGTCTTCCCGAGACCCCGCGGCACGAGTGAGTCCCCACCCCAAAGGTCTGCTGAGTGGGCGACACTCGACGACGACGATCAACATTCTTGCCCCCTGATCTGGCTCGCCCAGTCGGAGGACACCGCAGCGCTCGACGCGCGTGACCAGGTGCAGTCAGCGAAAAACCGCGGACCGACCGCCACGGCGACGTGGACATTTGTCGGGTGCATGGTGGCCTGGCGTGCTATGACCAGGCTTGCCGGTTTCAGTCTGGCTTCCCGTTTGGTTCGTTCCGCACGAGTTGACGCTGTTACCCGGTTGTTCCCACAAACCGTGGGAACGACGGAATTGAGCAGCCGCGCCGAGCGCATTCCCGCAACTCTCCAGGGCGCCACCAGAAAGCAAGCAAATGGCTACGAAACTGTACGTTGGCAATCTCGACTACTCGACGACGGAGCAACAGCTGCACGACATGTTTGCAGAGCACGGCGACGTACTGTCGGCGTCTCTCGTGCTGGACCGGCCAACGGGGCGCTCACGAGGGTTCGCCTTCGTCGAGTACGAATCGAACGCGGATGCGGAGCGCGCGATCGGGGCACTCGATGGCGCGACGTTGGGTGGCCGCCAATTGACCGTCAACGTTGCCCGACCGCGAAACGATTCGAGAGGCGGCCGGGAACGCGACGGGCGCGACGACTACAGGTCCAGAAGGCGCTAATAGCTCGTGTTCCTATCTGTCACGCTCCGGTCCGATGCTGGTGTCGGTCACGCTCCGGCGCCTCGCAGCGACAGCGCCTTCGGGGTTCGCATCGCGAGGGGCGTCGTGCGGAGCGATGACGCACTCGCGCGCTTGAGACGACATTCGGTCGAAGGAAGGAGGGGGCTTTGGTGACTCGCCGCCATCAACTCGAGGTACAGGAGCGCGTTCGCGAGCGACGTGAGCGCGAAGACTCCGCACCACGCCTGAAGAATCGCGTCGCCGGGCTGGTATCGCTATCCATCGAAATTGACGATCACTTCAGCTCACAGACGGTGGGCAGTACCCGGTACATCCGGCACGTCGTGGTGGAGCGTTCCCCCGCGCTATTCCAGATCCCTTGTTCGGATACCGCCTGCGAAGGCGGGGGCCACGATCTGACGGCAGAGATCATGCGAGCGTTGCTTGCGGGGGCGAAGGAGTTCTCGGGCGAGGATGTGTGCAGCGGATGGCGCGGCGGCGATCGCTGCGTGCGCGTGCTGCACTACGTCGGGCACGCTACCTACCTGCACGACGCTCTAGCGTCACAAGACGATAGGCCCGAGTAGTCGACCATCCATCGTCCGCCACGTCGCCTCCCCTTCAGGGTAACTGCCAATCCCATTCCGCGGCTCGCACGCGCGGAATCCGACACGCCATGCTACGCCTCGACGTCCCCGCATCGGGTTCGGCTCGCCGGAATGCCAGGCCGGCGAGTGGACATATGAGCCATTTGATGGACGCTCCGGCGGTTCTGCTCTCAATCCTGCGCCCGCTTTTGCAGAAACCTGGCAGGTTTCGCGACTTTGAGCGGTTTGAATGCTACAGGGGTACACCGTGAGACGCCAGAAGTCGGCTCGGCCGACCCCATCCACCAGGTCGCGCCCGTCGAGGCCCGAGCCCGCCGACGACGGCGCGCGGACCCAGCGCCGGCCGAGTGCCGCGGCAGATCTGGCGCCGATTGAGCCTGCAACCGAGCATGCGTCGCCGAAGGCGGTACGCCCCGGCGCCCTGCTGCGCCCCCGGGTCGGCGACCCTGCACGCGACAACGACCCCGTACGCACCTACCTGCGACGGCTGGCGAGGGTCGAGCTCTTGACCCGCGAGCGCGAGGTCGAAATCGCCATACGCATCGAGCAGGGACGGCAACAGGTGCTCAACGCGCTGTTCAGTAGCCCATCGACGGCGCGGCACGTCATCGAGCTGGGGCAGCAGGTTCGGGACCGCAAGATCCGCGTGGGCAGCCTGCTCCGAGAGGCGGACGACCCGGACCGGGAGTTCGACGAGGAGGAGGCGGACCGGCGCTTCCTGGGCTGGACCGCCAAGCTCGAGCGGCTGGAGCGCAAGACGAACGATCTTCAACGCCTGATGACCGAGGCCAGAGGGCCGCAGAAGCGCGAGCTGTCCAAGCGCGTCCGACTAGCTCACGCGAGGACCGCCAAGACGTTGCGCGAAGTGACTCTCAGCGGACGCGCCCATGATCAGCTGGTGGCACGACAGAAAGAGCTTCACTTGGCCGTGACCCGCGGCGACCTTTCTGGCGTGCGTCGCAGTGAAGTTCCGCAAATCGTGGCCGCGCATGAACAGATCCAGGCCGGTGAGCACATCGAAACCAGGGCAAAAGCGGAGCTCGTCGAAGCCAATCTCCGCCTGGTGGTGTCGATAGCGAAGAAGTACACGAACCGTGGGCTACAGTTCCTGGATCTCATTCAGGAGGGGAACATCGGCCTGATGCGTGCGGTTGAGAAGTTCGAGTACCGTCGCGGCTACAAGTTCAGCACCTATGGGACCTGGTGGATCCGACAGGCGATCAGTCGAGCCATCGCCGACCAGTCCCGCACCATCCGCATTCCGGTGCACATGGTCGAGAACTCGGGCAAGCTGGTCCGCACCGCCCGACTTCTCGTGCAGAAGCTGGGCCGAGAGCCTTCCCCCGAAGAGTTAGCTGAGGCCATGGAACTCTCGATCGAGAAGGTGCGCAAGATCCTTCGCCTCACGAAGGAGCCCTTGAGCCTCGAGACTCCCATTGGCGAGGAGGGAGACACTCACCTGGGTGACTTCGTCGAAGACAAGCGCTCGGTCAGTCCGGTGGATGCCGCCATGACCAGCAGGATGCAGGACCAAATCCAGTCCGTGCTGCAGACACTCGCTCCGCGAGAAGAGAAGATCGTGCGGATGCGATTCGGGATTGGCGAGAAGAGTGACCACACGCTGGAAGAGGTGGGGCAGGAGTTCCGCGTCACCCGTGAGCGCATACGCCAGATCGAGGCCAAGGCACTCAAGAAGCTCCAGCGCCCAGAGCGATCCAAGAGGCTCAAGGACCTATACTGACACGGAATCGAGTCGGAGAGGCCGTCGCGTCAAGCCGCTGATCTGCGGCGTCGAGCCCACCACAGCAGGCCGAAGGCCAGAGCGAACCAACTTGAGCCCGTGCCGCGGCGGCCGGTAACGCAAGCGCACCCAGAATCTTCGTCGCGCGCGCTCGCCTCGTCGTCGGCGGGGACGGCCAGACTTCCACCGGTTGAGGTGCCCACGCAGACCCCCTGGTTGCAGGTCTGGCCCGCCGAACACGCCATCCCGCAGTTGCCGCAGTTGAGCAAGTCGGTCGAGAGGTCCACGCAAGCCCGGTCGCATTGCACGGTGTTGTCCGGGCAGACGCCTGCACAGACGCCAGCCGAGCACACCTGACCGGGGTCACAGGCGGCGTCGCAAGCGCCGCAGTGGAATGGACTGGACTGGAGATCGACGCACGACGAGCCGCACTGGACGAGCGGCGGCTGGCACGGGGTTACTGCAGCCGTCCCGCCCGTTTCGCTAGCCCCCCCTCCGACCGCGCTGCTCAGCCCGCCGCTCGCAACGGTGCTACCGCCGGTTCCAGGCACAGCGCCCCCGGCCCCGGGGGTGCCGCCACTGCCGAGGTCGCCGCCCGTGCCCGAGCCACCACTGCCGAGGTCGCCGCCCGTGCCCGTGCCACCACTGCCGACGTCACCG
>CAZSVU010000428.1:0-6859 GCA_964610275.1 uncultured Polyangiaceae bacterium | reverse complement strand
CGACGTTGCTCCATCATCTTCACGCCGCCCGGCCCAACCTCCGAGCGAGGGTGCCGGCGACCCGCGGCTACTCGCAGGCTCGCACGCGCACCACGCTGACCTCATCGGTGCCGCCCGGGCTCCAGGCCCAGCCCACGTCCCCGTTCGGGTGGCTGACGAACTCCTGGAACTGATCGATTCCGGCCGTGACCGTCACGGGACCGTCGAGCAACTCACCGGTGAATCCGTCCAATGTCGCAATCTGGAGCTCACCGTCGCTCTTCCACCCGACCAGGAGCTGGTCACCGGCGTACTCGGCCATGTAGGGACGGAACGGGTAGCTGTCGTCGATGCTTTGGGCCTCTGGGATGACACGGTCTTCGCCAATCGCCGCGCTGTTGTCGATATCCGCTAGATGCAGTTGCAGGACGCTGTCCTCGTCCTCCGCAATGTGACTGAGCCAGAAGCCATTGCTGGTCGGCACCAAACCACCCAGCGCCCGTCGTGTCGGATCCATGCCCTCGTGGAGAATGGCGGTGCCGAGGAAGCGTCCAGGATCTCCAGGATCCATGATCTGGAGACGAAGCGCGTTGGGGATGTCGTCGCCGTGGCAGGCAGCTCCCCAGTGGCCGTTGTACGCCAGCCGCACCGACCAGCTGTAGCTGCAGCCCCAAGACCACCCGCCCTCTACACTGCTACCGTCTCCGGAGACGAACCGGAACACGTCACCGGAGGGGATTTCCACTTCACCAGGAATCGCCGAGGCGATGGACCCGGCGCTGCGGAAGTAGACCCCGTACTCCTGCCCCGACCATCCGAGCCGCACCGTGTGCTCGTACCAGTAGATGAAGAGCGCATCGTCACTGTCGACGTCCGTCCCGGACGTGAGCGTGCTCCGCCATTCGGTGTTTCCCGCCTCGCCAAAGCGGACTAGATCCACCTTGCCGCACCACCAGTCGGGATGCTCGGCGGGGCGGCACGCGCTACCGCTGATGCTCGGATCTTCATCGACGATGGCGACCGCGCCCCCGTCATCGTGCGCGACTAGAGCATGCACCTCGATGCCGGGCAAAGTGAGGACAGTCCCCACGAGCTGGTCGCCTCCGTCCAGCTCGGCAACGCGGATGGTCTGGGTCGGCGCCTCACGCCAGGCCACCAGTGAACCCCCGCTGTCTCGCGGGGCCAGCACAACCGGAAAGAACTCCGTGTTGGCCAGCACCTCCGTGAGCGCCGTGACCGTGGTGACCGCGACCCGATCCTCCAACGGCACGTCGCAGCCGATCGCTGGGGCGCCACCGGTCCCGCTGCTTCGGCCGCCAGAACCCGAACTCGGCGGCGGCTCGCGGCTGGCGTCCGCCACGTTGTCACCGCAGCCGAGGCTGCAGAGCGCCGCCAGCGCCAGCGCGCCGGGCAGGCCACCACGAGTCTTCGGTGCTTCCATACCAGCAGCCCAGTTCGCAGACATCGCGTTACATCCCCACTCGTAGCCCGGCGGTCGCTAGTAAGGCTGGCTGTCCCAGCGGTTCTCGAGTCTCTCCAATGCGTACCTCGGGGCGCGGCAGCAAGAACGTCGGAGCCGCAGAGAAGCGGAATTCCGCACTCGGTGACAGCCGCACCGCCAACGCCACCCCCGGCGAGAACGTCAGGGCCCACACCTGATCACTGCGGCTCACGAGCGGAGGGTCTGGCTGCCCGGTCACGGATAGATGATATCCACCGAAGGCAGCGGTCACCTCGAAATCCAGAGCACGACTCGCGTAGGCGGCCCAGCTCATGGTCAGCGTGGCCAGTTCCTGGCGCATGCTCACTCGACCTTCCGGCGCTTCCCAATTCGGGGTCAGCAGGGGCCCATGCAGCGCGAGCACCAGCTCGGAGCGTCGATGCACGCTGTTGCCGATGCCGAGAGTGGGCCCGAGACCCGGCTTGATCTGGCTGAACGACCCGAAAGCCGCCACCCCTGCGTGGAGCCGCCAGGGCGACTCCGGCTCGGCTGCCCAGGCTCGCACGGCGACCGGGAGCGTCTGGCGCGGATCGGCACTGGCGATGTCCGCGGGTGGCCGCTCCTCACCAAACTCGCGTAAGCTCACCTTGAGCAGATCCGTGGCACGCACCGCCAAGAGCTCCGGCGCGTCCCGTTTGGTGGTCGAGATGGTTCGAATCGTGGTCTTGCCGGTTACCCGGTCGGTGATCCACACGTCTGCGGTCGTGGCCCCGTTCGAGCGCACGACCGTGACGCTGGCGAATGCCCCCTCCTGCTTGGCCGCCTCAGCCAGCGCCTTGGCGGACGTGCCCTCCGTCTCGTCATGCACCACCACGGTAAATCCGCTGGCCATGAGCTCCCCATAGATCCGGTTGAACGCAGCAGTGATCGTCGGATCGGTGTGCTGGGGGCGCACCAGTAGAACGCGTGGGGCCTCGGCTGCGACGGGGAGGGCCCAAAGCAGGAGCGCAGCTGTGAAAACGATGACCCGGCCCGCGATACTCACCGACCGCCGAGAATACCCCGAGCGCCGTCGGCGTGAACCCCCTTGGGATAGAGTTCCAGATACGCTCTGGCAATGGGCTTGGCTGCGGCCTTGCCGGAAGAGCGTGCCGTGGCCATCATTTTGCCCCCCAACGCGTCCGCTGCATACCGACCACCGGGTGCCTCGCTGAGGTACGCGTTGTACCAGCGTAGGGCCTCGGCATGGCGCCCGGCTCCTTGCGCCTGACGAGCCAGGAAGAAGGCCCCTTCGGCCCCTCGACCGCTTCCCGGGAAGCGACTGCGCAGCGCATTCCAGCCCTGCGAGGCCAAGCCAGACCTCCCCGAGTAGCGGGCGGCCAGCGCGAGCGCGTACAGGTCGTCCATCGAGCACGAGCTCAGGCAGGCCGGAACACCGCGACGCTCCGCAGCGGCCAACACCGCGTCGAAGTCGCCCTTGCTGACCAGCTTGCTCCAGGACACGGAGCTACCGGCTGCCGGGATGCTCGTCGTGGGGGCAACGCTGCTGGGGGCCGCCGCCGCAGGCGCGGACCGGTCCTCCACAGGTGGCGGGGACGGCCTGGCGGACGCAATCAACAGCTCCGCCTCGATGAGCGGTGTGAGGCTCAGCTGCCCGCTGGCGGCATCCACGCGCAACCGTTGGCCGGGATGCAGATCGACCTCGTTGCCGTCAATCGGACCGCGAACCTCTGCTTCGCCCTCATACAGGTCCACCACCAGCGAGCCGCTGCCCTCGGACCAGGCGACCGCCAGCTTTCCACCTGGGTCGGCCATCACGTTGAAGCGACCCGCTTGGATGTTCCACGGGCGATCGGTTTCGTCCGAAGTCACGATTCCTGCCGTACCCGAAGCCAGACGCGCAGTGATCGCTTCGCTGGTTTCACCCAGCTCGATTCGCGAATCCGGGCGAAGCTCCACCCGAGCCCCGTCGGCGAGCTCGAGGCGAGCCGTCGAATCCGGTGGAGCGACCAAGGTGGCTCCGGACAACGCCGCCGACAGGTCGGTCGCGCCTCCCTGGAGGTCGGAGCTCAACCAACCCCCAACGAACAGCGTGCCGGCCAGAGCCAACGCTCCGACCCCCAACGCGCGGCGACGCCCGCGGTTTCGGTGGCGCAGCACCACGGCGGCTCGAACGAGGTGGCGCCCCGTCAAGTCTCCCGCGGCGGCAGCAACGTCCGACTCTTCGCGCTGCAGCAGTTGCGCCAGAGCCCTTGCGGTTCTTTCGGTTTCGCTCATGCCGATCCTCCCAGCCGACGAACACCATGTTCGTGGAGGTAGCCATGCAGCGCGGGTTCACCCCCCGCAAACACGGCAAGACGACGACGCGCACTCGCTGCTGCCCGCTTGACGGTGGACTCGGAGAGCCGCATGGCAGACGCCACCTCGGCGAACTCCAACCCTTCGACGTCATGGAGTACGAAGACCACACGTTCGCGTGGTCGAAGCTTGTCCAGCACGCGGTGTAGCGCGCCGATGACCTCGCGCGCCTCGTGCTCCGCAGCTGCTACCGGTACGTCGGGCAGGACCCCGGTCGAGGTCAGCCCGACCGCACGACGCACCTTGCGACGCCGGAGCTCACTGATGGCGACCCGGGATGCGATTCCATAGAGAAACGACTGCAGCGCGTGGGGATCTCTCAGCCGGGGCAAGGTGTCCACGAACCTGAGGAAGACTTCCTGAACCAGGTCCTCCGTCTCCGCGCCGAGGGACAGGGTCCGGCGCACGATCCGCCGGACCATGGGCGCGTAGCGATCCCAGATCACGCCTGCGGCGTCTTCACGGCCCGCCCGCACCAGTGCCACCAGCTCCGCGTCGGCCAGGCGGCTTGCGGGGAAGGGGCGCAGGTTCTGCGGCGCGGGGGGGGCAGAGGACGTGGCGTTCATCGGCGCTCGTACCAGGGTAGTCGCCCACCGTCCGCTCCGGGGGCCACCTGATTCTGCAAGGCTACCCCAAGGCTGGAATCGTGTACAGGCCGGCCCATCGGATGTTTCTGGATCCTGGTTTCCATCTAATGACTTGCGCAGGGTTCGGGGCGGGGCTAGCTGGCCGCGCCAATGCCCGCAGCCGAACGAGACAAGATCCGCAACGTCGCCATCATCGCACACGTGGACCACGGCAAGACCACCCTGGTCGATGCCATGCTCCGCCAGACGGGCGTCTTCCGCGAGGGGGAAGAAGTCGTGGAGCGAGTCCTGGACTCCAACGACCTGGAGCGGGAGCGCGGCATCACGATTCTGGCCAAACACGCCAGCGTGCGCTGGCGGGACATCCTCATCAACATCATCGACACTCCCGGGCACGCGGATTTTGGCGGCGAGGTCGAACGCACTCTGAAGATGGCCGACGGCGCGCTGCTGCTCGTGGACGCAGCCGAGGGACCCCTGCCTCAGACTCGCTTCGTGTTGAAGAAGGCCATCGAGCTCGCCCTACCCATCGTGGTGGTGCTGAACAAGCTCGATCGCTCGGATGCACGCCCCGAAGAAGTCCAGAGTGAGGTCTTCGATCTGTTCTGCGATCTGGAGGCAACCGACGAGCAGGTCGACTTTCCCACGCTGTTCGCCGTCGGGAGGCAAGGGATTGCGAAGCGGGAGTTGAGCGATGAGTCCGGCGACCTCACCGCGCTCTTCGAAACGTTGGTGGAGCACATTCCACCTCCCGGCGGCGCAGTGGAAGGACCCGTACAGCTGCTGGTCCACAACATCGAGCACGACGACTACGTCGGCCGCCTGGCGATTTGTCGCGTGACTCGCGGAAGACTCACGGCGGGAGACGAGGTCATGTTGGTGCAGGCGGACCGCAGCCTCCGGCACAAGGTCAGCGTGATGTACAGCTTCGTGGGCATGAAGCGCGTTCGGACGGAAGCGGCGCTGGCAGGCGACATCGTGGCCGTGGCCGGGCTCGACAACGTCCAGATCGGCGACACCATTGCCGACCTGGCACACGCCGACCCGCTGGATCGCATCCACGTGGAGGAGCCAACGATCAAGATCGGCTTCCTGGTCAACACCTCTGCCTTCGCGGGGCAGTCGGGCAAATGGGTCACTTCGCGTCACGTTCGCGAACGGTTGGAGCGCGAGGTGAAGCGAAACCTGGCGCTGCGGTTGGAGTTCACCGACGAGCCTGATCGATTCACCGTTCACGGGCGCGGCGAGTTGATGCTGGCGATCCTCGCCGAAACCATGCGCCGCGAAGGGTACGAGTTTGCCCTGGGTATGCCGGAGGTCGTGACCCGAGACATCCAGGGGACCAAGTGCGAGCCGGTCGAGCGCGTGGTGGTGGACATCCCCGAAGAGTACGTGGGTCCGGTGACCACTCGACTGGGCGAGCGCAAAGGCCAGATGGTCAAGATGAGCAATCTCGGCTTCGGTAGAGCGCGGATGGAGTTCCGCGTTCCCTCCCGCGCACTGATCGGCTTCCGCTCCTCCTTTCTCACGGAAACCCGCGGAACGGGACTCCTGAACACGATGTTCGACGAGTGGGAGCCCCATCGTGGGCCAATGCTGCGCCGCTCCAACGGAGCCATCGTCGCGGACCGCGCCGGGACGGCCACCCCCTACGCACTCTTTCATCTGCAACCGCGCGGAGTGCTGTTCATCGAACCGGGCACACGGGTCTACGAGGGAATGATCATTGGTGAGCACAACCGCCCCAACGACCTGGACGTAAACGCGACTCGCGAGAAGAAACTCACCAACGTTCGAGCTGCGGGCAAAGACGAGAACGTCATCCTGGCCCCGCCGCACCTCCTCACCATCGAAACGGCAGTGGAGTTCATCGACCGAGACGAGCTCGTGGAGGTCACCCCCGACGCGATTCGAGTACGCAAACGCGTCCTGGCCTGCAATCGACGGCCGCGGCGCGACGACGCCCGAATCCAGTGAAACCGGGATCGGACTCTACTCGAGATCGAACTTGGTCGCCGAGGCCTTGCGGGCGATGAGACTGCAGAATGCTTCCGGACCGTAGAAGGTGAAGCGCGAACGGCCAAACGCCACTTCGCTACCATCACGCACCGGCACTGGGTTCTTGGGCGAGACTCGCACCGAATCGACCCACGTGCCGTTCTTCGAGCCAGCGTCGGTAACCGTGTAGGTTCCGTCGTCCTGCTGGGTAAAATAGGCGTGGTACTTGGAGATCTGAGCGAGCGGCAGACAAACGTCCGCGTTCCGGGTCCGCCCGACGCCGATCTGGGCTTCGAAGATGCCTCCCACCCGCTTGCGCACCGGGACGATGAAGCCAGGGGAGAAGTCACCGCTGGCCGGTGGCGGGGCCGTCGAGGTGCGTTCGGAAGGCTGCATTCGCAGAGCGGCCAGCTCGCTTCCGCTCAGGATGGCCGTGTTGAAGTCGCACCCTTGCTCGGAGTTCGGGCCGGCCGGGGTGAAGAAGATGGAGCAAGGT
>CAZSVU010000427.1:0-6888 GCA_964610275.1 uncultured Polyangiaceae bacterium | reverse complement strand
GGCGGCATCACCGACAACACCGGCGGCATCACCGACAACACCGGCGGCATCACCGACAACACCGGCGGCATCACCGACAACACCGGCGGCTCCGCCGGCGACATGGGTGGAACCGGCGGAGGTGGCGCGGGTACTGCTGGCGCAGGCACGGGCGGCAGCGTGACTGCCCAGTGGGGTCTCGTGGAGAACCCTAGCGCCGGTTGCGAAGTGGGACCCATGCCCAGCTTCGACTCGCTGACGGCCGACTCCAACCTGCCCGATCCCTTCACCAAGATGGATGGCACGCGCATCACCGACAAGGGCGAGTGGCTGTGCCGGCGGGAAGAGATCCTTCAGCAGCTGTATGCCTTCATCTGGGGTGACAAGCCCGTTCCACCCGCCGGCGCAACGACCGGAACGGTGAGCGAGACCAGCATTTCCGTCTCGGTCACCGACGGAGGCAACAGCACCCAGTTCAGTCTCTCGGTGAACATGAATGGCGCAACGGCGCCGGCACCCGCCATCATCTACTACGATGGCGGCATGGGGAGTCCCACGCCGATCCCCAACGGCGTGGCGTCGATCCAATTCAGCGCCATCGAGCAATCAGGTGGCTCCGGGTCCAAGACTGGGCCTTTCTACGACGTCTACGGTTCCAATCATCCCGCGGGCTATCTCACCGCCCAGGCCTGGCAGATCAGTCGTGTCCTGGACGTCTTGGAGCAGGACCCGAGCGTGATCGATCCTTACCGCGTTGGCGTGACCGGATGCTCACGAAACGGCAAGGGTGCGTTCGTTGGAGGCGCGCTCGACAACCGGATTGCCCTGACCATTCCCGTCGAGTCCGGTCTAGGCGGTACCGTCGGCTTGCGTCTGGTGGAGGTGCTGGGCGGTGACGAATGGCCGTACCACGGTATCAGCTACGTGCGTTGGATGTCGGAAGTGGCGCTGGGCCAATTCACCACGGGCAACAACGCCGCGGCGGACAACACGGACCGGCTGCCCGTCGACATGCACGAGATGATGGCTCTGATTGCGCCCCGCGGTCTGTACATCGTCGACAACCCCAGCATCTCGAACCTGGACCCCGGACCTGCCTGGGTAGCGGGCAACGCCGGCAAGATGGTCTTCGAAGGACTCGGCGTGGGCGACCACATGTCCTATCAGGGTGCCGGTGGCGGTCACTGCAGCTGGCGGGGTCAGTACCAGGCTTCGCTGGATGCCATGATCGACAAGTTCCTGCTGGGCAACGATTCAGCGAGCACGGGCACCGTGGACACCGACTACAACGGTGCCAACCCCAGCAATTCCATCGATTGGGACGTGCCGAATCTGACGGGCACTCTCTGAGTCGACCTCGGCACCCGTGCCGTCGTTCAGAGCATTCTGCACATTGCCGTTCGGTATATCGACACGCTGGGAATCACATCAGAACCCGGCTACGAGGCGAGGCTGACCGGGACGGGGGCTTGGCCTTCGACGGGTGGACTGGCGACTGCGTGCTCTACCTGGTGTGCCGCCGCGGCACAGGATGGGATTCGCAATTGTGGCTGTGAGGCGAAGTCCCTCCCGGGATGGTCCTACGGCTGGGTCGGCCCGACCTCACTTCCGGCGAAACTCGTCGCTACCCCGTCGCTGGTTGAGAACGTGCCCTCGGGGAGAAAGTGCGCGAGCCGCCAATGCGCGCCCGCACATCAAACGATTCAACCGGACGCTGCTTGAGGAAGGGCTCAACCACTCCTGTGAGCAGGATTCGCCGCGTCCGCTCACGCCGCTTGCTTCCGAGCGCGGTCCACGCACACTACCGCGCATGGTCTCGTTCAGCCCCGTGGGCAAATACTTGGGCGCTCTGGCTGGCCTGCTCGTGGTCACCGGTGGCTGCGGTGGGGGCGCACCGAGCTCGGTCCAGCCCGACTTCGCACCCCAACCCGAACCGTTCGCACCGCATTCCGACCCGTCCGGTCCATCCCAACCGCGCGAAGATCTGCTCAGCGCGTACTCGGGTAAGGTCTACCGCGTCGTCGAGCTCTTGCAGGCCCAGCTCCAACCTGGTGTTTACGTGGTCGATGCGTACGCGATCAGCATGAATCTCTGTGAGCCATGTCCCCCCGACGCCGAATGCGAGCAGTGCCTCAATGACCACGTCGTGCTAGCTGACCAACCCGAGCCCCTTGAAGGATATGGGCGGGGGCGTTCCGATCTACTGTTCCTCGAGCCGCCAGCGGAGGAGCAACCGGCAACACAACAGATGATCGAGCAACGACGCTACCGTTTTCGGATCCACTTGCGCGACCCGAGCGCCGCTCCGGCCTACGAGAGCATTCCGACGAAGGGCTGGATCGAGGCGTTCACACCGCTCGGCGACTGACCACGTCCCGTCCTCCCCAACTGCCCCTCACTTCGCCACTCACGAAACGTCGATCATCGCCACGAGCCAGCGGTATCAGCTGGTTGGCGATGCTTTCGGGCTGGACGCAGTTCGATGTGCGCGACTACGCCGGACACTCGGAGGTCAGCGCGACCGATCTGTACGTGCGACGGGGAAGAAGGGCACAGGGTGTCGTGGCCGCTCCGTTTGGCACGCTACCCCCGATCTGCTGGGCGTGACTGTGGTCGTCACGGACGCCGAACCGGTAGCGGATTTGCACACGCCATTGCACACGGCTTTGCACACGCGGACGCCCCCGAATCAGAGTTTGTTGAAATCTCACTGCGACAGAGTCGCGTCCCCAAGGGGATTTGGACAGTAGTGAACCTCGCGAAAATGTCCGAATTCGCTAGCAGTCAGGCCCAGGTCGACTCGTGGCGTAGGCCGGCCCCAGACCGGCGGAAGGGGTTGCTCGCCGGCTCGTGCACGACTCGCGTCACGCACCGATGTATAACTCTGTGATGAACGTGCGGTGGCTCACCGCAGCTGTGTTGCTCTCGGTGTGGCTGCTGGCAGCCTGCGGCGGGCGCACCAGGCGCGACTTTGGCTCCGGTTCGATCGACGCTGGCTCCGATTCGGTCGGCGCTGATACCGATTCGCCCGACGCTGATTCCGATTCGGCCATGGGCACCTGTGGGGACGGAATCGTAACGGAGCCCGAGGAATGCGACGGAGCTGACCCACTCGGCGTCACCTGTGCCGACCTCGGCTTTGACGTGGGAGAAGTCCGGTGCAGCAGCAACTGCACCTACGATGGCGCAACCTGCACGCACACGTTCTCGGAGGTCAGCGTGGGCGGCTCGCACACCTGCGGAATCATGACCGATGGCTCCGTCACCTGCTGGGGCGACAACCAGGACGGCCAAGCGAACCCTCCTGCCGGCACCTTCTCTCAAATCAGCGCCGGCGAGTCGCACACGTGCGGAATCATGACCGATGGCTCCGTCATCTGCTGGGGCGATGACCTGTACGGCCAAGCGAGCCCGCCCGCCGGCACCTTTGCTCAAGTCAGCGCGGGCTGGGACCACACCTGCGGGGTGAGGACCGACGGCTCCGTCGCCTGCTGGGGCGCCGACGAGGCCGACCAGACAGCTCCACTCGACGACACGTTCTCACAGGTCAGCGCGGGCGCATCCGAGACCTGTGGGGTTAGGGAGGACGGTTCCGTCGCCTGCTGGAGCAACGGCAACCTCTACACTGTCTCAACTCCACCCGACGACACGTTTTCTGAGGTCAGCGCAAACGGCATCCTGGCATGCGGGGTGAGACTCGACGGCTCCGTCGCCTGCTGGGGGGTGGTACTGGATCCGCCCGCCGGCACCTTTGCTCAAGTCAGCGTGGGCGCTGCCAGTGTTTGCGGAGTGAGGACGGACGGCACTGTGGCCTGCTGGGGAGACAATCGATACGGCGAGGCAACGCCGCCCGACGGCACCTTCTCCCAGATCAGCGTGGGCCGCCGCAGCACGTGCGGGGTGAAAACCGACGGGACTGTGACCTGCTGGGGCGACGACGAGTACGGTCAGGCAACTCAGCCAGGCGGCACCTTCTCCCAGATCAGCGTGAGTGTGTCCCACATCTCTGCCCTGAGAACCGACGGCTCCGTCACCCGCTGGGGTGGCAATGTGTCCGCCCAGGCCACGCCATCTGCCGACACGTTTTCACAAGTCGTGGCGGGCGACTCCTACACCTGTGCGCTGAGAACCGACGCGTCTGTGTCTTGCTGGGGTGACGACACGCACGGCCAGGCAACGCCGCCACCCGGGACGTTCTCGCAGATCAGCGCGGGCGACTCGCACGCCTGCGGGGTGAGCGCCGACGGCTCCGTTGCCTGCTGGGGCGAGAATCTGTACGGCGAGGCCACGTCGCCCGCCGGCACGTTCTCGCAGGTCAGCGCGGGTGACGCTCACACCTGCGCCGTGAGCTCCGATGGCTCCGTCGCCTGCTGGGGCTTCGATAGGTATGGCCAGGCGACGCCGCCCAGCGGCACGTATTCGCAGGTCAGCGCGGGATCGTTCCACACGTGCGCCCTGAGGACCGACGGCTCCGTCGCCTGCTGGGGCCAGAACAACCACGCCCAGGCGACTCCGCCCAACGACACGTTTCTGCAGGTCAGCGCGGGCTGGCTCCACACGTGCGGTGTGAGAACCAACGGCTCCGTCGCCTGCTGGGGGGCCAATACTGACTTCGACGGCAGGATCACCTACGGCCAGGCAACTCCGCCCACCGGCACGTTCTCTCGGGTGAGCGCGGCCGGCTTGCGCACCTGCGGGATCAGAGTCGGAGGCGCCCTCGCCTGTTGGGGGAACGCGACCAGATAGGTCCCTTCGCGGGACCCTTGCCCAGCTGTTGACCAGCCGGGCTGTGAGTCAGCGAAACCTGGCCGTGAGGCGACGACAACTCGACGCGTTTCCTCCATCGGTCGCTGCTCAGCAGCTGCGACAACAACCTGGTCGACTGCATCGCTGGAACGTGCGACTGGACCGGGACCGAGCGCTTCAACGACGCGTGCCTGTGAGGTGGGACGGTCCGACCACCAGCGCCGCGGCCGCAGATGGGGCTACGGATTGAAATATGGGTCATTCGCCATGGCGACAAATGCGTCGAGGGAACTCTGGGTGCTGTCGTAACGCCAGTCGTTCTCCTTGTCGACGTGGAACCAGACCAAGGCCCGTATCATCGGGAACTCGCTCTGCATGGCCGGGATGATGGCGTTAATCCAAGCCGCCTTTTCCACTTCCTGGGTCGAAGTCTCACCGAGCATGATCGGCTTGTTCTTGGTGGCGATCTCCGAGTAGATGCGCGAAGTCATCGATGCGAAGGTGTCACCCCCCCAATCGTAGCTGTCGTAGCACATCCAATCGACGTACTCGTCGCCCGGGTAGTAGCTCTCCCAGTTGTTCCAACTCTCATTCGGCACACTGTCGACGTTTGGGCAGAACACCCACAGAACGTTGGTGACTCCAGCATTGGCGAATACGTCGCAGATATGGCGGTAGGCTGCGACGTACTTCGGGGGCGCAGAAGCATCGCCTCCGTTGTCGAATCCGTCCCACGGATACCAGTCGCCGTTCATCTCGTGTGCGAAACGCAGCATCACTGTGCCACCCAGAGCGGCAATACCCTCGGCTCGAGCCCGGATGGTCGCGTCCTCCGACCCAGAGGCGATGGCGTCGAGCGTGACGCTCCAGGGCTCCCATGTGACATAGGGGATACGGCCCGCCTCTATGTCGCTGCGTGCAAAGGAGGTGAAGTCGGAGGGCCAGTCGAAGTATTGAAGGTGGATCGCCCACTGTCGCCCGATCTGGGATTCCGTCGCTTCGATCGTTCCCGTACCGATGAATCCGCCGAGCAACGCCCCGCTCTCGGGTACGAGCAACTCGTCGTTCTCTGTCGCGCTAGATCCGCCGGTGGCAGCTCCGCCCGTGGCTACTCCGCCCGTGGCTACTCCGCCGGTGCCCGCAGCTCCGCCCGTGGCTACTCCGCCGGTGCCCGCAGCTCCGCCGGTGGCTACTCCGCCGGTGGCTACTCCGCCGGTGCCCGCAGCTCCGCCCCCGGCTACTCCGCCCGTGGCTATTCCGCCGGTGGCTACTCCGCCGGTGGCTACTCCGCCGGCGGCTACTCCGCCGGCGGCTACTCCGCCGGTGGCTACTCCGCCGGTGGCTACTCCGCCGGTGCTGGCACCTCCCGTGCCTCCACTCGCCGTAGCGGTCCCTCCAGTCCCGGCGTCGTCCATGCAGTTCCCGTCGCTGCACGTCTGCCCTGCTGTGCAGACAATGCCACAGGTACCGCAGTTCTGCGGGTCCGTCGCCGTGGTCACGCATCGCCCGTCGCAGGCGCTCTGACCACCAGGGCATGCGCACGTGCCACCAACACACGATTGGCCAGCAGAACAAGCACTCTCGCAGCCTCCGCAGTTGAAGACGTCCGTGCTGAGGTCAACGCAGCTCGCTGCGCACATCGTCTGCCCCGGCACGCTGCACGTGGTCGAGCAGGTGCCAGCCGAACACACCTGTCCAGCGACACACGCGACGCCGCATGTCCCACAGTTGAGCGCATCGGTGGCGGGGTTCGTGCAGGCCCCGTTGCACGGGGTCAGCCCCACCAGGCACTCGCACGCGCCGGCGATGCACGACTGGCCCGCGACGCAGACGACTCCGCAGGCTCCGCAGTGGCTGGAATCGATGTTGAGGTCGACGCAGGCGGAGGCACACAGGGTCTGGCCCGTCTGGCAACCTGAGGTCGTGCCTTCGGTGCGCTCGGAGCAGCTACATGCCGCTAGGACGAGCGCGGCGATTTTCGCAACGATGGGTGCAACTTGGATGAGCTGTGGCGTCGACACCCTTTGGATTGTCCACGCTTGTGGTGCCCGAGCCAGTGTCAGCAATGGCAGTGCTCCGCGCGCGCCGGATCTGCAGCGGCTGTCGTGGCCGAAAACCCATCCGAGCGAGAATCACGCTGCCTGCCGCACATACCGGTGGTGC
>CAZSVU010000426.1:0-6889 GCA_964610275.1 uncultured Polyangiaceae bacterium | reverse complement strand
GAGCTGTCCTCCGCCGGGCCGCCACCCTCGCGTTCGGCCCGGCGGAGGACAACGACTCCGACTTGTGAGACACAGCACTAGTAGGCGACGTAGAGGCGCAGCGCGGCGGCGGCGGCGCGGCGATCGAACTCGACGTCACGCAGCACGTCGCGGCGCGAGATGCTGTCGAACAGCCCCTGGAGGAATTCGGTGAACGCCAGGCACTCCCCAATCGCGGTTCTGAGGCGCGCGGGATCCACCAAGTCGGTATCCTGCAGTCCTTCCATTGCGCTCATGAACGCGTCGAAGCGCGGGTAGTCGGTCGATCGCAGGAGCGGGTAGCCCATGGCCCGGAAGTACGCCAGGAACTCTCTGACGAACGCCAAATTGTGAGCTGCAGCCCAGCGATCCTCGCCCGACGAGTGTTGGGCCTTGGTCGCGAACGCGCGCACGATCTGGGCGAACATCCAGATGTCACGCCGCAGGCGCTCGCTGGTTTCACGCGTGACGGCCTCGTCGTCGAACACGCCACCCGCCTCCAGGCTCACGCCCAGAGCCTTGCCCAGAAACAAGACCGAGTTGCGCAGTGCTGGACGCAGGTTGCCAATGGCAGTCAGCAGGCCCGGCCGCAGCTCGACGCCGGTGGCGATCGAATCGACGCTGGGCAGGTCGTGCTGAAACGCGCGCCTCAGCTCCAGCCTCAAGCTGGCGGCGACCCCATCGAGCGCAGCGCGGATCGCCAGCAGACGATGTCCACCCGTGCGGAGTGCCGACGAGTGGCTTTCGAGCTGAGCCGCCGAGACCCGGAAGATGTCGTGCTCGAAGCTGGAAGCCAGCAGCGATCCCGCGTGATGGCGCAGATGGTCACTCAGCGCGCGAGCGTCCGACCGGAGCACGCTGAGCACGAAGCAAGCGCGCGCGCCCGAGCGGCGCCGCGGGCCTGACTCTGCTGCCACGCGCTCCAGCAACTGCAAGTAGCGGAGCATGCGGAACAGCGACAGAAAGGTCAGGGCAACCAGCCGCCGCGCCTCCGAGCCGGGAACGGAGTGAATGAGGTCAAGGACCTCACCGGAGCGGATGCGGTCGAACTCCGGCCGGAACTCGAGCGCCGTCAGCGGGTTGAAGAAGGTGTTGCGCCCGATCTCACGTTGCACCGTACCGGTGAGAGCAAAGAAGAGCCGAAACGGGACGCGTTGCGCTCGCAACACGCCTTCCACCACCTCCACCGTGCTGGTGAGCCCCAGCCGCAACGCGACCAGACTCTGCTCAGGACGCCTCTGCTCCGATCCCTCACGCGCGAGCTGCGTCCGCGCGCTGTCCTCGGGCAGCATCGTCTCCAGATACCGATGGAACACGAAGGCCCGGTCGCGCTCGCCCAGCAGTCGGCGAGTGAGGTCCGCAGCTCGCTGCAGGCCATCTCGAAAGAGCAACGTGGCTTCTCGAAAATCCTGGGCGACCACCGGCAAAGTGCGCGGCGGGCCGGGATGATTGCGTGGGTTCGAGTAGCACGCGCAAGCCTTGAGCAGGATCTCCAGCTCGAACAAGACCTCCTCTTTGGCGTCGAGCGGCAACTTCTGGAACCACACATCTCGGGCCGCCCGCTGCTCCGAACGCATCTCGCGCGTCCGGCTGAGCAACTCCAGATAGGGGTCCGGCGCCGGAATCGAGGAAATGCGCTCACGTGAAGCCGGCGCTGCCATGACCGAGGACCTCGGACTCTGGCAGCTTTGGGCTGCCGGCACCAGCCTCGCTCAACCGGAAGCTCGCATCGAGCCACCTGGCCCCGAAGTCGCGACCCGGTCGAGCCTTGCGCGCCGCGACCGCGCCGCTCGAGGCCTGCATTGGATCAGCCCGCGATTGGTCCCACGCATCGCATCCGTCGTCCTCCGCCAGTCCGAACCTGTGAGGAGCGGTCCGGCGGAGAACAGCTCCACGCGATCGGGACCGCGCACTACGGGTTGAGGTCGTACGGGTAGTTGACCTCGGTCACCATCCCCTTCTCCGAGGCGGGGAAGTTGATTTCCTTGATGACCTTGATGGCGCAATCCACGACTTCCTTCGCCGTGATCTTGCTGCGCTCCCGGTTCAGCTCGGCTTTGGTGACCTTTCCGTCCGGGTCGAGCTCGAAGTGGATGACCAGCTTACCCTTGAGCTCTGGATGCTTCTTCAGCGCGCGCTCGTAGCACGCCCGCACCGGTTCGCGCCGCGCCTTGACGAGATTGGCGATCTCCGTGAGGTCTCGCGACCTCCCCTTGGGCTTGGCCACCTTGCCGTCGTCCTCGCTACCGTCGTCTGCCTCTGCGCCCGCTCCTTCGTCGTCCACGTCACCACCCGTGTCCGCTGCGTCGCCGCCTTCATCGGCTCCGCCCCCTTCACCCTCGTCGCCGAGGTCAGGCCAGTCCTTCTGATCGTCAGCAGTGGGCTGCTCAGGCGACTTCGCAGGCTCGCCGGTTTCCACGACTTCACCGCAACCCGCCAAAGCGATGGCGGTGAGCAGCAGGACGGATGAACGAGTCAACTTGGCTTTGCGGGTGTGCATGGCGGGGATATTACCCGACGTGGCCGGCGCTCGGGACTCCGCGTTTGTCGACGAGCGAGCCGATCCTTGCGGCCGCCCAAAGTGGATTTCCTCTTGAATTTCAGCCGCCTACGCTGAGTGAGCCCGACGCGAGCCCGGTTTCGCCCCAAGCGCTGACCCGAACCACCGCCGCCGCCGGCCGCCCTCGACCGCGCGGCCACAATGGGTTATCCCCTGCCGCGCACAGGCTCGTGGCCACCGGCGCGGCCTTTCTCCCCCTTCATTCGATTCGAGAGCAGATTGATCGCCTCGTACTTCTCGCGTCCTGTCGTTACAGCGCTTCGCAGGGCAGCTCCGCTTCTGGCTGCGCTCACTTGCGCTGCCTGCGGCGCTTCGATGTCGAGCGAGCCCCAGTGGCCGCCGCTGGCCAAGAAGTGGTACGAGCGTGCCGAGAGTAGCTACCGGCAGGCCGATATCGAAGACGCGCAGGTCGCGGTCGAGAACGCGCTCCGCCTGCTGCCCAAGCAGCCCGAAGTGCGCGTGCTCGCTGCCCGCGTGGCCCTGGCCAGGCTCGACTACGATCGGGTCGTCCAGTTACTGGAGGGCATCGACACCACGGATGCTCGCGCCATTCGCGGCCGGGCCCTGTGGTACTCCAACCGAACCGACCGCGCTGCGGACGAGCTCGAAAAGCTGCTTTCCGACCCCGAGGTCCGTGACCAGTGGGCCGCCGAAACCGTCAAGCTGGCGCGTCGCGGTGCAGGTCGGCAGCCATTCAAGATGAGCGGGGGCCTCCTGGCCGTGTCCGAGATGCCCCACGTCAACGCCAGCTCGTTGATTGTTCCGCTTGAAGTCAACGGCGAGCCAGCGCTGGCGCTGATCGCAACCAACGTCCCCGAGGCCGTCATCGACTCCAGTGGTGGCGGCGAGCCGTCGTGGATTTCGCTGCGCTTCGCCGAGCGAGTGGAAGTAAACGACGTGCCCGCACTCGCCCAAGACCTGAGTGGCGTCTCGAGACAGCTCAACACCCCGATCAAGATGCTGCTCGGAGTCAACGTGCTGCGCCACCTGCACCCCACCGTGGACCACGCGGGCTCACAATTCGTGGTGCGAACCTTCGACCCTCCACCCCCGCCCCAGGCCACGACGGTCAAGCTCAGCTACCTGCGTGGGGGAGGCATGATCATGCGGAGCGCACTGCGTGCCGAGGAGACCGCACCCCTGGCGTCGTTGCTGGTCGACACCTCCATGGTGTTTCCCTTGGCGCTCGATGACAGCGGCTGGAAGAAAGCCGGCGTGTCACTTTCGGACCTCGAGCCCGTTCCCAACGGCGGCGCACTCAAGCAGGGCATGGTCTCGCTGATGCGAATCGGAGCGTTCGAGGTTCCTCAGGTTCCCGGGGTGAGCGGCGCATCCACCGCCGACCTGGAGAAGAATCTGGGTGTGGACCTGGACGGGTTCGTGGGAGCCGGGCTCCTGGCGGCGTTCCGCGTGACCCTCGTGGATGGCGGTCGGACCATGTGGCTCGAAGACATGCCGGCCATGAATGTACCGAGCCACGGCGGGGCGCCGGCGGGTGAGCTGCCGGTCGATCTCGACCCCTCCCTGGGAGGGGGGTTCACGGTGGAGCCGCCTGAGGAGGCGGGCCAACCCGGCGGCGCATCGGACGCGCCGGCTGGTGCGGGCAAGAGCAAGTAGGGACGACCGTGCGGAGCGGTCGGCTCTCGGGAAGACTGCGCTGAACGCCTGATGTATCGAGATTCTGCCATCTACGCAGGGAGTTTCGATCCCCCTACCTACGGCCACCTCGATCTGGTGGCGCGCGCCGCGAAGCTGTTTCCCAAGGTCGTCGTGGCGGTGGGGCGTCACGCGACGCGCCAGGGCCTGTTCACCGTCGAGGAACGCCTGGAGCTGCTAGCGCAGACCTGCGCGGACCTCGCCAACGTCGAGGTCGATTCCTTCGACGGCCTGCTGGTGGACTACTGCCGGCGAATCGGCGCGCGCATCATCGTGCGTGGTCTGCGGGCGAACACCGACTTCGAGTACGAGCTGCAAATCGCACACGCCAACGCCGACCTCAGTCCGGACGTCGATACCGTCTTCTTGCCGACCCGTACCAACTACGGATTCGTCTCCGCATCCCTCGTGCGCGAGATCGCCAGCCACGGCGGGGACACCTCGCGGTACGCCCCGGCTCTCGTGTGTGAGGCGCTGCGTCGCAAGTTTGGCTGAGGCGCTTCGCCTGCGGCGCTTCGCCTGTGATGCTCAAGGGAACACCACCAGCGGTGAAGGCATGAACAGAAGCACGAACAGCAGCAGCGTCAGGACCGCCACTGCCTTGCGCCCGGGCGACAGCACGGCGTCGTCCACGGGCGGGTGATCCATACCCCAACGCCGGCGCGCGAACAGCAGCAGCAGCTGCAAGACCACCCACGTGCCTACGGAGCTAGTGATGGTCGGTGTGCCGTGGGACAGCCGGGCGTAGTCGCCGGTCTGGAGGGCCTCTCGGATCAGGGGCAGCGCGAAGACCCAAGCGTTGTAGGCGATGAGCAGGCTCGGCGCGAAGACCAGCCAGCGACCGATGGTGGTCTGGCGCTCTCCGAGCAACGCATAGGCCACATGCCCCCCGTCCAGCTGACCCACCGGCAGCAGATTCAGGAAGGTCACCACGAATCCTCCCCAGGCCGCGAAGGCCACCGGATGCAGGTACACGTCGTGCCCGGGAGGAATGTGACCGTGCACCAGCCACTTGAGCGCCCAGTACAGGATGCTCTGTCCCTCCTGAATGTACCCTCCGGGCGCATGCGGGTGGACCTCCGAAAGGCTGAGCCCGTAGATCATGAGCGGCACCGCCACCAACATCCCCGCCAGTGGCCCGGCAGCGCCGATATCCAGCAGCGCTCTGCGGGAGCGGATGCGGTCCGGCATCACGATTACGGCCCCCAGAGTACCGAACGGGGTGACCAGAGGCAGGGGCAGGAAGTAGGGCAGCGACGACGCGACCCCGTGGAGACGCGCTGCCACGTAGTGCCCGAGCTCGTGTACCACCAGGATCGACAGAATGGTGGCGCCGAACTTCCACGGGCTGCCGTGCGCCAACAGCCCGGTGAACCACACGCTCCAGACGGTGGCGACGAACAGATACAGATTGATCCGACGCCTGAACTTGACGGGCGGCGCTGGCTCCTGGTCGGGGTGGGCTGCTGCAGTGGGCAGAGCCGACGCCGCGGGCATTTCGGCGTGGGGTGCAGGCGGTGCCGCTTCCGGGGGCGGGAAGTGACCGCTTCCGGACGGATCGCTCATGTCCCGAGGGTTTCCCTGATCTTGAGGGCAAGACGCTCCAGCTGCGGTGCGAGCTCACCATCGAGGGCGCCTGCCTCGGTTTCGATCCGTACGCTCCCCCGCGACCGGTTGGCGTCCCTCCGGACGCTGGCCTGGCCGGCAGAGAGGCCCAAATCTTCGAGCGATCGCGCCAACACGGCCGCGTCCTCCGGGTGCGCCACCAGCACGACGGCCCCGACGGATCGCACCTCCTTGAGCGCCTGCCGGGCGAGCGCCACGACGCGATCCGGATCCAACTCGAGGGCCTCTCCCAGCAATCGCTCCGCCAGCAGAACCGCCAGTTGGACGCTGCGGTCCAGGGCGAGTTCGTCGGCTCGAGCTTCGCGTGCCCTGAGCGCCAGCGCACGCGCGGAAATGGTCGCTGCCGCGTCTGCGCGCGCTTCGGCTTCCGCACGGAGCCGAATGTCAGCGGCTCGTCGCCGGCTGGCGGCGACGATCTCGGCAGCCTGTGCCTGGGCCTGTGCGACGATGTCGCGCGCCTGCGCCTCGGCTTCCACACGGGCACGCGGGACGATTCTGCCCTCGGGCAGCGGGTGGGCGGATCGCGGCGCTGCGAGCGGCGCGATGGCCGCGGACCCGCCCTTGATGAGCCTTCCGCGTGAGAGGGTCACACCAGCCTCCGCGAGTCCAGCGCGTGCGCTACGCGTCCGAGCTCGGCGGCGAGCACGGCCGCCCGGATGCTCCGCTGGGGGTGGCACAGCTTCTCCATCAGGTCACGCGCCACCAGGCTGGGCGCCGGGAGCGGTGCGGTCAGCTCCGGGCCGCGGCAACCGAGCGCGTAGCTGAACGCCACGAACGCGCGTTCGTATCGATGGCGTTCATCAACTCTCTGCTCCAGCGTCACGCGACCACGGTCCTCTCGTCACACCCCTCGCGGCGGGTCACGGTACCCGCGACTGCCCTGCCGGTTGCGCGTGCGACCTGAGCGCTCCCATGCGCGGATGCTCCCGTGCCGCGTCTTGGTACACCATCGAGCGCAGCGTGTCGATTGTCCGACCTGCCGAGTCATGCCCGCAGCGCGCCACACCCCGTTTTGCCTCACTCTTCCCC
>CAZSVU010000425.1:1386-6890 GCA_964610275.1 uncultured Polyangiaceae bacterium | reverse complement strand
ATGATGACGGGGTTGTTGGTCTTGCAGACCCGCAGCGCCTGAATGAACTTCCCCGGCATCGCTCCGATGTAGGTGCGGCGGTGCCCCTTGATTTCAGCCTCGTCACGCATCCCACCCAGCGAGAATCGGTAGAACTGTCGACGCAGACTGCGCGCAATGGATCGGCCGATGGACGTCTTGCCCACACCGGGTGGTCCCACCAGACAGATGATGGATCCGCCGAAACTCTGCTTCATGAGACCGGCCGCGATGAACTCCAGAATCCGCGACTTGACGTCATCGAGGCCGTAGTGGTCTTCGTTCAGAATCCTGCGCGCAACGGCCAGCGTCACTTCCTCTTCGGAGCGAATCCCCCAGGGCAAGATGGTGAGCCAGTCGAGGTAGTTTCGAGTCAGTGCAAACTCCGGCGACGACGGCTCCAGCAAGCGCAGCTTTCCCAATTCCTCCTGAATGCGGTCCTCCGCTTCCGAAGACAGCGTACGAGTCTTCAGCCGCTCCTCGAAGCGCGCCGCTTCGGCCTCTTTTTCGTCGGTCTCCAGTCCCAGCTCTCGCTTGATGGACTTGAGTTGCTCGTGCAGAAAGAACTCGCGCTGTTGCTTGCTGACGCGCTCGTCGATCTGTGCGCGGATCTTCGCCTGAAGCTTGGAGATGTCGAGTTCGTGCTTGAGGAGGTCGACGACCTTCTCCAAACGAGCCCGCACATCGAGCGTTTCCAGCACGCTCTGCAACTCGCCCGGCGCGGCGCTCGTGAGATACGCGGCGTAGTCTGCCAGGCGCCCTGGCTCGGCAATGTGACCTTGGCTGACCAGCAGATTGAGCTCTTCCTTGAAGAGCGGGTTGAGTTGAATCAGGTCCTTGACGGAGTTGATCACGGCCAAGGCGTACGCCTTGACCTCGTCGGAAGGCGGTGCGTCCGTCTCGTAGAGGTACTTCACTTCGGCGACGGGGTAGGGATCGGTCTGCAGCACTCGGACGAACTCGAGACGATCGAGCGCTCCCAGCAGCACCATGGTGCGGCCCGTGTCCTCGTCCTGCTCTGCCTTGAGAATTTGTGCCACGACGCCGACGCGGTGAAACTCAGCCGGGAGTGACGGCACGACCACCGCGGCATCCGAGGGAGGCGCCGCGTCGGCGTTGGATTCCCGTGAGAGCACTAGCGCCACGAGCCGCTCTCGGGACTCGAGCGCTCGCCCGAACAGCTTGGCGAGAGCTTCGGAGTCGATGGCCAGCGGCGCCACCGTCTTGGGGAAGGCAGGCCGGTGAGGCAGCACGATCACCGGCAGGTTCTGCGGATAGACCTGCTTCGCGACGACGAGCTTCTCGTCATCGAAGATCGGTTCGGCTGCGTCTGCCGCCCCCGATTCGTCCGAGGCGCCGTGGGCATCGTCTCCACTGTCGGCCGGGTCTGGTCCGGCGTGCCTGTCATTCGGGTCGGTCATTACGGTGTAGAGATACCATTGCAGCCCGTGGGCTTCCCACCACGTTGTGGGAGGGCCAGCGCGAAGCGTGGCCGAGGGCGGCCGGGTGGGGGCGGCACGGTGTCGGGTCTTGGCGAGTCCGGCGCAGCGGTGCGTCTGAACGAGTCCGGCAAGGAATCCCACTTCGGCGCGGATGGGGGTGGTGCAGCAGGCAGCTGGTTCTGGCTGTGGATCTCGCGAGCCAAGCTCGCGAGATTCACAGCCTGCAGCTGCTGGTGGGATCCGCGACGCGCGGCAGATTCACCGCGAGGCTCACGGCGCAGCCTGGGCGATCCACGACCGCGATGGACCCTCCGTGGGCACGCACGACCCGATGGCAGAAGTACAGGCCGACTCCGGTACGGCGTGACCCCGCGTCCCCGGGGCCGCTCGCAAACTTCCCGAAAATGCCGTTTCTGAGCTCGACGGGCAGCGGCAGGCCGGTGTTGGACACCGTGATCTCGACCGAGGCGTCGGTCTCTTGGCACGTGACCAACACGTCTCCCTCCATCCCCGCGTGCCGAAGCGCGTTGTCGAGCAGGTTCGCGAACACGCGGCCCAGCAGGTGGAAGTCTCCTTCGATGGTCAGGTCCCGCGGGACGGAGCTGTGCAATCGCACCTGCCGAAGCTCGGCCTGACGCCGGCATTCCGCGGCTCGGGCATCAATGAGCTCGGCCAGGTTCACGTCCCCGAGGTCGAGCTTCAGCCCGACCTCTTCGCATTCGGCCATCACCAACATGTCGCCGAGGTACCGGGAGACACGCCGCGTCGCGTCCACGCTGTCGTCGAGCGCCAACCCGATCTCGCCCTTCGGGTTGCCGAGCGCGCCGGTGATGTAGGCCAGGTTGAGCTCCAGTGTGGTCAGATGTCGGCGCACGTCGTGCACCTGGAAGTCGAGCAACTCCCGGTGTTCCTCTAGCATGCGCGACAACTCGGCATTCCGCGTCCCCATTCGGCCCAGCACCTCGCGGACGTGCAACACGGCACGAACGGTGGCCTGAAGCGTGAGCCCGTCCGCGCCCCGGGAAATCGCGCCGTCCACTACAGCGTCGGGCACTCCAATGTTCGCATCGGACACACGGAGCAGAACCGGCAAGTATCCTCCGACTTTCAACGCCGCGACCAAATCCCGGCCGTTGGCGAACCGCAGCGCCTCGTCCAGGATGACCATGTCCGGCGTCGGACGGCTGGCTCGAACCCGGAGCGCCGCTTCGGCGGAATCGACACACGTGACGTCGTAGCCGAGGGGCGCGAGGCTGTTGCGGGAGTGTTCCCGGTCACGCTCGCGAGGTTCGGCAACGAGTACGTGTGGGGGCATCGGCACTGGCTCGAGCGACCTCCGGAACGGCACGCTGGACGTGGCGCGCCCTCACAGGGGCCACCTACTGAGAATCGCCCAGCTGGGCGTCCCTGGCAATGCCCGAAACCGGGCAGCCAGTGCCCGGATCCGGCCAATCGCTGATTCGGGGGCCAGGACGAGGCCGCCGGCCGCCCTCGCGGTCCCTCCCCGAAGCCCGCTCGAGCACAGGCGTTTTGGGCACCCGCCGCCAAAACGTCATCTCCGTCACCAACGCTCCGGTTGTTGGCCCAACGGTTGCAGTGGTGCGACGCCAATCAAGAACCGTTTCGGCTTCCGCATGGAACCGACCAATTGGAGGTGCGTCCATGAACGCCTCGTTGAATCAAGACCCTCACGTCCAGCTTCGCGTCCTCTACACTCAGTTACTCACCAGTCAGGAGCGCTTCGACGAGTTCAAGCAACTGCTGGCCGCATACCCCCAGATCCCAACTGATGCGGACCTGGAACCGGCCGAAGCTGCTGCCGTGCGCAGCGCGCTCAACAGCCGAATCCGCGAATGGACGCAAACGCCGTTCAGCGGACTGAGCGCCGCACAAGTACAAATGTGGCGAGCCATCATCGTCGACGAACGCTTCAACATCGCGCTGTCGCCGTGGAAGGAAACCAACGCCTACTGAGTCGAGCCTGGTCGCTGCACCCGGACTTCCCATTGCAGGAGTGGTCTCGACCTTGCGGTACCCATGAGTTCCATCGTCGACATTGACGCTCTCTGGTCCTCATTTTGCGATTCGCTGCCACCCGAGCCGCGCCGGGACGCCCCTCACCTGGCTGCATGGCTCGGGTTGGCTCCGTTCGCATCCATTCCGCTCAGCGACGTGTTCAAGCACGAGGTCACGCTGGCGGCTCCGGCCTTGTTTGGGGTCGCAATGCCCAACGTCCACCCAACGTGGGTGCGAACGGCGGTCCTCGCTCACCTGTTGGCCGTACTGGAAGCGTTTGCCTCTGATCGGATCGAGGACCGACAGGTGGCGACAACTCCCAAGCTAGCCCGATTGTTGGAGCACATCCGAGACGCACGCGACCGTGCGTTGAGCATGCTGGATACCAACGAAGGCTCAGCGTATTGGGAAGCCGAACAACGCACGCGAGCGGCCGCCGTCACCGAGCACAGGCTGCTGTCCGAGCATACGCCGATGTCGTTCTCAGACTACCATTGCCTATCGCTCGCGAAGCAGGGAGCGGCATTTCCTGCCACACTCGCCCTGGCACGGATGGCGGGTTGGGACCGCTCGCATCAGCGCGCCGCCACTCGTGTGTTGGAGGGCGTGGTCCTTGGCTTGCAGTTCCACGACGACGTCGTGGACTGGGAAGATGACTGGACGCGCGGTAGTGCGTGGGCCGTGAGCCTGGGACTGAATCAGGGTCCAGTATCGCAATCGTCACATGCCGGCGCCGACCTCGCCGCCACTCGGCGCGTCGTGACCGAGTCGCGGATACTCGCACAGATGCTCGATGCGGCACGACGCCATTTCCACGCCTCCGCGAAAATCGCGCATTGGCTCGGCGCTGACCGCCTGAGCGCGTGGGCCCGACAGGAAGAACTTCGCCTCCACGCACTCGTGCAGGGGGAACGAAGAAGTGCTGGCTACGCGGTGCGCGCGCATCAACTCAACGGTTGGGCAATGGAAGTGCTAACATGAAGCGCCCTGCTTGGGAGTTCGACTACCGACCCGTACTGCCAACACGCACGCCAGGGCCGGTGCACGGGCGAGATCTGATCATCGCCACCGACGCTGATGTGGATGTCGCGGAAATCGTCCAGGCGTTGGGGGGGTTGGCAGACGCAATCCAAGGCGAGGTCGTCCTCAGCAGCTACCCCCTGTTCTGGGCCCGAATACGCACGAGCGTACCCATCGAGATCGAGCAGTGCGAGACGAGATTGGGAATCGCCGGTATCCCAGTGCGGTATGTTGCAGCGACCCGGTGCTCAGGGCAGGCAGTAGCGCCACTACTGCGCACGGCGGGATGCCGTCCCCGGTGCGCGACCCGTTGGAAGGCGCACGCCGCCATGGAGCACACCGGGCAGCACGATTCCGGGAAGTGGTTTCTCGGAGCGTCCGGGGTGAACGTGCGGCGACCTGTCTGCGGCACGGGAGTTGGAACTCGACTTGCCGTGATCGACGACGACGCCGCGAAACTCGAGAGTCTCGAATTGGATACTGCCGTCACGGTCGGAGTCCCTTCTCCGCCGCGCGGCTCGGCGCACTGCGCGACGCTGGTTGCCTGGGCGACTCGGGCAGCGCGCTCGCCCTCTGACGACGCCGACGATTCGGAATTCACGGGCGTGGCGCCAGACGCGTCGGTGCGTGCATACTTCATACCCAAGGCCGAAGGAAACGTGCTCTGGTTGCCGTTGGCCATCGTCCGGGCGGTCGACGATGGAGCTGACGTGGTGCTGTGCGCGACCAACGTCGACGGCCAGATGAGCCCAATGCTCGACGATGCGCTCACGGTTGCCTCGCGCCTGGGTCGGGGGGGACGCGGGACCGCCATAGTCATGCCCTGCACGCGAGAGACCTCGAGCCCCGAGGGTTCGGTGCACGGCAGCTTCTCCTTGGGAATAGGAGAGCCAGCGAGCGACCCGCGCATCTTCTGCGTTGCACCCAGTGGCAGGACTGGCAATTGGTTTCTCTGGCGGGACCGTAGCGGCCGTCTCCGACCGTTCGCCAACCGTGCCCCTGGTGTAC
>CAZSVU010000425.1:0-1376 GCA_964610275.1 uncultured Polyangiaceae bacterium | reverse complement strand
GATGGCTCCTGGGGACGACATGGCGTACCCGTTCGGCGATGGGAAGCGCCTCGCCCATGCGGAATCCAGTGGCGCCGCGGCCATGGCTGCTGGCGTGGCGCTTCTCGTGCTGGGGGTGAACCCTGAGCTGACCCTGACGGAGATCGACGGCGTCCTCTCTCGGAGTGTCCGGCCGGTTCCTCCGGATGACGCCGTCGACTGGTCGCAGGTTGCGGATCGATGCGATCTACTTCCGGTCGGACGCGACGCAGACGGTCACAACGCCAAGCACGGATATGGTCGCCTCGACGCCGCGGCAGCATGCCTGGCGGCCCAGGATCCCATTGCCGCAGCATTGGTCTACGTGGGGGAGTGCGATGCCGCCCAGAACTACCTGGAGCTGCGCAAAGACCACGAGGCCCTGTCGCACCTGTACTCCTCGCAACTGGGACGGTGGGCTGCCGCGCGCATTCTGGTGGACACTACTGCTCGCCATGCCCTGTGTTCCGTGGCGAGAGGTCTCCGCCTGCTGGCGGCAGACCCGACGCGACGCTCGGGTCAGGCTCCGGGTGCTTCCTTGCACCAACTTACAGTAGCAGCCGGACTCCTGGCGAGTGGCCGGCCGACACCGCGCGAGCCACCTGTGCTCGATGAGCTGCACGAGTTGACGGAACGTATTGCCACTACGACACGCATTGCAGCCACATGGAAACGGACAGAAGCCGAGCTCTACGCCGCCGCCTCCGACCTGTGGCCCAGGCGCGCGAGTAACTCCCAGGAACTGCGAATCAGTCCAGCCACAGAAGCAGCAAGAACCAAGCGGATTGGTGCATAATGCCCATGCTTCCATGGGCAGTTTTTGCCCGCGGGGCCCACCGATGGCTGCACCTTCCCGGTCGTCCGAACATTGGCCTGTCTACGTCATGGGCGCCGGTGCGCTCGGCGTTGCCGCGTTGGCGATCCCCGCAGCCATCAGTTGGCACAGCCACCCCATAGCCGGCGTACTGGTGGACCCAAACGCCGTGGTGTCGAGTCTGACCACACCCAGATGGGACGGCCCGCGCCAAGGACTGCGCTTTCCGGATCGCATCGTCTCCGCAGGCGGGGCCGACCTATCCGCACTTCGCGGAAACGAGAGGGGCAAGAAGTTCGACTCGATCGTGCAAGAGAGTGCTGCTGCGGGCCGCCTCGAGCTCCCTGTGGTCGTCGAGCGTGGCACCACCCGGCAGGCACTGAGACTCAAGATCAATCGCTTGGATGCCGCCGCGTGGTGGACCGTGGCCGCATCTTTGCTGCTTGCCGGAGTGCTCTGGATTGCCGCGGGCATGATCGCTCTCTGGGTGAATCCGAGCGGAAGACTGTCTCGCACGTTTGGCTTGGTCGCGGCTAGCTCAGGT
>CAZSVU010000424.1:3739-6982 GCA_964610275.1 uncultured Polyangiaceae bacterium | reverse complement strand
CCCCCCCCCCCCCCCCCCCCGCCCCCCCCCCCCCCCCCCCCCCCCCCCCCCCCCGCCCCGGCGCGCCGCGCCGGGGGGGGGGACCAGTACATCTACTGCTCTGTTAAGCGGACCCCGAGCTGGCGCTCGGGGTCGGTGGGGGGATGTGCCCCTACAGCCCCAGCTCCGCTCGGATCCGACCGAGATCCACGGCGGTGTCCGGCTGTCCGCAAGACTCGTGGTACTCGATTTCCTTCAGCAGCTGGTCCACCTCGGCACGGCCGGAACGGCTGCGGACGGCTTGGCGGGGCGTCTTGCCGCCCAGCGCCGGAATGCGCTGGTCCAACCACTGCTGGTAGTACGCCTGCTTGTGCTCACGGATGGCTTCGCGCACTTCCGGCGGCACGTCGGGTGGCGCCTCGATCGGGCCGCTCTGGTCCTGGCCCGCAGAGAGCGGATCGGCGTGCTCGCGGCTTCGGTGCCGGAGGTGCGAGCCGCACGCTTCTTCGAGCAGCTTTCGCAGTCCATTGGCCCGAGCCACCGAGTTCGTCTCCACCCGTAGGCGGTCTCGCTTCGCAAAGCGGACGTGGCCAATCACTGGATCTTCGAGCGCTCCATTGCGTGACAGGCCGGGGCGAATGAGGGCCCAGCCTCCGTCGTCGTGGGGTTCGACCCGGTAGCCCGGTAGCGCCTGGACCGTTGCCTCGACCTCTGACCGCGCTCCCGGAGCGAGCTCGAAGTGATCGATCGTCATGACGAACGGCTCGCCATCGGTGTTCTGCAGCTCCGGCGGGTGCGCGGCGCGCGCCTCGAGCGCGGCGAGCACTTCGGTCCAGCGTGCCACCAGCCACGGGGCAAACTTCGGCGAACGCAGGCGTTCAACGGGCACCGGCGCGCGCTTGCGGAGCTTCTTCTGGGCCTGGGCGAACACCACAGCGCTGCCTTCCGGCGACAGTGGCCTTGGGTACGTGCCGCAGAGCAGCGACGCACCCCGGAAGTCGACGACGCGGGCGACCACGGCGCTCCGTAGTGTGAGGCTCCTGGCTGCTCCCGCGTCGTGAACCACTCTCTCCTCCTCAGAGAGCAGATCCTGCATGCGGATGCGGTCGGAGCCGAGGATTTCCACGACCTCCCAGAGCCCCAGCCACGCCTGGCCCTGCGCCGCGATCCACTCGCGCTCCTCGCGGGAAAGGCGTGCGCCATGACGCTCGAGGTACTGCTCGGCCAACGTGCCGTCACCCATCGAGCACGCGTACGCTGCCCAGGGAACGCCCAGAGCGGTGCGCGCCATCCCCGGCCCAAACGCATCCATGGCTCGGTCGAGCTCCGCGGCGTAGCGCTCCTGACCGAAAGCCATGACCCGGTCGAGCACGCGGCCATCGATCTCGTGTGCCACGTGGCGCGTGGGTCGATCTGGCGGTGGTGGCTGAGCCTCGGTCCACGTCCCGTGGCACTTCTTGGGCTTCTTGCCGCTGCCGCACGGACACGGATCGTTTCGTCCGACTTTGGCTAGCGTCGCAGGGACTCCGGGTTCAGTCAGCGCCGGGCCCTCCTCCACCCAGTCAGCCTCCAGTTGCCGTTTTTCGTACGGTGACGTGATCCGCACGTCGACACCGTCGACCACTAGCTCGGCGCCCGCCGGCGCCCCCGCCTCGAGGGCGGCGCGCATGCGCCGGAAGAACGCGGTGAACGACGACGTGCACAGTGTCGCCAGGCGGAGATCGCGCGCAGTCAGTGGCATCACCATGGACTGGCGGTCCCGGCGCTCCACGATCGGGTATGCGTGCGGGCTCGCCATAGGCCACCCGTGCCGGACCACCTCCTTGCGCACCTCGGGAGCCAGCTCGCCGAGCGGCTCGAACGTCAGCGCCAGTAGGTCCGTTCCGACGTCGTCGACCTCACCCGAGCCTGCCCGAGCAGCAAACGCGTCGTATGCGGTCGCAGACGGGAAGACGATGAGGCCCAAGCTCTCGCCGAGCGCGCCGATCAGGCACAGACACGCCCCTTCGATCCCGAGTGTCGGGATGTCCACCCGGACGATATCGCTGTCGCTCAAGACCTCCCACGGCGCAGCGCGGTAGAGGGCTTCGGCCTCGACAAACAACTCGTGCACCAGCGCCGGATCCATCCCCGCACCCTCGACGTAGCCCTTGGGAGGCTCCGGACACTGCTCTGCGACGCCGCCGAGCATTTCGAACATGCTGTCGAATACGTCGTCCGCTTCGGGGGTTGGGCCGACTTCGACCGCGATGCGTCGCGGCACCTCGGAACGCACTTCCGCAGCCAGGGCTTCGTCCGCGACCCGGACCCTCGCCGGGCTGCGCGGGCGACCCACCATGGGCGAACGCGTGGCCTGGCCGAGCAGCTTGCCGAGCGACGTGTCGGGTCCGAGTGGATCGCCGAGATCGTACGCAACCACCCCCGCTGCGGGGTCGACCCAGACCAGTAGGTCAGGCTTGTAGGGTACCGGCTCCTGCACATAGACGGGAAACGTCCGTTTGCCACCGACCCAAGTTCCACCCGATGACGTTCCGGGGCGTCGCCGCTTCATGGTGGCGTAAAAACCCGGTTCGGCCGCAGATGCAAGTGACGCGAGAAGCGCCTCGACGAGGCGAGCGATTTCGCTTGGCCCGACCCGCGGGCTGCGGTTTCGCCGGACCCCGCACCGGAGGACGGCCTCAATGCGGCTTCGACGCGATCACGCAGATTTGGAGATGCTCGGCCACCTGGTGTGCCGATGGGTGGATCACGAACCCGAAGAGCAGCGGCAGCACGGCAGTATCGAGCGTTGCCTCGATGCGCTCGGCCTTCTGTGCGAAGCGCTTGACGTCGGCAGCGTAGATGCGGCTCTTCACTTCTCCCAGGATGGTCAGCGGAGCACCGTCTCGCTCGGCGCTGGCCCAGAGGTCCACCTCTTCGTCGCCCGCACTCGTGGTCACGAAGCGCCGTTCGAATTCGGAGAGGAGGATGACCCGGTGGTCGCGCTCGAGACCCGCCGGCAGCACGATGGCTGCCAGCTCTTCCAGCCCGAACCCGACGTTGTCACTCAGACGACCCACCGCGACTCGCAGGTCCTTCAGACCCATGCCGAGCTCAATCACCGCCTCGCGTGTCTCCGCCTGGCCCGCCGCCAGCGACTTGACCGACCGGTCTGTTTCCGCCGCCAGCTCCTTGATCGACCGGTCTGTCTCCGCCGCCAGCGACTTGACCGACCGGTCTGTCTCCGCCGCCAGCGACTTGACCGACCGGTCTGTCTCCGCCGCC
>CAZSVU010000424.1:0-3482 GCA_964610275.1 uncultured Polyangiaceae bacterium | reverse complement strand
CGACCGGTCTGTTTCCGCCTGGGCCGCCGCCAGCGCCTTGACCGACCGGTCTGTTTCCGCCTGGGCCGCCGCCAACTCCTTGATCGATCGGTCTGTCTCCACTGCCAGTGCCTTGACCGACCGGTCCGTTTCCGCCTGGGCTGCCGCGAGCGCCTTCACCTCGCCCCCCAGCTCCTTCACCGTCTGCTCGGTCTCCCTGTGGGCTACCGCGAGCTCGCGCAGCGATTCGACCAGCGAGTCGTTGGGAAGCCCCAGCGCAGCCCGCACCCCGTCCCGAATCTCGGGGTCCTTGAGGATCTGGAGCAGCTCGGGGCCGGTCATCTTGGATGGATTGTACTGATTCTCATGGGGGCTCGCCATGTCCGTTCTCCGGCTGGTCGAGCCTCATCGGGCGCGGGCCACCTCGAGTTTCCCCCAAGTCTGGTTCCCGGCGCGAAACGTGCTCCGGACGACGTGCGCCCCCCAGCGGGTGAGCGCGCACGCGCATCCTCCGGAGCACGAGCTGTCGCCGACCAGCGTTCTCGTTCCGGGGTCTTTGACCAAGACCCCGCCCCACCACGGAGCGCGTGGCGGGGACCCACCCCAAAACCGCTGCGCCAGTTCCCGGCGCATTGGGCGCCGGGAACTACCTGGCAGCGTTGGCGAGATACCACTCGTACGTCTTGCTGAGACCCGCTTCGAGGCTGTGCTCTGCTCTCCAGCCCAGCTCGGTCAGGCGGGTGACGTCCAGGAGCTTGCGCGGCGTGCCGTCGGGCATGGCGGGGTTCCACGCGATCTCACCCTGGAAACCCACCGTGCGCCGCACCAGCTCGGCGAGCTCCCGGATGGTGAGATCCTCCCCCACCCCGACGTTCACGAACATCTTCTCCGCCTCCGGGTCACGCCCCGCATCGAAGTGACTCATCAGGAACACCAGGGCATCGGCCAGGTCGTCCACGTAGAGGAACTCGCGGCGAGGGGTGCCCGTACCCCAGACCTCCACGGCGGGTGCGCCGCTCAGCTTGGCCTCGTGGAACTTCCGGACCAGCGCGGGCAGCACGTGGCTGTTCGCGAGATCGAAGTTATCCCCTGGCCCGTACAGGTTGGTGGGCATGGCGGCGATGAAGTTGGTGCCATGCTGCCGGTTGTAGCTCTTGCACATCACGATGCCGGCGATCTTGGCCAGCGCATACGCATCGTTGGTGAGCTCGAGCTTGCCCGTGAGCAGGTGCGCCTCCTGCATGGGCTGAGGGGCGAGCTTGGGGTAGATGCAGGAGCTCCCGAGAAAGAGCAGCTTGGTCGCGCCGAAGCGGTGCGCGGCGTCGATCAGGCTCGACTGGATCTGGAGGTTCACCCGGATGAAGTCCGCTGGGTAGGTGTCGTTCGCGCGGATCCCTCCCACCTTGGCCGCGGCCACGAACACGTACTCGGGCTGCTCGCGCTCGAAGAATGCGTCGGTGGCGCGGGGGTCGGTGAGGTCGAAGTCCTCGATGTCGCTGCTCACCACGTTGGTGTAGCCACCACGCTCGAGACGACGCCGGATGGCCGAGCCCACCAGTCCCCGACTGCCTGCCACGTAGATCTTCGAATCCTGCTGCATGAGATACCCGTGCTCGTCTTTCAGACGGTTAAGCACAGGGACGCCCGCAGTTGTCAAGCCATGGGCTGCGCCCGACGCACGCCCGACCGCACCGGCCGCTTCGCCCACCGTGCGCGAGTGATTCCGATCCACCGCCCCGCGCACTTTCACCGGCAGGAAAGCCCGGTCGGACCCAGCAAGATCGCACCCTCACCGGAACCGTGCTTCCGATCCAGCCACGCCCGAGGCATCTTCCAACCACACCGTTGACCGCCCGCAACTTTCGCTTCACTCCGCCGAGAGTCGAGCTCTCCCCAGAGCTTCGGTGGGTCCTGCTGCGCGCGTTCGGTCCGCCGGGCCAGCCCCTGAGCGAGCGCATCGATCCGACGCGCGCGCTCGGGCTGGCCCGGAAGCTCGACGTCTCCACCCGCATCGCAGCGCGGCACGGCTCCTCCCCGCTCGTGGACGAGGTGGGCCGGGACGGGGCGCGGGAGCTCGTGCTCGCGTTGCTCACTGCCGTCGCCCGTGAGCGCGCCATGGTGAGAAGCATCGAGCACATCGCCGCTCTCGCGGCGGAGCACGACGTCGAGCTGGTCTTCCTGAAGTTCGCGGCGCTGAAGCTCGGCGGGTATCTCGTGGAAGGCAGCCGGGGGGCGACGGACGTGGATGTGCTCGTGTCAGATGCGCACGTGCGAGAGTTCCAGGCGGTGCTGGAAGGGGCCGGGTTCGAGGACCTGGGATTCCGGGAGTCCGAGCACCAGCTGCCGATTCTCAAGAGCCCGGATGGCGGTGGGGTCGAGGTGCACCATTGTGTGAAGGGGCTGCGTGACGATGAGTCCGGGCCGTTCCTGACGATTGAACGACTCTCCGACGCAGGACTGCTGCTCCCTGCGCGGTCCCTGCCCACACCCCACGCTTCCGCGCTCGGGAGCACCACCTACGTGCCGACGCGAGAGTGTCTCGTCGCCCATGCCGTAATCCATGCGTTCGTTCAGCACGGTGCTGCGCCTCTGGCCTATCCACTCTCGCGGATGTTCGCCGATCTCATCGACCTCGGGGTCCCAGATGCCGAATCGGCTGAGCTAGATGCGGCTCGTCCGTGGCTCGACCAGGCCATGTCGCGGACCGAGATCGAGGCGGTCTTCTCTCTCTGCGGTGAGCTGGCACGCGGCGACTCGCTGCCTGACTTGGATCCCGAGTCCCCCGCCCAATTGCTGCTGCGTCACTTGGTGGCGTCCACTCTCGACCACCGGTACGGAAACGCTCTCAAGCTTCGTTCCGCCTTCCGACCACTGACGGCACAGGGTCCCGTGCAGAGCATCGGCAAGAAGGCCTGGAACGCGCTAGCCCCCACCCGCGCCCAACTGAACGTCATCTACGGCCCCCCACGCAGCGAAGCTCACCTCCTCGCCCGGCGCCTGTTTCGCCCGGTGGATCTGGCGTACCGCCTGGGCAAGTACGGTTGGAGCTACGCCGCGCTGAAGCTGCGCGGCAACCGCTGACCGCGAGGCGCCAATTCCCGATCGGGCATGGCGCTGGGCGGGGACGGTGCTGCCGACGTGCGGCGCGGTGCCGGAGACGCGATGCGCTGGGGGCAGCGGGACGAGGCCCCCTCCTGAGGCGGCGCAGCAGCCGATTTGGAGGGGGCAGGCCACCCGCAGGGCCGACAGGCCCGAGGCTGGACCGGGGGAGGCACCCCCACCCACCAGGCACCGACGGCGCGGGGCGTGCAAAGTGGCCTGGCGCGCCGGGCAGAGCGCGACACGCGAGAGGTCCCGCAAGAACGCATCTCATGACCTCGGACCGAGGATCGCCGAGCGCGGCGGCACGGATGCAAGGAGCGGCGACGGCGGCCGCCAACGGCACGCGCTACCGCCTTCCAGCTTCGCGCCTGCGACGCGCCCTGGCATCCGGACGGGCTTGT
>CAZSVU010000423.1:0-6989 GCA_964610275.1 uncultured Polyangiaceae bacterium | reverse complement strand
GACGTTGCTCCATCTTCTTCACACTGCCCGGCCCGAACTCCGAGCAAGGGTGCGCTTTCGCCGCGGAGATATTCGGTCTGGATTTCGAGGCACCGGGTCAGTTTGAACACGCAGACTCCGAGTACACCCCCTTCTCGTTCTTCGAGGAGGGCCGTGTCATCGCCAACGTTTCCGCGTCGCCGATGCATTTGGTGATCGACGGGACACGCATCGACGCGGTGCAGGTTGGCACGGTGGCGACGCTGCCACAGGGAGTCTTCTTCAGCGGGGGCACGAGCGGCCCTGCTGCAGAGCGCCTGGGGCTACTGAGCGATCAGCGCTTCAAGCCGGGCGCGAAGGCTGGGGATCGAGGTGCGCAGGCCGGAGACCGCGTCTTCGAAGGTGCCGTAAAGCGTCGGTGTTGGATCGGCCGTGGCGTCTGCCTCGATGAAGCGCTCGTACCGACTGATGGCAGCAGCCATCTCCGCCTCGGAAGACGATCCGTCCAGCACCGCCTCCCGAGCGCAAGCCAACGCGAGGATGCCGGATGCGGATCTGACCGTTTGGGCGCCCGCGCGGGGCAGCGAGGAAAACCGGGTCGTGGGCCATCAGGCGGTGCGACGCACGCGCCTGCGGCGGAGCACGAGCAAAGCCCCCAATAGCAGACCCAAGGAAGGCGACGTGCGCTGCCGCGTACCCGCAACGAAGCAGCCGCAGCCCGAGTCCTCATCGGCGGAATCATGCGTGCTCGGAGCGGGACCGCTGCCGCCGGCGTCGAGGCCCCCGGTGAAAGGAGCGCCACCAGTCTGCGCTCCCCCGAAACCAGATGACGCGTCCGTTCCCCCGGTGCCCACGCCGGTGCCGCCCGAACCGACCGCTGCCGCGCCTCCGGACGGGGCACCGCCAAGCCCAACAGGCACACTGGCACCGCCGGTTCCCACTGCGGGAGAGCCGCCGACCGCGGGGATCACCGGGACGCCACCCGTACCCCCGGTACCATCGCATGCCGGAGCGTCGTCAATCACGCCATTGCAGTCATCGTCCGCGCCATTGCACGTTTCGGCACCGGTGACGACGCACGCATACTCGCAACCGTTGGTCGGATCCTGATCCAAATCGACCGCGCCAGCCTGGCAGCTCGATAGCGTGCAGGTTCCGCCCACGCACGCCGTGAAGGCACCGGGTAGATCGCACGCGACGTTGCAGCCGCCGCAGTGGTCCAGGTCGCTAGTGGTGTCGACACACTCCTGGTCACAAGGAGTCAGACCAGCAACGCAACTGAGACCACAGACACCGAGATTGCACACCGTATCCGCCGCGCACGGATAGCCGCAGGCACCGCAATTGGCCGGGTCGGCGCTGACATCGACACACACGCCAGCACAAGCGGTCAGCCCTGCGATGCAACCGCACGTGCCATTGGCACAAATGCCGCTAGTGCAATCGGTGGCGACCAGACAGGGCGCTCCGTCGGTGCACGAGGGGCAGACACTACCCCCGCAGTCGATGCTGGTCTCGTCCTGATTCAGCACGCCGTCGGTGCAGGTGGGCACGAGGCTTCCCCCGCTTCCGCCCCCCGCCGACGTGCCTCCCTCGCCTCCGGCTCCACCGGTACCCGTCTGGCCGTCATTGGCCACGACGTGCAGAAAGCAGTTGGCCGTATCGATCGCACAGGTGCGCCGGTTGGCGCGATTCTGTTCGACGAAGGTGACCTCGGCGTCCGCCTCGTTGACCGTGTCGACCACGGCAATGTGCCCGTAGACCGGATCTGCGCCGCAGGATCCTGGTGCGAAGACGATCAGGTCGCCATGCACCGGAGTGCTGTTCGCCACCAGGGTGGCGGGTAGGTTGCCATCGCACCACTCGCCGCCGTTGCCGCCCCGGTAGTCGATGTCCCACCGAAAGTAGAGATAGCGGTACGCGAGCTCGGTGCACTGGTACCCACCGCTGTACTGAGTGCGTACCCAGTCCGACCCCAGGGAGGTCGTGCTGGTATCCACACCGTTGTTCGACCAGATGGCGCCGGTCGTCTCGTCGCACTGAGCGTAGGCCGGAATGCCGTCGATCCAGTGTTCATCCGGCACGGTCTCGTTGCAAACGTCGAGCTCTTGCCGAATTCGTCCTAGGGGTTCCGTCTCCGGTGGCTCCCCGCTGCACCCAAACGAGATCCCTGCCGCCAACAGAGCGACGAACTGGCAGCGCTGCGCGTTCATACCAACACCCCTTGATTCGGTTCAGCGTCTCGAGGAGCTCGCGCTGCACACTTCCCCAGCAAGCATCCTCCCCGCCGGACGAGCCCGATTCGCACCATCTGGAACCATCTTGACCGCTCGTCTACACGAAGCACTAGATGTCCATTTCGACACCACGGGGTCCGTCCCGTTGGCCAGGACGCGCCTGCCATGAGCTGGGATCTGCCCACGCTAGACCTTTCCTCCGAACGCGGACCGGTGCCGTCTGGAACGAGCCACGACGATATTCTAGTGGGCGCGGGGGGTCATGACAGGCCAGGTTTCGAGCAGAGACCCAGGGGCGCCCCTGGGATCCCGTCGTTGTCCTGGTCCTGCATGTTGCAGGGCAGCTGCTCGGGCCGCGGACTCGCTGATGCCTCTGACGCGGAGTGCCCGGTGGCCAACGCTCGAGTCGATCCCTCCGCATCGGCTGGCGGCGAACTTTCGACCCTCTTGCTAGGGCAAGCACCCTGATAGTTCGCTCTCCGAAAATTTTGGGGGGGTTCACATTTGCGACCTCCGGGACAGAGCACTAGGGTGCCCGCCGCTTGCCATGCGGACACACATTCTCGGAATCTGTCTCACGCTACTGATCAGTCTCCCCAGTTGCTCGCCGGACGACGGGGATTCGCCTGCAACCGGAGGCCCTGAGACCGGCGGGGACCCGAACGGTGGGGGCGGCGAAAGCTCGGGCGATACTGGGGGCACCGGCGGCAACGGGTCCCCCGGAAGCGGCGGCGGCAGCAACCCGGGCAGCGGTGGCCAGTCGGTAGGGCCCGGCACCTATTCGCTGCCCCCTCCCAGCCAGTGCCACAACCAAGACTACATCGATTACCAGGAGGGATGCATCGAGGGGGACTCGAGTAGCCTGTGTGGCGGCGCGTGCAACGTGATCAACGCGTGCCAGGAGAGCCAGGCGGATAAGCCCTACGCCGACGTGACCTTCATCTGCCCGCGGTTCATGCTGTTCAGCGACCAGATGCTGCAGGCCGCTGTCGATGACGGGAACTCGGCGTTCAACTACGCCGTGGTGGGGCACGACGTGGATCGAGGTGGGGTCGACGGCAGCGCCGATAGCACCTGCTGCCAGTGCTACCAGCTCGTCTACGCCTACCCGAGCCCGAACAACGACCGGCAGGCGCTGACCAACCCCGACAATCCCGATCCCCCCTCGTCGGCCGTTCCCCTTCCGCCCCCACTCATCGTGCAGAGCTTCAACACGGCGGCCACACCCCACACCTTCGACGTGTACATGGCCGCGGGCGGCTTTGGCGCCAACAATGCGTGTGGGCCCGGTCTACAGCCCGAGGCACGGTCCGGGATGTACCTCTACACCGCGTACCCACCCGACGGGCAACCGAGCCAAGGTGGCGTGAAGCCGGCGAGCCTCTTTCAGGAGTGCAAGACCGACCTCAACTGGGTCACCACCCAAACCATCTCGTCCGCCGCGTGCCAGTCCCGAGTGCAGCAAGCTTGCGGGCAGTTCCAGTCGAGCATCCCCGGCCTGGCAGACCAGGCCACGCGTTCCTGCACTCGCTCCAACAGCCCCGACTCGTTCTATCACCTGAACTGGTCGGTGTACGTGGCCAAGGTCGAGTGCCCCGAGCACCTCACGCAGGTGACAGGCTGCAGGCTCACACCTCAGGGGTTGCCGGCCGTGAAACAGGGCGTGACCTCCGCAGCCCAGGCGGCTGCCGATCCCGACTTCTGGGACACTTCGACCACGGGACAGATGTACGAGACCACCACCATGGAAGACTGCTGTCGCCCGTCGTGTGCCTCCATGGACTGGATCTCGGGCAGGGGCCTCAGCACGGACCCTCAGTACAACGCGTTCTACTCGTGTGACCCGAACGGAGTGCCGATCACGGAGTGAGGGGCTGGGCGCTGTCACCGCCTCGTGCCGGATACTGCCCCAAGCTACTCCAGGCCCAGCGCGAAGCGCAGGCTCGCGTCGAGTTGCTCGAGCTTGGCAGCAGACAAGACGCCCAGACGCCGCTCGAGGCGTGCCTTGGGCAACGTGACCAACCAGTCGCAGTTGATCACGCTGGTGTGGCTCAAACCCTCGCGCTTCCCTACTCTCACTTCCACAGCGTATCCACGAATCGTGGTCGAGACGGGAGCGGTGATGACCAGCGCACGAACTGCGTACGCCTCGTCGCGCGACACGAGACATACCGGGCGGGGCTTGTCGACCGCCGCCCACCAGATCTCGCCGCGCTTCACTGCGCGTCCCAATCCGGTGCGTGCTTCATGCTCTGGAGCGCAAGTGCGTCCGCTTCTGCAACCTCCTGCGGCGTTTCGGGATGCTCACGGTAGGCCTCGCGGTACCGGTCGATTTTCGCTGCCAGCTCCTCGGCCCGCACAAGCCCCCGCAGTGCCCGGGTGAAGAGCGCGCTGCGTGATTCCCCGGTGCGCGAACGCAGGCGCTCCGCAGCCATGAGAACCTCGGCCTGGACCGTGACGGCAACCTTCTCGCTGGGCATGTATGACTTTATCATACCACTGAGCTTCCTCCCTGCAACGGCTGGGTCGAGCGTGCGGCGCAGAGCGCGTCTGTCGGGCGAAACACGGGGATTTTCCGTTGGATCACGCCCATGCGGAGGAACCGCTGGGGGAACTGCGATAGTGCTCGGCGACGTCGAGTTGAGGGCCAGTCTCTCAACCGAAGTGCATTGCGGCATCCTCGAAAGCGCCACTGGTCCGGGAGCGTCGTTGACTACAGCGCCCACTGAAATCACGGCTCCGGGCCCGTGTTCCTGGCGCCCGTAATGGGCCGACATTGAAATCCAGCGCTGCAGCAAAGGCATCGTCGCACGGCAGCACAATTGATTCGGATTGTGCGCTCCCTACATTCTGAGCAAGTTGCCGGCGTCGTGAGCGGCAATCCAATGCACCTTCCGGCACCTCCGAGTCCCTGTCGCAGAAAGTGGGAGGAACCCTGACACGGGAGGCAAGGTTGCGGCCACTACCCAGCATGAGGGCAGTCTCACTCGCCGTTGTGGCAGTCGGGGTGGTGTGCGCCGCGTGCTCCGAGTCTGCAGACTCGGCACCGGAGAAGGGGTCCAGAATCGACGATCCGGTGACCGGTACGGGCGGCGTGGAGGCCGCAGTCGGAACCGGAGGTGCCGCACCGGTACACATCGGTGATTTCGAAGCGCCAAGTCAGGGTGGAAGCGACGGTTTGACGGCAAACGGCGTCCCGCTCGGAGATGGAACGCCGGAGATCTGCGACGGCCTCGACAATGACTCCAACGGCATCATCGACGACGTGGACGTCGGACACGACGGCGTCTGCGACTGCCTGAACATCGCCACCATCGGACACATCGGCCCGTGGAGCGATGGTGGAGACATCTTCGCGACCTGGCTCGACGAGCGCAGCCCCCTGGGCGCAGTGGCCCTGGGCGACCAGGTGCTCACCGAGGATCTGCTACGCCCCTTCCAGGTCATCGTCGTGCTGCACGTCGATCAGACCGAGGTCACCGGGAACTCGGGAGCACTAACGCCGGCGCACCATGCCTTTTCAGATGCCGAAGCTGCCGCCTTCCAGGCTTGGCTCACCAATGGCGGCGGGGTCATGACGACCATCGGGTACACGTCCAACGAACCCCAGGAAGTGCTCAACGTGAACCGCCTGTTGAATCCCGTCGGCATGGGATACAGCACCACCAACGTCGACCTGACCGGGGACATCACCCGCTGGGAAGCCCATCCTGTCACCGGTGGCGTAAGCCGGATCTTCACCGACAATGGCGCTGAGCCTGCGGGCGCTGTCGCCACCACACTCGCGTGGGATGCCAGCGATCGGGTCGCGCTCCAGGTCGCCGAAGTAGGCAATGGCCGAGTGGTCGTATGGGGCGATGAGTGGCTCACCTACGACAGCGAGTGGACCGACCTGCAGGACCAACAAGTCGAGCTGTTCTGGCTGAACCTCCTGAGCTGGCTCAGCCCTCCGGAAGAGTGCCAAGTCCCGATTCCGCCGGACTTGGTGTACTGAGCGACTCCCGCTTCCACTCCGTCGGCTGGTTCTGCCAGGGGATCTTCCAGAGGTAGATCTCGTGCAGCGCCGCGCCCGCCTCGGGCGCGACGTCCGCAGGGCCGTTGCGAGGACCGGGCACCTTCAAGATCCGGATCGGGCGGGCGCCCGGGATGGCGTACTCGTGCGAAACCAGTCGTGAGCCCGGACGCATCTTCTCGAACTGCGGCACGAGTCGCCAGAGCAGCCGCTGGGTCAAGTACAAGAAGACGACGCTGGCCGGCGCCATGTCCACCGTGAAGATGTCCACCTCCTCGATGCGGACCAGATCCTCGACTCCGCTCTCGCGGACGTTCTGTCGCGCGAGCTCCGCCACTCGTGGATCGATCTCGAACCCAACTCCCGTGGCGCCATAGCGCTTGGCCGCGGTGACGAGACTGCGTGCATCCCCACACCCCAGGTCGTAGACAACGTCGTCTGACTTGACCCGGGCGAGCTCCAGCATCCTGTCGACCACCACCTGCGGCGTGGCCCAGTAGTCGACGTCGGGCATCACCGTGGGCGGCGGGGCTTCCGGCGGGGCTTCGCTCGTTGGGGTCTCGGTTTCAGGTGCCGCCCGCGACTCAGTGTCGCCGATCGCCGGGGTTGGTTTCGCTTTGACCTGCATGATCACGGCGGGCCGGGCCGATCCAACCGGTCGGCGCTCAGCCGCGCAGGCCATGATCGTCCCCAGTACGACGGCAGCCACTAGTGCCCTGTCTCGGAAGTAACAATCCATGAACGCGCCGTACCGCATGATT
>CAZSVU010000422.1:0-6990 GCA_964610275.1 uncultured Polyangiaceae bacterium | reverse complement strand
CCCACCCATGTTTCGACGGCCGCTGGCGGCCGGCGGAACATGGATCAAGGATGCGCGCACCCGGGCAGTGCTGAACCAGCCGAGGAGACCGTGGTGTCCTTCCCCGGAAGTTGGGAGGCGAGCCATGATTCGTTCGCGCACGCAATACGACTGGAGATGCTGCCGCCGACTTCGTGGACGTCAACGGTCAGAACGTCTATCCCGCCGATGGATCGTCGCTCATCGAGGCCGGAGATACGAGACCCGAGAAGAAGTCGTAGAGTCCCTGGGGCGCGAAGGTCGGCCAGTCATGGCCGCCTGGGTGTTCGCACCAGCGCACTGGGAAGCCGGCAGCACACCCGGTGTACTCGACGCAGGGGTAGTCGGGCGACGGGACCGTGGTCTCATCGAGGTTGCAGCCGTTCTGTCCCGCCCAGTAGTCCCGACTGCTCTGTCCGTTCGACAAGGCCACCGTGGTGTCGGTGGTGCCGTGAGCGATCCAAGCCGCCACCTGTCCAGTGCAGCCGGTGCTGAACACGAAGGGGCCACCGGCCGAAACCGGGCCAATCGCCCGCAACACGTCTCCGCGCTGACACGCCAGCGTGTTGGTGAAGAAGCCACCCGAGCTGTGCCCAGTGGCGAAAATGCGATCCTCGTCGACACAGTAGGTCGTGGACATCAGCTCCAGCAGCGCGTCGAAGAACTCGACATCGCCCGTACCCTGCATGTCCCACGCGGACGGAGTGCCGAGTGCGTCCGGGTACACCAGGATGAACTCGCCGCCGAACGTCGAACCGAGGTTTCCGTAGAACTGGCCGCTGAAGAGCTGGCCGTCGGTGCTGGCGCCGTGGAACCCGAACACGATCGGCGTAGGAGTGTTCGGGTCATACCCGGCAGGGATCTCTGCGACGAAGGTGCGCTCGATGCCATTGACGCTCACGGATGAAGGCGGAGACGCTGGCGGTGGCTGCGCGCAGGCGGTGGAAGGGCTGGAGCCGCCGCTTGCCGTTGCGGTGCCCCCGCTGCTGCTGACGCCTCCAGCCATGCCCGATTCGTTGCCTCCACTGCCGTTCCCGGTTCCGTCCGCGACTCCGCCTTCTCCGGCGGTTTCTCCGCTGGGCCGGCCATTGGGGTAGACCTCCGTTCCCTCGATTGTGCAGCCGCACGCAACCACCGCCGCGACGGCGACGGCCCAGAACGGAGGACGTTCACCCAGGACGAGGTTCGAAAATGCTGCCATGGTCGTCTCGCTGGCTAGATGCACGCACGGGCGCACGACCGACCTCTCGATGGGCCGCGGCTTCGGCAGGCTTCGGCGGACCCGCACGGTCATCATTGTACCGCGATCCGCCAGCAGCGGTAGTTTGCCCTGGATCCAGGTCGGTTACCCGTCGTCCCCGGCCGGTTTGTCGACCCGTGGGAGCACAAAAAACGAAGCTCATCGAAAGTGTCTGGCAGTGCGTTCTTGTGCACGAGCTGCTGCCGGGTCGCCATCGCGAGCTGGTGACGCCGCGGTAGCAAGAGCGCCTCTGGATTCCTCCCGAGCACCCCTACGCGATGGGGCGCACCCCGCCAGACAACGAGCACGGCCGGGCCCTGCCCGCCGCATCGTCGCTTCAGGCAATGGAGAAGCGCTGGCCTGCCGGAGGCTGGTTCGTCAGCTGCCCGTGCGCAAGGTAGACGCAGCGATCGACCGGGAACGGATCCACGTGTCCGTCGTGATCGGTGTAGATGACGGTCAGGCCCTGCTGCGCCCGTCTGCGTTCGATCGCATCGCTCACCGGTCGCGCCTCGTCCGGCGTGAGTGAACGCTGCGGTTCGTCGAACAACAGCAGCGCAGGTTGCATGACCAGCGCCCGGGCGATCAGCGTCCGTCGCCGCACGGAAGCATCGGCTTCGGTTGCCGCTCGATTGAGCGAGCCATCGATGCCGAGCTCCGCGGCCACCTGGCGCACCGTCTCGCGCGCGTCGAGGTCCGGATGGTGGTACTCGAGCGGCAGCGAGATGTTCGACTCAACGGTCCGGTTCGCCCAGATCCCACCGCGCTCGAACACCAAGCCCACTCGGGTACGGATGCGCTGCAGCTCGCGGTAGTCGAGGGATGAGACATCCTCGCCGGCGATCCGCACCGTGCCCGAGCGAGGCGCGACCAGCCCGGCGATCACTCGGAGCAGCGTCGACTTGCCGCTGCCGTTCCGGCCCACCACCGCGACGGATTCGCCCGCTGGCACCGTGAGCCGGATCCGCATCAGCAGGGGGAGACCAAGCTCGTTGGCAACGCCGACTCGGTCGAGCTCGAGCGCGGGCGCCGGCAGCGCGCCGGGGGCGAGTGCGTCAGCGCTAGCCACGCAGCACCACCAGGAGGGAGATCACGGCATTCACCAGAAAACAGACCACGTAGCAACGCACCGAGCCGCGGACATTGGCTCTCGGGATCTCGGTCATGGCGCGTTTGACGCTCAGTCCCTGATAGCAGTTGACCGTGGCGATCGTGATCCCGAACAGCGTGGCCTTCGTCAACGCCACACCGACCACGCCGGGGTGCACTGCGTCGAGCAGATCACTGGCGTGCAGCGCCACACCGAGCAGCCCCAATCCCGATCCGAGCCCGTACCCGCCAAAGAGGCCGGCCGCACCCATCACCACCGTGAGCGTCACCGAGGCGAGGGTGATGCCGACCAGCCGCGGCAGTACCAAGAAGTAGTCGACGTTGATGCCCGCCGCGTCCAGAGCGTCCACCTCGCCATTGACCCGCATGTAGCCGAGCTCCGTGGCCACCGCGGTGCCGGAACGGCCGGTCAGCACCAGGGCGATGATGAGTGGCACCACCTCTAGAGCCACGGCACGCACGGCCACGGTGGGGATGTGCTGCGCCAACGCCGTGGGCTCGAGGAATCGAACGCTGAGCACCAGAATCACCAGCCCGGAAATCAGCCCCAGGGTGAGAAAGAAGGCCAGCGGCTCCACCGCCGTAAAATACAGCTGCGTCAAGGTCGACTTGAGGAGCAAGGCACGGCTCTTGCGACGCTCGACGAAGTAGGATTTGGCGGCAGCGTACGGGAGCGAGGTCACCCTCGTGGTCTCCGACAGGGCGGCGAGAGTGACGTGACCGATACGGGTAAACATGATCCGAGTTTGTTTGCGTCACGCGCGGGACCGGACGTCTCGCGCCCACCACCATCCGTGTCAGCGCAACATGAGCCAGGCACCGACGGCAAGCACCAGGACGACGACGATTCCGGCGATGATCCAAACGGCATTGCGACCCGACATCGGGGGCGTCGGAACGGATTCGGAGAACCCCGCGGCAGATCCGCCCGCCGCTGCGGGCGACGCCCGCGTGGGGTCCAGCACGCGCTCCAGCGCCGCGATCAGCGCTGCCACAGTCGAGTAGCGAGCGTCCGGTTGCTTCTCGAGGCAACGCTGCACCACGCGCTGCAGAGCAGGCGACGCCGCCGTGAGAGGGGGAGGATCCTCGCCCATGACCTGCATGGAGAGATGCGCCAGCGAGCTCGCGTCAAAAGGCGGACGACCCGCCACCAGCTCGTAGAGAACGACGCCGAGCGACCAGATGTCGGTGCGGTGGTCGACGTTTCGGGCGGAGCGCAGCTGCTCCGGGGAGATGTGATGCGGGGAACCGAAGGTCTCGTCCTGGGCGGTCAGCATCTCGTCCGGCGACCGGTCCACGGCCGGTGCGGAGAAACCGAAGTCGAGGACCTTGACCGTTTCGCCTCCGCCGGGAACCACAGCCAAGAACAGCTTCTTGGGCTTGAGATCACGGTGCACGATGCCGAGCGCGTGGGCTGCGGCCACGGCCCGAGCTGCCTGCAGCACGTGCTCGATGGCGATCCGCTCCGGCGCAGGTCCGTCGCGGCGAAGCTTGTCGGCCAGAGTCATCCCGGACAGCCGCTCCATGGCGATGTACGGGCAACCACCATCCAACTCGCCCACGTCGAACGTGGCGGCCAGGTGGGGGCTCTGGAGGCGACCGGCCGCGTGGGCCTCGCGCCGGAACCTCTCGACCGAATCGGAATGCGCGAGCTCTGACGAACGCAACAGCTTCATCGCCACGGGCCTCTGGGACTCGAGGTCCGTAGCGGCGAGCACCCGTGTGGTGCACCCTTCGCTCAGCACCCCGTCCACTCGATACTTGCCGCCCAGAACCTGGCCCGGGCTCGTTTGCTGTAGCGCGTCGGTCATGGCTCCTCCGCTGGCAAGGGCGAGGCCGGTTGGGGCGGCGCGGCCTGATCGCGTGCCACCTCGAGCAGCCGCCGCTCCAGCTGGATGGCATCGTCGATCTGCCGGGACGAGCCTGTTGCCGCAGCCTCGGCCGCTTGCCGGAGCTCCGCTTCGGCCGCGTCCAGTTGCCCCAGCCAGCGGGAGATGCGAGCGCAGCGGGTGAGCAAGATCGCGGATTGCTTCCAGTCATCCTGCCGCCGAGCCACTCGCGCCAGGGCACGCAGGTGATCACGCACGGCGTGCGGCACCTCGCGCTTGCGGTCGATCTCCAGCGCCTCGGCGAAGCGGGCGCGCGCCTCATCCAACTCACCCGTGGCCTCGGCCGCGGCGGCTTGAACGGCGAGCGCAGCCGCGAGCGTGGCATCGTCTCCTTGCTCGCGAGCAGCCCTGGCCGCTGCCATCGCCTGCCGGCTCGCCTCGGCGAAGTCACCAGCCTGCAGCGCCACCGCGGCCAGCCCGACGCGCGCCACGGTGACGGCTTCCGCCCCGTTCAGGGTTCCGCCGAGCTCGACGGCTTCCTCGAACTGCGTTCTGGCCTCCTCCGGCCGACCCGACGCGAGCAACGCCGACCCGAGGTTGGTCAGCGTCTCCACCTCGCCCACGTCACGCACCTTTGCCTGTCGGTAGAGTCGAAGTGCATTGGCGTGATTCGACCAAGCTTGCTCGGGAGCATCCTGCACCATGGCCACCGCTCCCAGATTGTTCCAGGCCTCGGCTTGACCGATCAAGTCGTCGACGAGCTCTGCCTCGCGCAACGCTGCCCGGAACATTTCCACGGCTCCGTCTAGCTCACCGCGCTCCAGCCGGCGCAACCCCTCGGCGTTGAAGCGCTGCGCCGAGGTCGGCTCCGGAGTGCGAGCGGGCGCACTGCCGCAACCGAGCGCAGCGCACGTCAGACATGCCGCCAGCAGCAGCCGAGCGCTCCTCATCATTTGTGTGAATCGTCCTCCCCGGAGTCGCGCTCCTTGCCCTTGGCGTCGCCGCGCCGCGCTCGCGGCAGCACGGCGGGCGGACGAACCCGAGCCTGCGTGCGCGGTGCTTCTCGAGGCTCCAGACTGCCGCGGATGAAGATGTTGCGTTGCGCCGCCTCGACGAGTCGCTTGGATTCCTCGAGGGAGGTGTCCGCCTTCCGGGCCAACTCCGGTGCATAGCTGGCAGTGGTCCGAAGCGACACCGCCATCTGTTCCACCAGGCGCAGAGTTCGCTCCACTGACGTCACCACTCGACGGGCATCGTCGATCCCCTGCCGCACGGACGCCGTCGCTTCGCGCGCGTCACTGGTGAGGGCGCGGACGTCGTCGACCGCAGCGGGAGCTTGCTCCGCCGCGGTACTCACCGAGGCAATCATGCGCTTGGCATCGGCCGTGGCGGAACGCGCATCCTCGAACGCCGTGGCCATGTCGGCCCCGAGCTTGGGATCGGTCAGAACGCGGGAGGCCATGCTCTGACCGTCGTTCAGCGTCTTGGTGATCTGGGCAATGTTGGTGAGAGCGATTTCGGATTGGACCAGAATCTTGTGAACGTCTCGACTGATGATGTCGGCGTTCGACATCAAAGCCGTGACTAGAGACGCGCGGACTTCCGCCACCAACGTCGCATTCGTCGGCAGCGGACGACCAGCATGCGAGTCGAGCTTCAGGACGGCCACGGTGAACGGCGGCATCCCGGCTTCGATGGCGACCTTGGCGTCCTCGTGCAGCATGGATGCCATCGCCGGGTCGATCTCGATGGTCATGCGCACGGGGTGTTTGGGGTAGGCGGGATCGCGCACGATCTCCACCTTCGACACGGCTCCGATCTTCACGTCGTAGAGATGGATGGGCGAGCCGGCCTGGGCTCCGTACCCTTCGGGCGCCACGACGTAGAGCACGAAGTTCTTCGCGACCAGACCAGCCATGCCAGCGCGTCCGCCACCCACCACCAGCGCCGCCACCAAGAGCAGCAGTGCGAACACCACGAAGATGCCGGTGACTCGTTCGATCCGATTGAGCGAAGTCCGCATGCTTCTCGTCCGGCAGCGCCGCCGGCCCCGAGATCCCGAGCTGTGCTCCTCGTGGCACCCCCGGAAGGCCGGTGACCAGTCCGTTCGCGCGGGCCGAAACCCGCAACGTGGCAGTATCCCCGACCTATCGACCGAGGTCACGTCGTTTCGGTCGGCTGGCCCCGGGTTCGATAAGTTGCTCGCGCCGCAAACGGATTGCGGCGGTTTTCGCACTGCGACGATCGGTCAGGCGCCCCGCACGCCCGGTCCGCTGCTTCTCGCTCGCCGCAGCGTCAGAGCGTTCCCCAGACGCGCTGGTCGCTCATCCGTGCGCGCGTGGTGCCAGCGTGGACATGGACCTAACGGACGGCGGTGTGCCGCGAAGGCGGCAGCGGCGTGTCGTCGATGCTGGGGGTGAGCTATCCTTCCGCAGGGGACCGCGCAGGTCTGGGAATGGTATGCTCGGGCCATGGCACGCAGATTTCGTACGGCATGGGTTCGGATGGCGGTGATGCTGCTGGCCGCGGCCTGCGGCGACGACGACGGTCCGCCGCCCGGTTCCGAAGCAGATTGGCACGGCGTGGGGGCTTCCTGCAGCACGGACGCGGATTGCCTCGAAGAGGAGGATCAGCACTGCCTCACCGACTTCAGCGGTGGCTACTGCGGCATTCGCGACTGCACGGGCGACGAGGACTGCCCGCAGGGGTCGGCGTGCGTCATCCACGACGACGGGGTCAACTACTGCTTCCTGCTCTGCGTCGACAAGCCGGACTGCAACCGGAACCGGCCTC
>CAZSVU010000421.1:0-6991 GCA_964610275.1 uncultured Polyangiaceae bacterium | reverse complement strand
AATAAATAGAGGCATATTGAATTGGCAATTAATGCCAGTATCGAAACAATAATCATTGTTCTAAAATCAGGGACAGAATCAAAACTTATAAATCTGCGTACTACCTCAATTAAGCCAATTGTGGCTAATGCCAGTTGAAAATATCCGCTAAGTTTTGCTACTTTTTTCTTGCGTATTAAAGTTGAACCTACTGCCCAAAGACTAAGTCCGTATACCAGGGCATCTGCCAACATATCCAATGAATCGGCAACTAATCCCATGGATTTCGAAATGATACCTGTAGTAATTTCTATTATGAAAAAAGCAAAATTGATAATAAGTACTGTCCAAAGAAGCTTTGACTGTACCAATGGATTGTCAACAAATTCATCCTGTTGTACAATGATAGTTTCTTTGAGTTCAGAGCCTAAATTGAGTTCTTTCAGGCATTGTTCTATTTCTGGATTTTCTTCGGAATGAAAGACTGTGAGTTTTCGGTTTTCAATTTGGAATATCAAACTTTTAATGCTGGACAACCCTTCTAATTTCATTCTAATGAGGGATTCTTCGGAAGCGCAATCCATTTTTGAAATATGGAAAGTAGTTTTAAACATCATTCTACAATAATATAAATGTTATTCTACATCTACCCCCGGCTTAAATACCGATTGGATATAAAATGTTCCTTTTATTGCAATTTCAGCATCAGAAGGGAGATTTTCCAATGGAAGGATTTCAACATAGCCTAAATCATTCAGACCGGTTCTTATTTCAATCCTGTGAAAAACAATAGCGTTCTCTCCAATTTCCTTACCATTATCTTTAATAAAAATATAACTTTTCCCAGCCTCGTTTACTACTGCTCCTTCGGGTAATGATTGAACCGTATCAGAACTCGTTTCAATCAGTGCATTTACAAACATACCGGGTATCAATTCAGGTGCTTTGCCAAGGATTTTGGCATGAACAGTAAGTGCTTTGGTCTCATTTTCAAAATTTTTACTGATTCCAAATATTTTTCCTTTGATTGATTCAATGCCTTGATTTATGAGTATAAAATTAACCATTTGCCCCGTTTTTACTTTATATATGTCTTTCTCATATACCATTAAATCCACATGAACCATGCTATTGTCTACAATTTCAAAAATGGCTTGATTGGGTTCAGCGAAAGTACCTATGTTTGCATTGATATGACCCACATATCCACTGATTGGACTATACAATGAAACCATTGGGATTATGTTACCTTCTTTAATTGACTGTATATCCAATGATAACATTTTTATTTGAGCTTCCAGTGAATGCAGAAGCCCACGTGCTGATATATAATTTGATTCGGTTTGTTGAAATATTTTTTCGGCATTTACATTGGCAACACTTAATTCCTTTTGCCTTTCATATTCCTTTTCAAGGTAATTGAATTCAGCCATGGCTTTGATATATTCTTCCTGTAGCTTGATGAAATCAGGATGTTCCAGTTTTGCTAATAACTGCCCTTTCTTTACATAATTACCTTCGAGTACGTAAATTTCTTTTACAGCACCACCCATAACAGGTGATACGCTGGCTTTATTCTGTGGAGGCACTTCAAGATAGCCACTGGAATTGACCACATTTCGGAGATTCTTATATTCTATGTGTCCAAGTTGAATGCCGGAATTCTTGTATTGAATTGGCGTGAATTCTGCCTGTGTAATAACATTATTTTCGTTATCTTCTGCGATATCCTTATTCTCCTGTGAGCAGGAAAGTATAAAAAATGTTAAGAACAGAAACGCTATTTTATGTGTGTACTTATTCATTTTTTCGTTGTTTGTGATTTTCTAAAATCTAATCGTCTTATTAATAAATTCCAGTTAAATATTCCAACTGAATTATGGTCTGGTTATATTGTCTAATATTTTCAAGATAACTTGTCATTATTGCCATAGCACTATTCATGTGCTGCAAGTATTCCACATAGCCAATCTCACCTGCCGAAAAACTTTTGGTTGCATTTTTAATGAGCAATTCAGCTTGAGGAACGCCTTGTTGTCCGTAATAATTTGCCACTTCTTTATATTGAAGGTATTCTTGCCACACCACATTAATGTTATTTAGCAAGACTTTTAATTGGTATTCGTAATTATTTTCGGATATCTGTGCTTCTACCCTTGCCTCTTGAATTTTACCTCTCCAATGCCTGTACCAAAGTGGTATGGATATGCCAGCTTGTATTCCCGAAAACCTGTTTGTGGAATTATAAGAAGCATCATCAAATCCAAGCTCATTAAAAGTTCTGCTTAAATAACCTACGTTGAAATTGGGCAGAGATTTGGCTTGTTGAACGTTCACCACCGCATTTTCAATTTCAATTTGCTGTTTTAAATATTGAATAACCGGATTGTTCATGGCTATAGTACTGTCGGTTATGAATTGTATGTTCCTGTATTCAAATACTATATCAGGATATATATCCATTCTATCTATTCCAAGCAGGTTTTTGATTTTCTCCAGATTGATAAGAATATCACGCCCTGATTTTTTGTAATCATTTTTTATTTCCATTTGAAGTGCCAGTGCTGCATTTTTTTCAAGCATACTGGTTTCTCCTGTTTTATAACGAAGTTCGATGGCTGTTAACAAATCTTTTGACAGACTATCTTGAGTTTGTAATAATTTATTTACTTCAATGGAATACAAATACTCGTACCATGCACTTTTGATGTTTCGAGTTAATTCATTTTTTACAATTTCGCTATTTAATTGACTTCCCTTTATATTGGCATCGGCAAGTTTTGATTGTTGAATATAAACCGTAGGAAAGTCAAATTTTTGACTGACCGTAAAAGTGTTATCCTTTGCTACCGGACTATCTGTATTTCCATATTCAAAGTCAACATCAGTTTTTTCAAAATCAATTGCAGTTTTCTTTCCCAACTCCTGTTTCCTAATTTCAAATTCCGATTGTTTAATCATGAGGTTGTGTTCCATTGCTACCTGCAAAGCATCTTCCAAGGTTCTCAAATGTATGGTGTCAGATTGTCCGTAAGCGAATTGATTGGAAAAGGGCAATAGAAACAAACCAAAAAGCAGTATCAATGGCATTTTCGTTTTTGCAAAAGTTGGCTTAAATTTCTTTTTGGAAAATATAATGTATAAGGCAGGTAATACTACCAATGTAAGTATGGTTGCGGTAATCAATCCTCCAATAACAACTGTTGCCAAAGGTTTTTGCACTTCTGCTCCTGCCGATGAAGAAAGAGCCATTGGTAAAAATCCAAGAGCAGCAACTGAAGCCGTCATTATAACAGGGCGAAGACGAACCTTTGTCCCTTTTCGTACCCTTTCGTAGATATCGCTTTCACCTTCTTCCTTTAACTGGTTGAAATAACTGATAAGAACAATACCATTCAACACTGCAACCCCAAATAGAGCAATAAATCCAACTCCGGCTGAAATACTAAAATTCATGCCCCGAATGTATAATGCCCAAATTCCGCCAATGGCTGATAATGGGATTGCCGAATAGATTAAAAGTGCTTGTTTGACAGAACCGAAGGCAAAGTATAACAAAACAAAAATTAACAATAATGCCAAAGGGACAGCAATTCTAAGTCTTTCTTTTGCCTGTTGGAGGTTTTGGAACTGTCCGCCATACGAAATGTAATAACCTGCCGGCAATTGCAATTTATTGTCTAAAATTGAGTGTATTTCTTCAATCACCGATTCAACATCCCGACCATGTAAATTAAACCCAACATATATCCTACGCTCTGCATTATCTCTGGATATTTGCGATGGTCCATCTACATATTTTATGGATGCCAATTGACCGATGGGTACTTGCTTACCCGAAGGGATGGGGACAAATAAGGCTTCGACATCATTAATGTCTTTTCTAAAGGCGTTATCGAGCCTTACCACCATATCAAAGCGTCTTTCACCTTCATATACAGTACTTACTTTTTCGCCAGCAAATGCTGCCCTTAATACCTGATTAACATCCCCAACTGAAATGCCATATTGGGAGAGTTTGTCCCGATTATATTCAACGGTAATTTGAGGGAGTCCAGTAACTTTTTCGATAAATGGTGTTGTTATGCCTTGTACGGTGGAAATCAGTTGTGAAACTTCATTGGCTTTTTCATTTAATATTTCCATATCATCGCCATATATTTTTATGGCAACATCTTGCTTTATACCAGTCATAAGCTCATTAAACCTCATTTGTATGGGTTGGGATATCTCCCAACGCACACCGGGTATTTCTGAAAGTGCTTCCTCCATTTTTTCTTTTAGTTCTTCGGTTGTTTCTGCCGATGTCCATTCTTTTTTATCTTTTAGAATGACCATCATATCACCATTCTCAACAGGCATGGGGTCAGAAGGAACTTCACCAGAACCTATGCGGGAAACCGCAGACACAACTTCAGGAAATCGTTCCTTCAATATTTTTTCACCTGCCGAAAATGCTGCAATAGATTGAGTTAATGATGCACCTTGCATGAGGGAGGATTCAATCGCAAAATCGCCTTCTTCCAATTGCGGTAAAAATTCACCACCAAGCCTTGTAAATAAAAAAATACTTGCAAGAAAAATAAGGAAAGCACTTACAATGACAATTGCCTTATTTCTTATGGTATACTCAATTACAGGATTATATATTTTATGTAACCAACCCATAATAAGGGTAGATATATTCTTCTTTTCGGAAGTCCTGCGACTTAGAAATAGTGCAGAAACAACAGGCACGTACGTCACAGAAAGAATAAGAGACCCCAGTAAAGCTAATGAAACCGTTTCAGCCATTGGGCGGAACATTTTCCCTTCTATTCCCGATAAACTTAAAATCGGTAGGTAAACAATTAGTATAATGAAAATGCCAAAAGATGCTGATTTAAGAATTTTGGACGAAGATGTGAAGACCTCTTTATCCATCTCCTGTGGCTTCAATTTTCGGTTAAGATTTCTTGAAGTGATATGATGAACAGTCGCTTCTACGATGATTACTGCACCATCTACAATCAACCCGAAGTCGATTGCCCCTAAGCTCATTAGGTTTCCTGATATACCAAAAATGCCCATCATGGAAACAGCAAACAACATTGACAAAGGTATTACGGAAGCAACGACCAAACCAGAACGAATATTTCCCAGTAACAATACGAGAATAAATATTACAATCAGCGCACCTTCAATAAGGTTTTTAGTTACTGTATGGATGGCTTTGTTGACAAGTTTTGTTCGGTCAACAAAAGGTTCAATGGTAACGCCTTCAGGTAACGTTTTTTTAATTTCTTCAACTTTCGCTTTAACTCGCCCAATGACTTCATTTGAATTTTCGCCTTTCAACATCATTGTAATGCCTCCGACAACTTCTCCTTTACCATTTTGTGTTACCGCTCCGTAGCGTATTGCATGACCAAACTGAACTTTAGCTATATCCCGTATCAGAAGGGGTACTCCATTAATGGTTTTTACAACAATTTTTTCAATGTCATTTAGCGTTTTTACCATACCAATACCCCTGATAACATAGGCATTTGACCCTTTTTCGATATATGCTCCCCCAGTATTTTCATTATTATCTTCAAGTGCTTTTATAATATCTGCAATGGACACATCGAGGTTGTTCAACTTTGAGGGGTTAAGTGCTATTTCATATTGTTTCACAAAACCTCCCCATGCACCAACTTCGGCAAGTCCGGGTGTTCCGGCTAATTGCCGTTGAACAATCCAGTCTTGTATCGACCGCAATTCCATTGCTGAATATTTGTCTTCGTAACCCGGCAATGGTCTAACTACATATTGATAAATCTCACCTAACCCCGTGGTTACGGGACCAAGCTCAGGACTGGTTAGTCCATTTGGAATTTCTTCTTCGGCTACTTTAAGTTTTTCAGTAACCATTTGACGAGCCAGATAAATGTCAACATTATCTTTGAAAACAATGGTTACAACACTTAAACCAAATCGGGAAATTGACCTGATTTCAATGACATCAGGGATTAGTTTCATAGAAATTTCGATTGGGTAGGTAATAAATTGTTCTACTTCCTGAGCAGCAAGCTTTGGAGCCAGCGAGATTACTTGAACCTGATTATTAGTGATATCAGGAACGGCATCAATTGGTAGGTGCACCAATGAATATACACCCCATATGATTAATCCAACAGTAAATACACCGATAATCAATTTATTATATATAGAAAATCGAATGATTCTTTCAATCATAATATTAAATTTTACAAGTGAGCAACGAAATACTAAAAAGGAGAAAGATGAAGTCGAGGTAGGCTAAATAAGGAGAGCTTCATTCTTGATATACAACCTACTAACCAAGTAATCGAATTGATTATTGATACAGATATTGCGAACAAACGATAATTTGGGAATAAAAAAATTGTCAGCGGTTTCTGCGAATAAGTCTACTAATGAATTAACAGAGAAAGAGTGGCTTTTGGAGGATGTAACCTTTGAATTAAGAGTGTAACTATCAAACTCGTCATGCCAAGTTTGCTTAATATCACCCCCAAAATCCAATTCTAAGAAAGCACAGGTATAACAGCAAAAGACTATAGGGATTAATATTTTAATGCTGTTAATATTCATTTTCAGTTAAATACAGGAAAAATCAATTATCTATTTACAAAAATACAAAAATCGTTATGCAACCGTGTTGCAAAGGTTATTTGCTACAAATTGAACAAATACCTTTTACTACCATATTTACACTTTCAAGAGAAAACCTATTGGGAAGGTTAATAATTGGAACAGAAATATCGTTTAAACAATATGTTTGATTGCAATTCATACATAAAAAATGAACATGGAGGTCATTTGGATGGCATTCGCATAAATCTTGACATAAGGCATACTTTACAGAACCTGTGCCATCATCAATACTGTGTATCAGTTTATTCTTCTCAAATGTTTTAAGTGTCCGGTACAAAGTAGCCTTATCGGCTCTTTCGAATTTGTTTTCTAATTCTGGTAAACTAATTGCGGTTTTTTGTTTTGTCAATAC
>CAZSVU010000420.1:0-7004 GCA_964610275.1 uncultured Polyangiaceae bacterium | reverse complement strand
CCGTCCAGCTGCTCGGGGCCGTGCGCGCGGCGCGCATTCGTGATCGCGTGCTGCGTGATCAGGCGCTGCGCGCGGCCATCCTCAAGCAGCTGGAGGATTGCAGCTACGAGATGTTGGCCTACCACTTGGCGGATTCTGCGACCTGTCGCACATTCTGCCGTATCGGCATGAACGACAAGCCACCCAAGAAGGCCACCTTGCAGACGACGCCCCACCGCCGCTGCAGTATCGTCTCACGATTGCGGCGTTTGGCGCCGGGAACTACGCTCAAGCTCGGCGGCGGCAGCGGCCCGTGCTATCAGGTCGGCATGTTGATTGAGCTGATCCGCGCGCAGGCGAGAGAGGCGATGAAGTCGAGGGACACCGTTGCCCGGGAGATCCTCCGCGTCGCTCTCGGGGAGGTGCAGACCGAGGAGGCCCGTCGCGAAGGCGCCCTGGATGATGCCGCGGTGGAGAAGATTCTCCGCAAGCTGATGAAGTCCAACGCCGAAACCATTGCGGCCACCGACGATTCGGAGCGACGCGCGACTCTCGAACGGGAGAACGCCGTGCTCGAAGCGCTGTTGCCGAAGACACTGAGCGAGGATGAGATTGTGGCCACGCTCGGAGCGGTGGCGGAGGACATCAAGGCCGCCAAAGCGGACGGACCCGCCACGGGCATTGCGATGAAGCACTTGAGGTCGCAGGACGCGACCGTCGACGGCAAGACCGTCGCCGCCGCAGTGAAGCGGTTGCGCGGTTCGGCTTGAGCGAGCCCCGGGTTGGGCCCGCACTGCGGGTGCCGTTCGGGAGCGGACACTCGCGCGGCTCGGCGCTTGTCAGAATTGGTACCGCCTGGAGCAGAGTTACCTCGAGGGGCTACCCGCTCGAACCAGCGGATGACGTACGGCTCGAGCCCGAACGGACGAGCTACGCAGCGAAGCGGGACCTGAGAAACTCGAGGTCGAGCTCCGGGTAGACGGGATAGCCACCGAGCAGAGAAGCGACGCGCCGCCGTGCCTGGTCGCGCGCCTCGTCCTCGAGGACGTACTTTGCCTTGCTGGGTTGACCCGCGCTCTTGCCCTTTTCGACGGTGGCCGCCGTGGTGTTCGCGAGCACCAGCTTCAAGACGGCGGCGATCTCCTTCATCTCCGGCTCGCCCATCCCGAGCGTGGTCGTGGCGGGGGTCCCGATCCGAAGCCCGCTGGTGTACCAGGCGCCGTTGGGGTCGTACGGCAACGAGTTGCGATTGAGCGTGATGCCGCACTCCCGGACCGCGCTCTCAGCCTGGCGCCCGGTGAGCCCGAACCCGCGCACGTCGATCAGCATCAAGTGGTTGTCGGTGCCGCCAGTGGCGATCGTCATTCCCTCACTCTTGCAGGCTTCGGCCAGAGCATTCGCATTCTGGACGATCTTGGCGGCGTACGTCTTGAACTCAGGGGAGTTGGCTTCGGTGAGCGCCACGGCCTTGGCGGCCATCATGTGGGGCAGGGGACCGCCAATCACGAGCGGGCAGCCCTTGTCCACGTAGTCGGCGAACTCCTTGACGCAGAGCACGATGCCTCCGCGCGGACCCCGCAGGGTCTTGTGCGTCGTGGTGGTGACCACGTGCGCGTGCCGCACCGGATTGTGGTCTTCATCAAAGACCCCACCTGCCACCAGGCCCGCAAAGTGGGCCATGTCCACCATGAACACCGCCCCCACGGAATCGGCGATTTCGCGGAGCTTTCGGAAGTTGATCTTACGTGGATAGGCGCTGTACCCGGCCAGGAAGATCAGTGGTTTGATCTCCTTGGCCATGCGCTCCAGCTCGCCATAGTCGAGCAGTCCCGTCTCGCGGCTGACACCATAGGTGTATGAATCGAACATCTGGGCCGAGACGTTGTGCCGGTAGCCATGGGTGAGGTGGCCGCCCGAGTAGTAGTCCATGCCCAAGAGCTTCTGGTTGCCGACCTCGGCCCGGATGCCGTCCCAGGCTTCGCGGGAGAGGTTGCTGGGGTTGGTCTCGCCGAGCTTCTCCAGCGCCGGGACCTGCACCCGCGCATTGAGGATGGCCCAGTACGCGATGAGATTCGCATCGGCGCCACTGTGAGGCTGCACGTACGCATGGTCGCACGAGAAGAGCTTCTTCGCCTGATCGCACGCCAGGGCCTCGACCTGATCGACGTTGTCACACCCGGCGTAGAAGCGATGCATGGGATAGCCTTCGGCGTACTTGTCCGTGAGGAGGTTGCCCATGGCTTGCTGCGTGGCCAGCGAGCAGTAGTTCTCACTCGCGATCAGCTTCAGGTTGGAACGCTGGTCCGCGAGCTCCTGGACGATGCTCCGGGCTACCTGGGGCGCCACCTTCGAGACCTCTTCGAGGCTCGCAATGAGGGACAGTAGCGCGGCGCTGATTTCGCTCTTGGGAGTCTTCTCGAGGTAGTCGGCGATAGCGGACATGAAACGGGTCTCCTTCTGGTGCCGCGAGGCGGGCTGGACGCTAGCAGATTGGGCGCTGTCTTTCAGGCTCGAACGCCTGGCACAGGCGCCTGGCAGACGCAAATGGGTATTGGTCGGGGCCGGATGGACGCCGGCCGAAGATGCGACTACGCGTGGGGCAGTCCCTCTTGCGCGACCCATGCAAACCTATCTCGATATCGTCCGGAAAATACTGGACCAGGGGGTCAGGAAGCCGAACCGGACCGGCGTCGACGCCATCACGATTCCGGGCGTCCTGTTCGAGCACGATCTCGCCGAGGGCTACCCGCTGCTGACCACCAAGCACGTGCCATTCCGCTTGGTGGCCTCCGAGCTCGAGTTTTTCATCAAGGGCATTACGGACAAGCAGTGGCTGCAGGAGCGGAACAACCACATCTGGGACGAGTGGTGCAGCCCGGACCGCGTTGCCTATGGTCACGACGAGGAGACCCAGCAACGGATGCTCGCCGAGCGTGAGCTCGGGCCGATCTACGGCTGGCAGTGGCGACACTTCGGCGCCGAGTACGTGGCGCACGACCAGCCGCCCCAGGGAACCGGGGTCGACCAACTCCGTGGCTTGGTGGAGAACCTGCGTCGCGACCCGCTGGATCGTCGGCTGATCGTCTCGGCCTGGAATCCCGTCGACTTCCCTCGCATGGCCCTGCCACCTTGTCACTACTGCTTCCAGGTCACGGTGATCGACAGCCGGCTCAACCTACTCTGGAACCAGCGGTCGGTGGATGTGGCGCTCGGTCTGCCCTTCAACATCGCTAGCTACGCGCTGCTCTTGCACCTGCTGGCGAAGGAAGTCGGCCTGAGAGAAGGCAAGTTGGTCGGATTCCTGGCGGACACCCACATCTACGAAAATCACGTCAATGGTCTGCGGGAGCAGCTGTCCCGGGCTCCGAAGCCACTCCCCGAGCTCAGCACCGAGAAGTTCGTCTCCATTTTCGACTGGGACTACCGGGACTCGCGCATCGAAGGCTATGCGCACCATCCGAAGATCCCGTTCGTGATCGCCGTCTGAGATTCTCTGAAATGACCCAGCTCATCGTCATTGCGGCCGTGGCGCAGAACGGGGTGATTGGCCGTGGCAGTGCGATCCCGTGGCGCATCAGTGAGGATTTCAAGCGCTTCAAGGCACTCACCCTGGGCCACCCGTGCATCATGGGGGACGTCACCTACGAGTCGCTGCCGACCAAGTGGCGCCCGTTGCCCGGTCGCGAGAACGTGGTGCTGGCGTTCGATCGCAGCTACCACCCCGAAGGGACCACCGTCTTTCACGATTTCGACGCAGCGCTCGCCTATGTACGCGGCCAGGGTGCGCCCAAGGCGTTCATCATCGGCGGAGCCAGCATCTATCGGCTCGGCGTGCACGTTGCCGACACGCTGGAGCTCACGCGTATCCACCGCGACTATGAGGGCGATGTCCGCTTTCCGGACTTCGATCTCGCCGATTGGGATCTCGTCGCACAGGCGAATGAAGAGAGTCTCGACTCGGTGAGCGGCGAAGTGGTGAGCTACTCTTATCTGACCTACCGCAGGCGTGCCCAGCGGATGGGGACGAATGCCGGCTGACTTGAGAGCGGTGGTGCGCGGTTTTTGCACCGCGCCAGGGGGGCGGAGCTTCTTCGAGCGGCACACGACACTGGACCCGAGCCGGTTCCAGTGGAGAGTCATTGCCGACGTCACCGTGGGCTGCAACCTGAGCTGCGCCATGTGCTTCAAGGCCGAACGCTCCCGGGTTGCGTGGGCCGACCCGGAAGTGTGGCAGGCAATGGTGCAGCAGGTCTTGCCGCATGCCGCTGAGATTGCGTTTGGATGCCGACACGAGGCGCTTCTGCATCCCGGCTTCTCCCCGTGGCTGGGCGTACTCGATCGAGCTCGGCGCCAGACCTCGGCCGGCGCCAGCTTCGCTTTGGTGACGTCGGGCACGCTGCTCAGTCGAGAGCTCATGGCCGAGTTCGCCGAGGGCGGGCTCGATTACCTGCTTCTGTCCATACCGACCACGGATGCGGCCGCCTACGCGGCTCTCCGCGGCCCGGCCGAATGGGCCACATTGCAGAAGACGCTCGATGCTGCTCTCGCGGGGGATCGCGCGGAGCGACCCAAGCTTGCCGCACAGACCCTGCTGATGCGACCGACGTTGCCGAACCTGCAAGAAACTCTGCTGGATTTGGCCGCTCTGGGCGTGCGTCGGATGCACGTTTCGCAGATGGTCACGGCACCTCCAGCCTTTCGCGATCAGGTCCTGACCCATGCTGGCCCCCTGCGTTCCGAGCTCGACCAGGCCGTGGACGCGCTGGAGCAAGCCGGGGCCGCCGAGGGCGTGGAGGTGGAGCGTCCGCGAGCTGCGCCCGATGCGCTTCCGGGAGAAGTCTTCCCTCTGCTGGGCGATGGTGACGTCTGGGACGAGCATCTGCTCGGGCAGAGCCGCCGCGTCGTGTGCGCTGCGCCCTGGATGAAGCTCCGGGTAGATCACCTCGGCAATGCATTCCCGTGTCCGTTCTGGGTGGCCGAGGAGCACGCCTGGGGCAACCTGACCCGCGACTCGTTCGAGGCGGTGGTCAACGGCAAGGCAGCCGTCCACACGCGATCGGAGCTACTCGGAGGACGCGCTCCGAATTCGGTCTGTGCCGCTTGCCCCTATGGGCCCGAGACCGGGACTCGCGCGGGCGGTTGAGCCGCCGGCACCGCCAGGCGCGTCCGGGCGGAGACGGCCACCAGCGCGCATGTGGCAATTCCGCCTACGCCCGAGTGCGCACTGCCACGACTCGCAATGGCAAGTCGCTGCTGGTGGGTCTTTCGGCTATGCTGCGCCCCCGGCTTCCCCGGAGGTGCGCGTTGTAGCCCAGGGATGTCAGGGAGGATCGCCATGCGGACTTTTCATTCAACCGTCGGTACTGGCAGCGTTCTCGTCCTGCGCCCGCTCGATCGCAGGTCATTCCGCCGCGCCGTGCTCCGCTGAGTGGCCCCGTCCGCACACCACAGGTCGCGAGCCTGCGGCTGCTGATTTGTCCACCACTTGGGAATCCCGACCGACCCGTCATCACCAACCCTCCATTGCGCCGGAGCGCCACGCCGCCCCATCCAGGGCAGAAGCTCCCAGCACCGCCAGAAACCAACCATGCTACTCTTGCTGATTGCGGTCGTCGTCGCGGCGCTCGTGTTCGACTTCATCAATGGGTTTCATGATGCCGCGAACGCCATCGCGACGTCCGTTTCCACGGGCGTGCTGCCGCTGCGCACGGCAGTGCTCATTGCGGCCACCTGTGACTTCTGCGGCGCCCTGCTGGGCACGGCGGTCGCCCAGACCATCGCCGGAGACTTTGCGGACCCCGCGATCGTTTCCCAGCCGATGATGCTGGCCGTGCTGCTCGGGGCCAGTACCTGGAATCTCATCACCTGGTGGTTCGGAATGCCCTCGAGCTCGTCGCACGCACTGATCGGCGCCTTGGCCGGTGCAGTGGTGCAGCACGCAGGCTGGGAGGCGTTCAACTGGAAGAACCTCGTGCTCAAAGTCCTCGTTCCGCTGGTTGCCTCGCCGGTGATGGGGTTCACGATCGCATTCTGTTTGATGATCCTCATCCTGTGGGTCGTGCGCCACGGCACGGTGGCCAAGGTGAATCGCTACGCCCGGCGCATGCAGCTCGTATCGGCGTGCGCCATGGCCTTTTCGCACGGTTCGAACGATGCCCAGAAGGTCATGGGCCTCATCACGCTCACGCTCGCGGCGTACGTGTTGGCGCCCGGCAGCGCCGGACTGCCCCCGGGGATCGCGCCGAGGTTGGAGGGGGGGGCCTGGCAGGTTCCGCTCTGGGTCGTGCTCGCGTGCGCTAGCGCCATTGCCCTGGGCACTGCTTCCGGAGGCAAGCGAATCATCAAGACCATGGGCACCAAGATCATCAGGATCGTCCCCCTGCAGGGCTTTGCCGCCGAGACCAGCGGAGCGGCCACGATCATCACGGCGAGCTTGATCGGCGTACCCGTTTCCACGACTCACTGCATCAATGCTTGCATCATGGGCGTCGGTGCCAGTCGTCGCCTGAGCGCCGTACGGTGGGGAGTTGCCGGCAACATGATCGTGGCGTGGGTCATCACCCTGCCTGCCAGCGCGGCGATTGCCGTGCTGATACTGTGGGTCTTCAGGCTGCTGGGGGTTGCAGTATGATGAACCGCGGTGCGATTCGGCTCAGCCCGGCCCGAGAGCGAGCGTCTCGCCTGCGAGGTTGGCGCGCGCACGCGGCCAGTTCGTCGTGTGGTGCGGCCTGGCTCGCCACCGGCAACCGCCGGGCCTCCTGCGCCCACCCCAAAGCAGGCGCCGTCCGTGCACGGAGGGCACGTCAGCCGCCGCCTCAGCCAACCCGGAGCTAGAACGACCATGTCCCTGCAGCGCGTCATCAGCTTTCTCATTCCTCGCGAGGATCAGTTCTACGACTACCTCGAACATCAGGCGCGGGTGGCTCGCGAGGCCGCCCGTGTGCTGGGTCGTTTCGTCGAGGGCGACCAGGATCACGCAGCGATCCGCCGTGACGTTACGGCCTTCGAGAAGGAGGGTGACGGCG
>CAZSVU010000419.1:0-7012 GCA_964610275.1 uncultured Polyangiaceae bacterium | reverse complement strand
AATCGGGGAATGCCCTGGGACCGTAGTCCGAGATCTGGAGTCGCGCACCAAGACACCCTTGACGCGATGCATGGTGGCGAGGCGCACGCCCTTGCCGGTCGCGTCCTCGTTCTCCTTGATCACTGTTGAGTGCAGACCCCATGCAGGGCGAGCTCTTCTGACTGCACCCTGAGCACAGCCTCGGGCGATCGCGCCCCACTCGTCGCCGATCGCCGATGGCGGCGCTGCCGAGGTGCGCGCGCAGCTCGACCACGGCGACCAGTTCGGTCCGCGCTTGCCACCGCGGACGCTCTTCGCCAGCACCGAAGGGTTCGCCACCACACCCAAGTGCCGTTCAGCAACTCGCCAGCGCCGCCGTCCACTCGGCCGTCGAGATTTCACCTCCGCTTGTTTCGCCCACGGCGCCGCGCGGCCCTGATTTCTCAGGAACTCCTGAGAATCCGCCGCGAATGGCAGCGATCACCCCCAGGGGCTCATGATCCTACACATTTATTTGACCTGGCGCGGGCATCGTGATCTTCACTGGTCATGAAGACGGCAACACGGTGGTTGGGCGAGTCGATTGCAGATGAGTTTGCTGACGCGCAGCTGGGGGACCGGCGCCGGACAGTCCGACTTCAGCAGGTGGCGGAAGCCCTGGCGCGGCGTCCTTCGGTGGGTTTTCCGCAAGTGTTTCCCGCCGAAGCCGATCTGGAGGCATTCTACCGGTTGTTGAGAAACGAAGCGGTACAACTGGACGACGTGGTTGAACCCCACCTGGAGGCTACGGCGCAGCGCGCCGAGGAGTACGGGGCGTGCCTGGTGCTCCACGATACCACCACGTTCAAGTTCGGCGGGGCCACGCGCAGAGAAGGACTGGGCCACACCGCCAGCAAGGCCCAAGGGTTTCTGGCGCATGTTGCGTTGGCGGTGGGCCTGGACGAGGTACCGACACCACTGGGCGTGTTGGGCGTGGACACGTTGGTCCGGAAAGGCTCCAAGTCCGGTCGGAAGCGCAAAGCGAAGGCCGTCCCGCCGAAGGAGTCCCAGCGGTGGACGCGCATGGTTGAGGCGGTCCAAGGCCGTGCGGCAGAGCGTTTCGAGTGCATCCATGTGATGGATCGCGAGGCCGACTTCATTGGGCTGCTCCGCTGCCTGGAGCAGGTCGAGGCGCGCTACGTCATTCGCGCGGCGCGCAATCGCAGCGTGACGGACACGGAATATGCCAACTTGGCAGAACTGGTCGCCGACCTGAAGCCCCGAGCGCGACGCACGGCTCGCATTGCGCCACGGGGCGAAGGTCTCAACCCCACGATGTCGGCGACACACCCTCCACGAGAGGGACGGAAAGTGAAACTCGGCATCGCGGGCATTTCGGTGAACCTCAGAGCTTCTGACCGCGGTGAACCCTTCGCCACCAATATCGTACGGGTGTGGGAACTCAACCCACCGCGCGGCGAGGAACCGATCGACTGGCTGCTGATGACGAGCGAACCGATCTCCACCGCCGAAGAACTGGCCGCAGTCGTCGACTACTACCGTGGCCGCTGGATGATCGAGGAGTATTTCAAGGCGCTCAAGTCCGGGTGCATCTTCGAGAAACGACAACTGGAATCGCTCCACACGCTCACCGTCGCGCTGGGCGCATTCATCCCCATTGCGTGGCGCCTGCTGCTGGTACGCGCCGTGGCGCGCGGCGCACCCAAACGCAAGGCCAGCACCTTCTTGCGCGGTCCTGAGCTCTTCCTGGTCGCACGCCGGGCAGGAGTATCCCCGCAACGCCTGACGGCTGCGCAAGCCTGCGCCGAGATTGCGCGCATGGGAGGCCACCTGAAGAACAATGGCGAACCAGGCTGGCTGGTACTCAGTCGCGGCTACCAGGACCTGCTGCTGCTCGCTCGAGGCTGGACGGAGGCCATGGCAGCCGTCCAAGCAGAACCGATCGGGCACTAGCCCCTGCAGCGACGCACCTTTGTGGCAACGAGAAGGCGGCCCGCACGAGGAGCGTGGGGGCCCCAAACCCCCAGGCTCTTCGTGCGGGCATCTGGATAGGACCCGCCCGCGAACGCAGGTCGCGGGCGACCATCCCCTCTGCCGTCTGCAGTTGCTGCTGAAAACCACCCGCGGCACGGCGAGTTTCAGCGCTTGAGCTCTCACGACGCATCTTTGCGGTTTACTCGCTGAAGCTCATGGGGACGCTACTCGGGGTGGAAACGACGTGGCTACGGAGGAGAGGAAGGAAGGCGCCGCCCGCCTGGATGCAGTCGAGCCTTCGGGGGCTCGACTGCATCCAGGCGGGCTACGTGTCGGCGCGATAACACCACGTGCACCGCAGGTGGCGCCGTGCGGGGGCACGTTGAAAACGTGTCGCGCCCGGTCAGGACTGACCCGCAGAGATCCGATCAATCATGAGCCCCCAGGGGTGTCCATGCGCACCCGTCAAGCACGTATCTTGCGTCTTGCTTTTAGCACACACCGCGCCACTGCAGCCCCCACCCCGTGGCGAGCACCGCGCCGCTCCAGACCCATCAGGCCAGCCAGACGCTCATCCGGCGCGGAGCCGGAACTCCCTCCTGCGAGCAGTCACGACGCGAACGCGGGACAACTCCACGGAAGAAGCGCGAGTCGGTACAACACTTGCGTCCAACCTTGCAGTCCGACACGCAGGAACCACGTTGCACTCGCTACCGGGGGCAAGTAGATTTGCTTTAGCGAGCGTGCGTGAGATCACTCGTGTGTGGAAGGAGGACATTATGGGGTGGAAGACGATGCATCTGTTGCGCGCAGTGTCGGTGTGCCTAGCAGCTTCCGGCGGGATTGCTTGTGGCAGCGCAGGTGAGGGACCGCAGAAGTCCGAAAGTTCCGCGCCGCTGATTGGCAACGCGCCGCCCGAAATCACTGTAGAGGGGCGCCGGTTCGTTCGCGTCGGGGCGGCTCCAGTTTCGGTTGGGACCGAACCGCCCACTGCGTCGGGAATCGAAGCTGTCGAGGGCGAGCAACAACTACCGACCACTGTTGACGAGTTGGCCGAATCGCTGCGGGGTGTGGTCCTCGTGGATGGGCACGAGTATCGCGAAGCAACCCCCAACCGCGAGCTTGCGGAACTCATTCTAAGCGGGCGGCTCCAGCTAGAGCACCCGAAAACGTTGTCCTCGCCTGGAGCTGCCGCGAGCACGGCCGATAGCGAGGATCCGGCTGGAGGGCGCATTGGTCGCCGAGTGATCGGGACAGACGATCGACAGTACGTAGCTGGCAATCAGTTCTGGCCACTCAGAACATTCGTCTTCGGCGATCAGGGGTGCACCGGCACCATGGTCGGACGCGGGACCATGGTTACCGCGGCGCACTGCGTGTACAAGTACGGTGTTGGGTGGATCGCAGTTGACGATCCGCCCCGATGGCCCCGATATGCGCCGGGCGTCGACGGGCGAGACCAGAATCCCACGCCATATGGTTGGTATGGGTGCTACACGCCCATAATCCCGTATGCATGGACTACCCATGGAACTCTCGTGTACGACTTTGCAGTCGTAGACTTCTACACGGCATGCGGTTCGCGGCCAGGGGACACCGTCGGATGGCTCGGCACCAATATTGCGACAGACAGCGAAATCTACGGTGAGCAGCACTACCTGTACGGGTACCCGTTTGAGGCGGGTGGCGCTCAACGGTACCCCACCGAGGAACCCCCGTACACAGACGCGGAAATCTGGGGGCATTCCATGGCAACGTACTACACCTGGGCTGACCCCGACATCTGGTACCAGTTGAACTACTGGTTCGATACGTCGCCGGGACAAAGTGGCTCCGCTGTGTGGTACTCCGAAGACGGTACTGGTTACTACTACCTAGACGGCATCCACAAGTCGGGAGATCCGCAAGATCAGTATAACCGCGCGCGGCGTTGGACAGCAGACGTCCGCGCGTTCGTGGCCGCGCACTCTCCAGATTTCTGAAAACGGAACTCTGTGACAAGAAGCTGTGCTCGTTTGAGCGTAAACTCCCTATTGTGCGCCGTCGCCGTAGGGAACGTTTCATGTGGTGACAGAGACCCAACAGCGTCAGAACGCCTCGACTCAGTAACCCTGTCGATAGTTGGCGGCTCCGTCGTTCCCGTTGACGCCTGGCAAAACGTGGTGTGGCTTGATGTCGGCTGCTCCGCGGTCGCGCTCCACGAACGGCTCGTCGTGTTCGCTGGACACTGCGGAGCCGACGTGGACCGCGTATGGACTGGCAATACCCTGGAGATTGTTGAGCGCGACTCGGCCAACGGTACTCCAAGCTTCGTTCCCCAAAACGGCGACGCGGCCGTACATGTTGCTCGCTGCGGGATCCTCTCTGCGGAATACGCAACTGGCGCTGATCTGGCCTACTGCGTGCTTTCATCGCCGTTGCACCAGATTGCTGCGATTCCGGCAGCAGCTGGATGCGAACTCCATGATGTTGACGGTCACCCAGCCACGCTCGTCGGGTATGGCACCGCAGATGAACAAGGTTCCGGGCTGGGCCAGAAGCGCCAGGCAACTGATACGGTTAGTCTCGATGACAGCGAGTATAGAATCGGGTCAAGGAGTTCGGGGACGTGCGATGGGGACTCCGGCGGGCCAGCGTTCATACGTGTTGGTTCACCACCGGAGTGGCGGGTTCTGGGAATTCTTTCTTCAGGAGATCCTGAGTCGTGCGGTGTCGGCTGGTACACGCCGCTGTCGAGACATCTGGCATGGCTGGAGCAAGAGACCCAGCTTGAGCTCTCTCCATGCTTCGACGATGGGGAGTGGGCACCGCTACCGAGTTGCGTGAACACTGGAGTTGACGAGAGCGGGCGCAGCGTAGTCCGTGATTGGGAGGCCGCGACAACGTGTGGTGCGGCCGTAGACGTGCCTCCGGACGAGCAGCCCCCATCAATCGAGATCGTAGAACTGGAACAGTATTCTCAAGGCACTGAGGCGCGGCTGCACGCGGCAGTTGTTGCCGGTGATGGAAGGGGGCAAGGAGTCCGGGCCGTTACCGCCGCCATTCTAGAGTCAGACAACGAATTGCCCTTGCTGGACGCCGTTGATGAGTTGGAACCGTTCGATTTCGACTTCCCACTGAACGGCGGCACAACTGTCCGATCAACGGCCTGCGACTACGCGGGGAATTGCCGGACAGTGGACGCGGTCTTGGAAACACCGGCATCCATCGCAGCTTGTTCATTCGGACTCCCGCACTCAGGGAAACGCCAAAGACACGGGGGCGCAATCTGCATTGGCACGTGCTGCGCATTGCTAGTGTTGAGGCGGAAAAGTCGGCAGAGCCCGCGTCCATGCGTACATACGCGATGGGCGTCGGACCGTGGCCGAGGTGTCGGGTGGGCCTCGCGCTTTGCCCGGCGATGCTGAAAGGAAGCTGAAAAATGCACACAATGGTGAGATTGGCGGCCGTGCCAATTGCAGTTGTTATGGTTGCCTGCACGTCAAGCGACGATTCGGCTCCGGACCCATCGACCGCCGGTCAAGGTGGGAGCGGCCACGCCGACGGAACCAGAGGGGGCAGCGAAGGTGGCGGCGAGGGGGGACGCGCGGGTGCCGAAACCTACATCTGCGACGGTCCGAATCCAGCGGGCTGCGCTCAGACAGGCTGCGGGGTTGGGCTCGTCTGTGACCCCAACCTCGGGTGTCATCCCACGCACTGCGACTGCGGCTCGCTGGGAGTCTGGGCCTGTTGGGACGATTGCCGGGGCGGCGAATGCGTCGCGCCGTAGACACAAGCGCGTTCACGACGCAGCTGCGTCTACCAACATTCGGTCACTCAGCTGGTGCAATTGCGACAAGTGCGGAACTGCATGTGATCGACGGCAACTATTTTGGCCTGCGGGCGACAACTATTCTGGCCGGTGGGCACCAGGTGGCTGGAGGGGACTGGCGACCTCAGGCTCCTCCGGGTTGGGGTTGATCGGACAGGTCGCATCCTGGTGGTGGCTAACGAGTAGCCTGCGGTTGAGGGCGGCGCTTGCTACTGCCGCCGTTGGGTTTCGAATTTGGGGAGTTGACTGATGCCGTCTTGGCGTCTTCGGTCCGGTAGCTCGGCACGTGGAACTCCAGGATGGCCGAGTGGCGTAGTGTCCAGAAACCCATCGCGCCGTGATTCTCCCACGATTCCAGGGGAACAGGCAGACTGGAAAGCGCGTTCCGGCGCGAGCATTCTGGCTGGGCTCCGATGCTCCCCCTGACCTTCCAGTTTCTCATCGCGATGGTCGCGCACGCGATCAACGAGCGGATGGCACGCAGGCTCGACTACCTGCAGGAGGAGGTCCGGCTGCTCAAGGAGGCCCTGGCGACAACGACCGGCAAGCCCCGGATCGCGTTCACCGATGAGCAGCGTCGGCGACTGGCAACGAAAGGCAAGGCGCTAACGCCCGAGGAACGCGAGCAGTCCTGCCAGCTCGTCCGGCCGAGCACCATCCTGGCGTGGTTTCGGCAGCTCGCGGCCAAGAAGTACGACAGCTCCGAGGTGCGAAGGAAGTCCGGCAGGCCTCGCAAGACGAACGACATTCGGGAGCTCGTGCTCAGGTTCGCAAACGAGAATCCGGGGTGGGGCTACACCAGACTCCGTGACGCTCTTCGCGGCCTGAAGATCGAGATCGGTCGCACGACGGTGGCGAACATCCTAGCGGAGGCCGGTATCGAACCGTCACCGGAGCGCAACCGCAAACGGACGTGGAAGCAGTTCCTCCGGAGCCACTGGGAGACGCTCTACGCCTGCGACTTCTTCGCCGTGGAGACGGTGGGTGTGTTCGGGACCGTCCGCTACCTGGTCTTCTTCGTCATCGAGCTCAAGACCCGGGCCGTGGAGATTGCCGGCATCCGCATCGCGCCGGATGGCGCCTGGATGAAGCAGATCGCGCGCAGCCTACTCGATCCGGAGGACGGCTTTCTGCGCCACGCCACTCACCTCATCCATGACCGTGACCCGCTGTACACCGCGGCCTGGAAGGCGCTGCTCAAGTCCTCCGGCGTGAAGTCCGTACCCATTCCCGCGACGAGCCCCTACT
>CAZSVU010000418.1:0-7045 GCA_964610275.1 uncultured Polyangiaceae bacterium | reverse complement strand
CTGCGCCGCCCGAGCCGACCGCTGCGCCGCCCGAGCCGACCGCTGCGCCGCCCGAACCAACCGACGCGCCGCCGCTACCACTGGTGCAGTCGCAAGCCGTGTACCCGCTGCCGTCGGCTAGGCAGGTCTGTGACCCCAGGCAGTTGGCTGCGCCGTAGCAGGGGTTCAGCGTGTTGGGGACGCAAACCTGGACGTTGGCACCGCCGACTCCGGGAGCTCCTCCCAAGCCCGCCGGTGTGCCCCCGGCTCCGACGGGTTGGCAAGCACACGGTCCAAACGCGGTACCGTCCGCCAGGCACGACTGCGTGCCGACGCAGTTGTCCGTCCCGAAGCAACTTTGCGTCTGGCCCACGGCACAGATCGCCGCAGCGGTGCCACCGGTCCCGATGGCGCTCCCGCCGCCGGTGGCACCGGTGCCCTCTGCAGGGAGCGTGCACAGGCCCTCGCTGCACACGAGCGGCGCGTCGCACGTGCCGTCGGCGTAGCAGGTGCAGTTGTACCCACCCGGTGTGCAAGTCGAAGTGGTAGTCGGTCCACTGCCCGCTGCCGTGCTGCACGCCGTGACCACGCCGAAAGCCGTCGCTCCCAGCGTCAACCAAAGCCACACATATTGCCCACTCTTCATGTCCTTACGTCCTCACATCCTCAGGGAGTCCGAGCCCGCACCAGTTAGGAAAGGCTAGCGCAGGGTCCAGCTGAGCGCTACCGCGCCGTCGACCGGGTGCCCGAGCTCACGCCATGACAGAATAGCACCGTCGAGGTTCGCCGACACCGTTCTTACCCGTGCTCGCCGTCGAGCGCCATACCATGCCGCCAGGTCGCACACCTTCTCTGGCTGGACCATGTCACGTCGGACTCCGGCGCGGACTTCTGCCCGAGACGGCAACCCTGGCGGCACGGAGGCAAGACGGACCACCATTGAGCCGTACAGAGTAACTGCTCCTCATCCGGTGACAGCGGATTGGAGTGGCACTGGGCGCTCGACGCAGATGTCGGGAACTGCAGCGAAAACGCTGCCGCAAGGCCAAGCACCAGCCGCGCGAGACCGCGCCCAACGCGCAGTGTTGGACGACCAACGTGGTTACAAAGACAGCGCGGACCTGGTTTGATGGACACATGACACCATCGACGACCCACCGTTCGCGACTGCACCGCTGCGTTGCCATTCTCGGCTCGGCGCTCGCGCTCGTGCCCGGGTGCTCGGACGATGCAGCGAGCGGGTCGGACGACGTCGTCACCGTGTGCACGGACGAGTGTCGATTCGACTCCAACGGTGTGTGCGAAGACGGTGGGCCAGGTGCATCGCTCGACGCGTGCGAGCTCGGCTCGGATTGCTCCGACTGCGGGCCGCGGGCGGTGGGCGCCGGGGACGGGAGTGGTGGCGGGGGGAGCGGTGGTGAGGGTGAGGGAGACTGCTCACTCACCCTGCCGGGCGCCACGGGCAACGAACCCGACGGCATGATCCCCGTGTGCTGCACTCCCGGAGGCATCGATCGAACGCTCGTCGACGAGTTGCTCGTGCTCGTCAACGACTACCGGGCGACGAACGGACTGGATCCCTACACGGTCGACCCGGGACTGGAGGCCGCCATGCAGGGCCACTGCCTGCACATGGTCAGCCACGACTTCTTTGACCACGAGGCGCCCGAAGCAGTGGTCGCCTCTCCGTGGGATCGCGCTGAGCTGTGTGGCTCGAGCGCGAGTGCGGAGAACATCGCCTGGGGCAGCAGCACCGCGGCCGCAACTCTCGAGCAATGGATTGGGAGCCCGGGCCACAACGCCAACCTACTCGGCGACTACACCCGGGTTGGCATCTGTCACTCGGGTGACCACTGGGGAATGATTTTCGGTTGACGGGGCACGGGACAGATCGGTGGGTCGAGCCTCGCGCGCAAGGTGTTCCGCGCGCTACGCGATCGGGTGTGCGCTGCGGCCGCGGCCCTCGGGTCGTCCTCCTACTGACCGCGAAGCTTTGCCTCGCGTGTGGGGCCCCGAAGACGGCACCGGATGCGCCACTGCCCGCGTCGGCCGGTGTCGCGACCGAGGCCCTCAGCTGGGTCGAGGCACACGGCTCCTCAGCGGAGCAACTCGCGGCGCTGCGGCGGCTGACGCGGGACTACGAGGCGCTGCACGGTGCCGATCCGGACTCGAACGTCGTCCGCAGATTCGTCGATCGGCACGTGGGGGAGCTGACCGACGTGCTGACACGGCAACGGTTGGAAGGACGGAACCCCGACTGACGGCTGCCTGGCAGGGCGATGCTTGACCCGTTGCCGGAACGCAACCTACACACGACAGAGGGATCGAGGAGAAACGGAACATGTCGCGCAATCGAACCGAGAGAGCTTTGGCGCTGTCGCTGGTGCTCGTTGCAGTGGGCGGTGCTGCGCTGCTGGTGAATTTGCGGCCGGCGTGGGCCGTGGACGCGGCGGACAAGGGGACCGCTCGGAATCTGGCGCTGGAGGGCATGAATCTCTACCACGAGGGAAAGCCCGCCGAGGCCCTGAAGAAGCTTCAGGCCGCCCAGTCGCTTTTCGATGCGCCGGTGCATCTACTCTACATTGCGCGGTGCCAGGCGGATCTCGGCATGCTGGTCGAGGCCGCGGAGACGTATCGAGTCCTGGGGCGAGTGCAGCTCGGCGCCGAAGCGTCCGAAGCTTTCGTGGAGGCCAAGTCGGAGGGGGAGAAGGAGCTGACGGCGCTGGAGGCTCGCATCCCCGTGATGCGCATCCAGGTCGAGCCAGCTGGGCTGCAAGGGGTCACCGTCGAGATCGATGGAGTGAGTGTGTCTGCGGCCGTGATCGGTGCCGACCGACCTGCCAATCCGGGCCAACACGAGATTGCGGTGAGCGCACCGGGCTACGGCAGGTCCGCGACCACGGTGACGCTGCGGGAGAGTCAGCGTCAACCGGAGTTGGTGAGCCTGACGCTCCAGCGCGCCGACGGGACCGGCGGTGGCGCAGACGATGGCCCGGCGACGGATGGGTTGGGCTTCGTGGCGGGACTGCGCATCGCCGGCGTGATTCCAGCCGGTCAGGTCGACGCCAACCTGGCTGACGGACAGTATCCCGACGCCACCGATCTCGCGATGTCCGACGTGGTGGGCGGCGGCGCTGGGTTGGAGTTGCATGGCGGGCTCCGCTTTGCCCGGTACTACGCCGTGACGGTCTTCGGGGGAGCGTACGCCCTGGTGGCCAAGCCGGGTGCAGACGATTTGGCGCGCTTCGACGTGTCGAATGCCGCGGGGCAACCCAGCGATCTGGATGAGGTGACGACGACGGCGGCTTGGGTCAACGGCGGAGTCGGATTCTCCATGGAATTTCCCCTGCGGCGGGTGCGTGCGTTCGCCGAGGCCGGACTACTCGTCGAGCGGCTGTTGCTGTCCCACGAGGTGGGGACGGGGTCGGCCCACACCTGCACGGTTTCGCGAGCCTACAGTGGTGGAGGGTTCCGATTGGGAGGTGGGGTGCTGATTCCCCTGCTCCCCTGGTTCGGGATCGCTCCTTACGCCAACGTGACGGCGGGGGCGTTCACCGACGCGGACGTCAACGTAACGTGTGATGGAAGCGAGATCGCCGATACCCATTATCAAACGGATGCCGCCCTGCACGCGGTGATGACCGTGGGAGTCGCCGGCGACTTCTTCTTCGGTGGCAGTCGTCCGCAGTGACCGGTTCTGCCGAGGACGGTTTCACGTGAGTCGAGGCGACGTTTTCATTCCACGGCGTCTCCACAAGTACCTGGGAGAGTCGACCGCACTGACGCTCGTTGAAGTGGGCGAGGCGTGGCGCCGCGGGCGGGTGAGCGTCATCCGGGCGGAGGGCAAAGGTCCCGCCGGGCCGGTCCCGCCGCTCGACGAGTTGGTGTTCGAGGAGGACGTGGTGTGCTTGGACGGGGTCGCCATCGCACCGCGCCGGCGACACGCGCACGCCATGCTCAACAAGCCGCGCCAGGTCACCTCCACGGCACGCGATCCTGCCGGCAAGGCGGATCTCAGCTACTGGCTCCACCAGATGCCGTCCGGAGTATTCCCCGTGGGTCGACTCGACCGTCCGACTACCGGCCTGCTGCTGTTCACGACCGACGGTGATCTTTCGAACGCCGTGCTGCGTCCGGACCACCACACGCGAAAAGTGTATTGGCTCTGGTTGAACGAACCCGTAGCTGACGACGATCCTCGCCTTCGGGGGTTGACCGGAGGGGTAGAGATCTGCGGGAGAGCCGCTCGCGCACGCGAGGTGAGCGTCAAGCATCGCACGGCCGACTTCACCGAGTTGTGGGTCGTATTGGAGCAGGGACGGAACCGTCAACTCCGAAAAATGTGCCGCGCGTTGAACCTCCGACTGGTGCATCTCCATCGCGCCGCCGTCGGCCCGCTCGAGTTGGGCGACCTGCGGATGGGCGCCTGGCGGCCATTGCGCCCGGCGGAGGTGGAGGCCCTGTGGGAGTGTACCGGCGGCCGTGAAAGGGTGCGTGCGCGCAAGATCGCTGCGCTGCACCGGCGAGCGGATCGCGCTCGTGCCGGCCTGGCTCCGGACCATCGTCTCGAAGCCTGGCTCAGCCGTGCGGTCGTGCCCGGAGCCAGGCTCTGACCAGATCATCCTCGTAGGACCCTGGCTCCGATCGCCCCATCGGACGCCAACCAGTCGCGGCGCGGCGGCCACCAGTTCCCGCGGTCTGCAGGGCAGGGGACTCGCCGTGCCGGCCCTTTCCGCCTGCGGCGCTGCCGGACGCTCAAGCAGCTTGAATGCCCGCGCTGACCGCATTAGCCGGGTGTCCATGATCGAGGGGATACCCGACACGGTTGCCGAGTTAATGACGCGCAAGGTGGTGACGGTCAGCGAGCACGACACGCTGGCACGAGCGGAACGGGGGATGGAACAGTTCCACTTCCGTCACCTGCCGGTCGTGAATGACGACAAGCTCATCGGGCTCGTCTCGCGCAGTGACCTGCTGCACGCTTCCTCGAGCTTTCTGTCCGACAAGGCAGCAGAGCGCGACCAGGTCATTCATGAGCTTCCCGTGGAAAAGATCATGCAGCACGACATCGTCACCGTGAATCCGGGCGACTCGGTGGTCGACGCGGCACGCCTGATGTGGCAGGGCAGGCTAGGTTGCCTGCCCGTGGTCGAGGACGACGACAAGTTGGTCGGTATCGTCACGCCCGCTGACTTTCTCAAGCTGTTCGTCCGTCTGCTCGACAAGACGCCACCGCCCCCGCCGAGCAGCATCCCGCCAGGATACCGAGGTCGAGCCTGAACCGGCCCGTGCGCGGGGGCCGCTCAGGGACGTTCGGCCGAGAGCCCATCGAACCGCCGTCAGCTTGCCTGTCTCGATGCGGTGACGCGGCTCGTCCCGCCAAACGTGCAGGATCTGGTCAGGCGTTCGCGGCGACAAACCGAAGTTGAACTTCGGGCCGTCGTGCCCCACACTCCGCGCCACTCGGATCGGGATTGACGCGGTCGGGTTGGCGACCGGGCGAGAGGAGCAACACATGGGTGGTTTCTTTGGTGTGGCGTCAAAGCAGGACTGTGTCGCCGACCTGTTCTACGGCAGTGACTACCATTCCCACTTGGGCACGCGTCGCGGGGGCATGGTCGTGCGGGGTGCCGACGGGTTCAAACGCAACATCCACGACATCACCAATTCGCCGTTTCGCACCAAGTTCGAGGAGGACCTCCCCAAGCATCGCGGCAACCTCGGGTTGGGCGTCATCAGTGACTACGAGGATCAGCCGCTGCTGATCGCGGCTCACCACGCCCACTATGCGATTGTCACCGTTGGTCGCATCGAGAATCTGGACGAACTGGCGGCCGAGATCCTGAAGGGTCGAACTGCGCACTTCAGCGAGATGAAGGGAAACGAGATCAACCCGACCGAGGTCGTGGCGACCTTCATCAACCGAGAGGACAATCTGGTCGACGGGCTCACGCGGGCACAGGACAGGATCAAGGGCTCCTGTTCCGTGATGCTGCTGACTGCCGAGGGCATCTACGCCGCCCGGGACCGTCTCGGTCGCACCCCGCTCGCCATTGGTTGCAAGCCAGATTCCTGGGCGGTGACTCTGGAGACGTGTGCCCTGCCGAACCTGGGCTACCGGGTGGAGCGTGTGCTTGGGCCGGGAGAGATCGTCAAGGTCACGCCGGAGGGCGTCGAGCAGTTGGTCCCACCCGGGGACAAGATGCAAATCTGCTCCTTCTTGTGGGTGTACTACGGGTATCCGGCGTCCAGCTACGAGGGCGTCAACACCGAGGTGGCGCGGAATCGATGTGGCATGGCGCTGGCGCGTCGTGATGACGTCCAGGTCGACGTGGTGGCAGGTATCCCGGACTCTGGCATCGGACACGCCATCGGCTACGCCTCCCAGGCTGGAGTACCGTACCGGCGCCCCTTCGTGAAGTACACTCCCACCTGGCCGCGCAGCTTCATGCCGCAGGAGCAACGTGTGCGTGATCTCGTGGCGAAGATGAAGCTGATCCCGGTGCAGGATCTGATCACCGGCCAGAGGCTGCTCTTTTGTGAGGACTCGATCGTTCGCGGGACGCAACTTCGAGACATCATCACGCGTCTGTTCGATTATGGGGCCAAGGAGATCCACATGCGCCCCGCTTGTCCCCCGCTGGTGCATGGCTGCAAGTTCCTCAACTTTTCGCGGTCCCGATCCGAGCTGGATCTGGCGGCTCGCAAGGCCATTCAGGACCTGGAGGGAGACGCGAACGTTGCTTTGAGCGAGTACGCGAATCCCGATACCGAACGCTACCAGCGCATGGTCGAGCGCATCCGCGAGCACCTGGGGCTCACGTCGCTGCGGTATCAGCGACTGGATGACATGATCGAGGCCATTGGACTGCCGCGGGAGAAGCTCTGCACCTACTGCTGGGATGGGCACGAGCCGTACGCGTGAGGCGAGGCCCGGGACGCGCGAATCCGCCGGGAGGCCGACTCGGAGCGTTCTGACCGAATCCAGACCCGCGACACGAGGCTCAGCGGGCACCCTTGCTCGAAGTTCGGGCCGGTCAGTGTGAAGAAGATGGAGCAACGTCGC
>CAZSVU010000417.1:0-7058 GCA_964610275.1 uncultured Polyangiaceae bacterium | reverse complement strand
CCAGGCGGGCAGCTTCATGGGTCTGGCCCGCTTACTGACCCAGGCACCAGCGCTCCCCGACTTGCGGCCCCGTGCGGCGGCGCCGCCGCCACCGCAGCCCAGCGACGATGCCATGGATCTCGAGGACGGCGAGTTCACGCCTGAGCAACCAGACGAGCCGCGCGCCGCGGTCGCGCCCGCACCAGCGTCCAGGCCGGTGCATCCGGTCCCCCTCCCGGACGCGCCGCTGGGCTCAACACCACCTGCTTCGGTGGCCGGCGATGTCGCCACCCTGTTTGAGTCCGTGCGTGTGCACCGCAGGCCCGACGGCGGCATCAGCCTCGAGGCTCCGCCTGAGGCAGCCGCATCCCTTGCCGCCGTGCTCGACGGAATGGCGAAGCTGTTGGGTCAGGCCGCACGTTTGGGCTGAAGCCCGCGCCTCGCACCTGCTGCGGACCTCGTCGGGGCTTCTCCGGGGCTTGAGGTGAGCTCTGCGCCTCTCTATGCTCCGCCCGCCCACCATGGAAGACCGACCCGTCACCATGCCGGACGCCGAGCAGCGCTCGGTGGATGGCTTGCGGCGCGAGCCGACACAGGACGGAGTTGCGCCCAACGGAGTAGCTGGCTGGGATGCCATTGCGGAGTGGACGGGCGGCATCCCGCCGGATCAGGTGGAGGCGCTCACGGCGGTGAAGCCTCTCGAGGCAGTCTACTCACTGCTGCACGCAGTGTTGGGCCGGTCGGTGCGGGACTTCCTGGTTCGAGCGGCGGCGCTCAAGGGCATCGTGGAGTCGGAGCGAGCGTGGCTCACTTCCCGGGATCTCGATCATGCTCTCTCCTGGCTCGACGACGCCGCTCGTGACTCCACCCTGCGGGCACTTCGGTCGAGCGGGTGGCTCGCGTACCGTCCAGACGCCGGCACCGCGCTGACCGACGCGGGGCGTTGGGCATATGACGTGCTTGCCTTTCTGCACAAGCGGCTGGCCGAGAGTGAGCTTCTGCCGACCGTCGCGGGGATCGAGTACGCGCTCGAGATCGGTGTGGATCCGGTTTGGCATCTCCAGTCATTGCGCGGCCGACTGACCGCTCTACGGGAGGAGATAGAGGCGGCCCGCGCTTCGCACTCCGAGGTCATACTGCGCCGCGCTGCTGCCAAGGTCGAGGAAGCGTTGCAGCTGTCCGCTCAGATACGCGTCGTGCTCGATCGGATCCCGCTGGACCACCGCGCGGCCCGCCGCGTGGTGAGGGAGATCCATGACCTGTTGTCCCGCCTGCACGGCGGTGGCGCCGAGCTACACGCGGCCATCACCGAGGTTGGGCGCCAGTACCTGGAGCTGACCGCGGGGCTCACCGTGGAGCAGATCGTACGTTCCTTGATGTCGATGACGCGCGAGCAGCTCGCTGCGGTGGGTCGGGGGGCACTGCTGCCAGCGTTTCGGCCGCCCCCCTTGTTGACGCCCGAGGTGGTTGCGGCCGCTGCAGAGCTGCAGGTGCTTCGGGAGCGCGTGGAGCCGGAGCCGGTGGTGTTCACCGAGCCCCCGGACGCGCCCACGGGGACGGATGCGGCACTGGTCCCGCCGGAAATCCAGCAGCTGCTGAGGGACCTGGCACAGGTCGCCGCAGAGCGGGTCCCAACACTGCTGCGGGACCTGGTGCCGCGGCACGACACCGCGACTTCGTTTCTCCGCGTGAGCCTGCTTCCCCTGGTCGGGGATCGCAGAGCCGGTGAAGGCATCGCCGGACAGCTCGGTGGCTTGCCGCTGGTGGTCACGCCCGAGGGTGACGGCGCGCCGGAACCGATCGATGCTACAGAACTGGCCGAGCTGACGCCCGGCACGATCGCATACGACGCTGGGAGGGCTCCCGATGGATGAGGCCGCGTTGGCGTGCGCTCGACTGGTGCGCGAAGGCGCAGTCTTGCGGCGCGAGCTCGCGGAGCTCGAGCATCCAGACGTACGCCGCGAGGTGGAAAGTCGCCTGGCCGCAGTGGGCTTGGAGCTTGCCACCAGCGTGTACTCGGACCATGTTGGCGTGAGGCTGTCCCCGGAAGTGGCGTCAGACCCGGCTTTTGACGCAGCTTCAAACGTCGGACTGCACTCGGACCACTGCGCACTACTGGTGGTGTTGTGGGCGCGGCTAGTGCTGCAGAAGCGGGCCGTCGCGGACAGCCGCAGCGTGCCCGGACAGGCCGCCCTCTTGCCGAACGACCGCACAGATGCCGCCCGCGAGTTCCGGCCACACGTCAGGTTGAATGCTCTCGTGCGCGAGTTCGGAGACGTGGTGGGCGGGCGAACGCGCATGAAGACGCTGGTCTCCAAGTTGCGTCAGCTCAAGTTTCTCGGGGGACGTGGGGAAGTGATCGAGCCCGGACCCTTCCTGGAGCTCGGGATCGATGGGGAGAGGATGACCGAGTTCATCCGGCGCAAGGTGTTGTCCGACCTTCTGGCTCGCGAGGACAGCAAGGCTGAAGAGGTCGAGTCGCCCAGCGACGCGGAGGTTCAGCTGTTGCGTGCGCTCGAAGCACTCGGCGGCGCGGCGGGAATCGCCGAACTGGCACGGGCCACGGGTGAGAAGCGTCCCCGGCTGCGACGTCTGCTCCAGGACCTGGTCCAGGCGGGACGGGTCGAGCAGGTGGGGCAGAGGAATGCCACCCGGTACCAGCTGGTCGAGGAGTGATGTTCCGCTTTCTGGAGATCAGCTTGTTCGGTTGGGACCTCTGGCCGCAGTGCCGAGTCCCGGTCGATCGGGACGTGGTGCTGCTGACCGGGCCCAACGGCTCGGGCAAGACGACGTTCCTGGACGCCATCAGACAACTACTCAACGCCCCGCGACTGTCCTCCCGGCGACGGCTGCAGAACTACCTCAGGCGACCGGACGCGCCCGCGATCCTGAGGGCCATCGTTTCCAACGACGCTCCTGCCGGCGGCCCCATGCCGTTCCAAGCAGAGCGCATCGTGACTCCGGAGGTCACACTGGCATGCGCCCTGGTTCCGAGCAGCGGAGGAGCTCCGGAAAAGCGCTTCGCCGTGCTGCCGGGCCGCGTGGAGGTCGCAGAGCTCCGACGTGCGCTGCTCGATTCGCGAGACTTCTATCCGCCGGAGCAATACTCGCGGGCGCTGGAGCGGGCCGGGGTGACGCGCAGCCTGATGGGGGTACTGGCCATCGAGCAGGGGCGCACCAACTCGCTGTTCGAGCTGTCCGCCCGGGACCTGTTCCTGAAGGTTCTGGAGATGATGGGCGACCGACCGGTGCTGGAACGCTACCGGGAAGCACGCCGACGATATCGAGAGACGGATCTGGAGCTCTCGGCGCAGCTCACCGGCCTGCATCATCTGCAGGCACAGCTCAATGCCAAGGAGCGAGAGGTCCGGCTCCTGGACGAGTGGATCGACGCGCGTGACAAGCTGGCCGAGCTGGATGCTCGGCTCCCTGCGGCCCGGTTGCAGACGATGCTCGTCGAACGACAGGCCGCGGCGAGCAAGATACCGCCCCTTCGGACCCGAGTGCGCAACGGGGAAGCCGAGCGAGCAAGCATCGAGGCGGAGCGCGAACGGACGCTCGAGCGCGAGCGCGAGGCGCGTGTTCAACTGGAGCAGGCGCGTCAGGACGAGACGGACGCTCTGGCCGAGCGCGACGCGGCACTCGACCAGCGCGCCCGCCTGCTCGCGCGCCGCGAAGACCTGGAAGCGAAGGCTCACGAAGCCGACGCGATGCACGCCGCAGACTTGACGCAGCTGGAGGCGGAGCTGGAGCAGGCCAGCCGCACTGCCTTCGCGGCGGAGCGCGAGCTCTCCGACGCACGGCGGAGCGCGACTGAAGCGAAGGAGCGGGTTGAACGATTGGGCGCCGGCATGCCGGACTATCCGGAATCCGTGCGCGCCACGATCGCCGAGCTGGGTCGATTGGAGACGCCCCATCGCGTCCTGGCTGAGACCGTCGATGTCCACGATGCAGAGCTGGCCGAAGCCGCCGAAGCGGTACTGGGAGACGCGCGGTACGCACTGCTCGTTGATTCGGCCGACGAAACCTCGGTCCTGGCCGTTGCGCAGCGCCACCGATTTCCCGGTCCGGTCTATTCCGGGAGCTGCCTGGATGCGCCGACGAATGTCGGAGTGCTGGAGCTCGAGGCGGGCGCGCCGGCGTGGCTCGGTGCGCACGTGCAGTCGGTCAGTTTGTTTGCAGCCGGCAGGTTCTCGGACGTGCGCGGCACCTGGACTGCGGGTACCGACGTCAGAGTGCTGGGGGCTGCGGCCCGGCAGGCAGCCCTCCAGCGGGCCGTGCGTGAACTCGAGGAGGCGAACACCACCGCGGAGGGGGCCGAAGTGCAGTTGGCTGTTGCGCAGCAGTCGCTGCTAGAGGCCCAAGACGCGGTTCGTCGGGAGCGTCGGCGCCAGGATCTGCTGGCCGAGGTGGCGTGCCTGCCGGCGGTGAGGGCAGAAGTGGAAGCAGCCGAGTTGAGTGCGGCGTCTGCCGACCAGGCCTACGCCGGCGCAGTGGACCGGCGAGAACAGGCGCACCGCGCGCACGAGGACGCGCGGCTGGGCAAGGAGTCGGCGCACAAGCGAGCCGACGACCATGCACGACAGTTAGAGGGGGAGCGGCAGGCGCTGGAGCGGGAGGAAGCCGAGGTGGTGCGGCTCGACGAGGGGATCGCCGAGTTGGAGCTTCGGGTGAGCCCGGAGCTGGCGGACCAGGCCAGACGTGGAGAGCTAGACGGTGAGGGAACGGTCCAGCAGGACCTGCTCAGGGCACGCAGTCGCTTCGAGCAGCTCCCGGAGCCACCCGCGGCAGAAGTTCGCGAAGAGGCCCGGCATCTCCGAATCAACATCCGGGAAGCTGAGCAGCACGCTGACGATCGCCGACGTGAGCTCGAAGCCGCCAGAGCCGAGCTTGGCGAATGCCGTCGACGCTACCTGGACGTCGTGTCGGCCGCGCTAGGGGAGTATCGAGCGCGTGCGGTTCGCCTGGGCAGCAGAGCGGAGGTACAGGTACAGATCGACCTGCCACGCCTTGCCGATGAGGATCACGTGCTGGACGAAGCGCGCATCGAGGTGCGCTTTGGCTTCGATGGCAAGGAGCCGCTGGCTCTGGGGCACCCCTCGTTCAGTGGAGGCCAACAGGTGGTCTGTGGACTGATACTCCTCATGGCCATGGCCGAGACCGATGGACGCGGCTTCTTCATCTTGGATGAACCGTTTGCCCATCTCTCGATCGATCGAGTGGACGACGTGGGCCGTTTCCTGAAGAGTGCCCGCGCACAATTCCTCATCACCGCCCCGACGACTCTTGACCGGGCGCAGCTGGACCCGGCATCCATGGTTGTGGTGCTCTCCAAGAAGCGCCCCGACGCGGCCTACGCGCCGCCTCCGATTGTTGCTGTGGCCTGACCATGGCGGATGCTTCGGATCACGTCTGCCGCTACGCCCAGCGCGAGGTGTGGGACGGCTGGGAAGTGCGCGACGGGTGTCGCGAACGCGTGGGCCGTCGCGTCCCGAGGTGTCTGACCTGCGGTCGGGAGCGTCCCGCGCGGCGCCCTCGCCCGCCTGGGCTTGTCGAGTCAGCGATGCTGGAGCCCGGCGTGGCGCCCGCTTCGGATGCCGAGGTGCGCGCCGTGGGAGCGGTTCTGCTCAGACGGCTCGAGGGGACAGGAGAGACGCATCTCTCGTGGCGCGGAATCGTCGGCGGAGCAAAGCGGCGCGGCGTTCCGGCCAGCAAGACCGAAAGCGTGCTCGAGAGCATGTATCGCGCTGGCTGGCTGGGTCTCCGCTACCAGCTCTCGGGGACGCGACGAGTACTCCGTTCGGTGTGGGTACTCGCTCCCGACGCGCTTCAAGAGTTCGTGCACCCCGGGCTGCGGGCGCAATGCCAAGAGGCGTTCGCCAACGCGCGTTCTGCGGTCCGTGGAGTGACTCACCCGGTTGCCAGAGAGATCGAGCAGGCACTTCTCCGCGACGGTGCCGAGCGTCTGTCGCCGCCGCTGCTACGGGCGCTGGCGGCGGTGGCTCGCCATGTGGAAGACGGGGACCAATTGGCGACCAGGGTGTTCTCGGCGCGGAGGCTGGGCGATTCCAAGGCCCTGGCACGAGTCCGGGCAAGCCTCGAGCGAATCGTTGGGCCCCTGGATGCGCTGGGTGTTCGTGACGGCGCGGCGGTCACGTTGTTGGGCGGCACGGGTCGACTCGGCTTCGACTCGACCGAGCTCGACCTGGCCGCGCTTTCCCCTTTCGTGGGCCTGGGCTCGGACACGTTGGACCGACTGGTCGATGCTGGCTTTCCTGCCGAAGGACTGGTTGTGGTGGAGAACCTCGCTCCATTCGAAGCATCCTGCCGCGGACTCGTCAGTGAGTTCCGGGGGGCGATGGTGCTGTGGTCCGCGGGGTACCCGGGCAGGGGGGTGCGGCGGATGGTCGAGGCTGCTGCCGGCAGGAACGCGCCCATCCGGGTGTGGGCCGACCTGGATCTGGACGGCGTGCGGATTGCCCGACTCGTCGCTTCTTGGGCTCCCGACGTGTGCCGACCAGCATTGATGTCGCCCGAGGACGTGTCCCGGGCCGCGGTCTCGTTGCCACTGTCCGAACGAGCTGCCGATGCCATTCGCGTGGATCTGGAGCGGTTCCCGGATGCATTGCTCGCCGACGCGCTGCGCGCCATGCTGGCCTCGGGTCGTTGGGTCGAGCAGGAGACGTTCCTGTGACGCGACACGTGCCGTTCTTCAGCACCGTGGGCGCTGTGCTGGCTCGCCAGCTGCGGGCTGAACCAGAAGCGTTCGGAAATGGGCGTCACAGACCGAGTATCCTGCGTCTTTTTGATCGTTGGGGGGCGCTCGTTGCCGACGCTTCGGGGGGCACCTACGCTTTCCAGCATGCAGGACGAAGTCAGGGTACGGGGGCGTCTTTCCGGAAGACGCATCGAGCTGGATGAAGACGTCGAGGAGTTCGAGGGAGAGGTTGAAGTCGTCGTTCGGCCGCTCCCTTCGGTGGATGCGTACCGCCCGCGGTTCCTGGACGTGATCGGCGAACTGCCGCCCGGTTCGCGCTCGAAGGAGGACATAGACCAACAGCTGCACGCGGCTCGAGCCG
>CAZSVU010000416.1:0-7061 GCA_964610275.1 uncultured Polyangiaceae bacterium | reverse complement strand
GCAGAGCGTAGGCAGGACGGGCACGCTGACGGGCACGGTCGTGCTCCAGATGCAGTAGTCCGCAAACACGGCAGCTCAGCCCGCACAGGGTCTCACGATCGCCGGCTCGGTTGGCTCTCTGAGCATACGCACGCGCCCGCCCTAGGGCGGGCCCATCAGAGCGTAATCTGCGCGGAACTGTGAGAGCGCAATCTGCGCGGAGCTGCTGTGAGCCAGCGCCGGCCGGACTATTCGAGTTCCCGACGGCAGCGCGAGACGCATGCTCCGCGAGTATTGGATCTGACGCACCGAGGCCCGCCCACGGCGATCAGGGCTCGCCCGTCACGCCCTGCTGGCGTTCGGCTCGCCCGGTACTCGCCACAAAGCAACATCGTGACGACGTCGTTCCACTCCTCGAGCAGGTCGCTCTGTCCTCGGGCAACCGAGCAAGGTCTCCGCCAACCACAAGACGCCGGTGTGTGACGACGGCTACGCCGCCAAGCGATGGTCGTGTTGCACTCCCCCACGGTCGCTGGTTTCACCAACACCAACGGCGAGCGCCAGTCCTTCCAGACCCTGGATAGCGCAGCCCAGAAGGCCCGCTCCTCAGATTTCAGCCGGATCCGCTTCTGGGTACGAGCATAGGTCGGGAATGGCCCTGCTTCGCCGGAATATTGGGTTTCGCGGACGACGGCGAGCTCATCCAGGACTGCTGCGGCCGGCGAGCCCAATAGTCCCAAGCCACCCCTTTCAACGGGTTGAGGTCCGCCCGGCCATTCACTAGCAGCGCCACCGTGCGTTCGCGCTGGGGTCCAGGTGCGGCCCGTTCGCCCGGGTTCCGACAAGGCTGGTGAACTGTGAACCGACTGTGCATTCCTGGTCTGCTACTCCTCTCCCTCGCTGCCTGCTCGCAGCCAGGCGCTGGCGCTGGCGTCCACGGCACCCTGGCGGTCCGTACCCATGACGATGCCGACGGCACGCACCGGCTCGACCAGGAGCTGACGTTGGCCAACGGCGATCGGATTGCGCTCGAAAGAGCGGACTGGAACACCGCGCTCGTGACGGCGTCTGGCAGCAAGGTGCCACTCGCAGTGGGGACCTATCAGGTGACCGCCTACGGTGAGCGGGTGGGACGCACCTTCGTCGCCACGCGCGTCGAACTGCGGGAGACTGCCGTGGGTCGCATCACGCAGCCACTGCTCGATGTGTTTGGGGAGCGCAAGGCGCTGGTGCTGCTCATCGGCTTTCCTGGAGCGCCGAACACCTACGACCCGACTGAAATGCATGAGGGTGTGTTCGGGGATGGACGCAGCGCCGATTCTCTCTATCGCGAGGCCTCGCGCAACAAGATGTGGCTGGGAGGTATTCGCGATCCGGAAGGCGACGTCTGGGGCCCCTACGAGGCGCCGACCGACGGCTGCTCGACGCTCAGTTACAGCGAGGTCAGCGACCTGGCCCTCGACGCGGCCCGCGACGATGGCATCGACGTGAACGCCTACCAGCACCGGATCTACTCGTTCCCGCCGGTCAACTCCTGCCCTGGCGGTGGCATCGGCGGTGGCAACCAGGTCTGGGTTTTCGGTATCACCCCTCAGTACATCTGGGACTGGGTCGGGCACGAGGCAGCGCATGGTTTCGGCTTCGGACATGCTTCGTCGTACGACGACTGCACCGTCGCCGGCGATCCGGTCACGATCGGCGGGGCGTGCAGCCACAACGAGTACGGGGATCCGACCGACATCATGGGTGGGCGAAACTTCCAGTTCTCCACCTGGCACATGGAGCGTGCGGGCTGGCTCGAAATCTACAACGTCGCGGTCGTCGAATCGTCGCAGCGAGTCGCCATCGCTCCGCTGGAATTCGAATCGGATCGCATTCAGTCTGTGCGAGTGCCGCGCGACAACGGCGAGTTCTTCCACTTCGAGTACCGACAGCCTCAGGGCTACGACGAGGGGCTCGAGTCCGAGTTGACCGACGGCGTGCTGGTGCGGCTCGTCGCGGACCCCAATGACCGCGACAACCCGCATCTGCTCGACATGAGACCCGAGACCTCGCACAACCGTGACGCCGCCCTGGGCGTTGGTCGATCCTTCGAGGATGGCCAAATCCACGTCACCGTGGTCGAGGCAAATGGCACTGAAGCGGTCATCGACGTGACGATCGGCGACGTCCCGCCGGCTACCGGAGGTGCGTCAGGCGCCGGAGGTGCTGCTTCCACCGGCGGCACGTCGGGCACAGGAGGCGACCCTTCCACCGGTGGCACTGACCCGGGCACCGGAGGCGCCCCTTCCACCGGTGGCACCGACCCAGGCACCGGTGGCGACCCTTCCACTGGCGGTACGCCCGGCACGGGTGGTGCAACCGGAGGGGCGAATACGGGCGGAGATGCGCCTGGCACCGGTGGTGTCATCGCGACTGGCGGTGCCCCCGCGGCCGGTGGCTCGGCGGCGGGCGGGGTCCCACCCACGGCGGGCACGGGTGGCGTTCCAGCAACTGGCACCGGCGGCGTGTCGGCGACGGGGCTCGGCGGTGGCACGCCCGGTCAGAACGCCGCTGGCGGCACCACCGACTCGACCACCGAGTCCGCCGGGGACGACTCCGGTTGCGGCTGTCGCACCACCTCGAGTCGCCCCTCCACGCCCCTGGGCGCGCTCCTGCTCGGTCTGGTCGCACTGCTGCGGGCTCGTCGAACGTTACGTAGACGCGCTCGACCATGGGCAAGTCCGCGTGACCCATCGCCGCACGGGTGACCTGCGGTTCCACGCCGTGCTGTCGGATCCAAGTGCCGTACGTCCGCCGGAGGTCGCTCACGCTCACCCGGTCGATACCTGGCTGAACTGCGGGCCCCGGGCCGCTGGTGACTCATTGGACACTGCGTGTCATCAGCCGCCAGCGAGCCGCCGGTAGAACGCAATGTCGTCCATCCAGTCGGATCCGCTGCGCCGGGCGAACACGCCAGCGATTGCCCTACCGCGATCGGCACGACGCAAGCGCCTGTCCGTCTCATCCGCCCCGAACGAGTCTTCATCTTCCCCGCTTGGCCTTTGCTGTGGCTTCGGCGTTTGGACGTGCAACCCGACTGGCACCGGCTTCAGTGAATGCGTCTGCCCTGGCACCGGCGGGACTGGCGGGGTCGGGGGTGGAGCCGCGAGCTGTGCTCCGAGCTACACCGAGCCATGCCCGTGCCCGGACGATGCCACGAGCTTTCGTGCCTGCAATCCAGACCTGACCTGAGGTGCCTGCCAATGTCAGGGACCCGGCACCGGAGGGGGATACGGGGAACGACTGAGTCCACGCAGTAGCGCGGGATGCGGTGATGTCCACGGAAACCGGTGCAAGACCGGTACAGTCGGGAGGGGTGTGTGCGCGGGCGCGGGCGCGTGCGAGCGCCATCACCGGCTGTGTTCGGGCGCGACAGCGCCGGCGTCCTGCGGAGCTGTCTTCCAGCTCGGGCGGGACAAGAGTGTACGGCTGCTCGTCGCTTTGCGGCCAGGTCGCGCTGGTTGACAGCTGGACGGATTGTTGAGCCACGCGCATAGGCGGGAGTCGTCCCCCCAATACGAGGGTTGGTGGGCCAGATTGTGTCCCCTCCACGGCGTGCCAAGTCGGCGACACGCCGTTTTGCGGCTCGATAGGGGACGGCTGCGGACGAGCACTGGAATGCGGAGACTGCGCGGGCAGCGAGACCTGTGCCGGGGGCGTGTGCGTGCCGGCGGGGTGTGTCCCGCTCACCTGTGCGAGCGAGCTGGGACAGTTCTGCGGGACGATCGGCGACGGTTGCGGCGGCACGCTCGAGTGCGGAGCATGCACCGGCGACTGGGTGTGCGAGGACAGCGTGTGCGTCGCGGGGCCGAGTTGCGTTCCGTCCACGGTGTGCCAGATCGGTGATACGCAGTTCTGCGGTACGGTTGGGGACGGCTGCGGGCGAGCGCTGGAATGTGGCAGCTGCGCAGCAGGTGAAACCTGCACCGGCGGGGTGTGCGTGCCGGCAGGATGTGTCCCGCTCGCCTGTGCGAGCGCGGGGGGGCAATTCTGCGGAACGATCGGCGACGGTTGCGGCGGCACGCTCGAGTGCGGAGCATGCACCGGCGACTGGGTGTGCGAGGACAGCGTGTGCGTCGGGGGGCCGAGTTGCTTGCCATCCACTGTGTGCCAGCTCGGTGATACGCAGTTCTGCGGCACGGTCGGGGACGGCTGCGGGAGGGCCATCGATTGTGGAAGCTGCGCAGCAGGCGGAACCTGCACCGGTGGGGTGTGCGTGCCGGCAGGGTGCGTCCCGCTCACCTGCAACGACCCGCGCGGCCAGTACTGCGGGACGATCGGTGACGGTTGCGGCGGCACGCTCGAGTGTGGCGACTGCACCGGCGACTCGGTGTGCGAGGACAGCGTGTGTGTCGGGGGGCCGAGTTGCGTGCCGTCCACGGTGTGCCAGATCGGTGATACGCAGTTTTGCGGTACGTTAGGGGACGGCTGCGGGCGCGCAGTGGAATGTGGCAACTGCGCAGCCGGCGAAACCTGCACCGGCGGGGTGTGCGTGCCCGCCGGGTGCGTTCCGCTCACCTGCAACAACCTGGGCGGCCAGTACTGCGGGACGATCGGCGACGGTTGCGGCGGGACACTCGAATGTGGCGCGTGCCCGGACGCCTGGGTGTGCGACGGTGGTATGTGCGTCGGCGCACCGGACTGCGTACCGACCAACACCTGCCAGAGCGGGACCACGAGCTTCTGCGGATCGATAGGGGACGGCTGTGGGCACTCCATCGAATGTGGCAGCTGCGCAGTAGGTGAAACCTGCACCGGCGTGCTGTGCGTGCCCGACGGGTGCGTGCCGATCACCTGCGATACCGCCGCGGGGCGCTTCTGCGGGACGATTGGGGACGGCTGCGGAGGAACGCTCCAGTGTGGTGACTGCCCGACGGGCCAAGTCTGCGGCGGGGGCAGCATCGAAAACTTCTGCGTCGATGAGAACTGCGTGCCGAGCGGATGTGTGGCAGCCAACGGCGGAGTCTATTGCGGGGTCATCGGTGATGGCTGTGGCGGGGCAGTCGATTGCGGAGCGACTTGTCCCAATGGCGAGGTTTGCGGCGCTGACGGGATCCCCAACGTGTGCCCGGGCACCGGGACCGGTTGTACGGGCCTGCAGTGTCAGGTCGCAACCTGTCCGAATGCAGGGACCACCTCGCTGACTGGCACTGTCTACGATCCGGCGGGGGTTCACCCGATCTACAACGCCCTGGTCTACATCCCCAACGCACCTCTCGATCCGATCCCGACCGGCGCCAGCTGCGACGTCTGCACCGCAACCGCCTCGGGTCAACCCATCACCAATGCGTTGACTGACGAAAATGGAAACTTCACGCTGACCGAGGTCCCGGGGGGCACGAACATTCCGCTCGTGATTCAGGTCGGCAAGTGGCGACGCGAGGTGACGATTCCCAACGTTACCGACTGCACCAGCAACGCGGTCCCCGACCCCGACCTCACGCGTCTCCCCCGGACCCAGGCCGAAGGCAACATTCCGCTCATCGCCATGGTCACGGGCGGCTCCGAGGCGCTCGAGTGCCTGCTCCGCCGGATCGGGATCGACGACTCGGAGTTCACCACCGATACCGGCAACGGGCGCGTGCACATGTACGTCGGTGGAGACCAGGAGGCACCGGACGGGAGCGGGGCTGGCACCAACAGCTTCGAAGCCGGTGGCGCGTTCCCCATGGCCTCCACCCTCTGGTCAGACCTCGACAAGATGCTCGGCTACGACATTCACATGTACTCGTGCGAGGGTGGCAATTTCACGGCGGTCAAGGACCCGTACCGCCCGAATGTGCAGGCGTACATGGACGCGGGCGGGCGCATGTTTCTCAGCCACATGCATATGAACTGGCTGAGATTCGGCTCGGCCGAGCTGCAAGCCACCGCCGACTACATCGGCGTGGGCGACGACCTGCCGGAGCCGAGCATTGGTTACGTCAACACCACCTTCCCCAAGGGGGCTGCGCTGGCGGATTGGCTAGTGGTGACCGGGGCGACGCCGGTCCGAGCCGAGCTCGAAATCTGGCAAGGACAGCACTCCGTTGCGGGAGTCGTCCCCCCCACCCAGGACTGGATCACGGTCCCCCACAACCCCGAAGAAGACAACCTGCCCTCGATCCAGTACATGACGTTCAACACGCCGACGACCGTCCCGGAGGACGAGAAGTGCGGTCGAGTCGTCTTCACGAATCTGCATCTCAACATCACCGTCGGAGACACTGGAGGCGACGACTCCGATCCGGACAAGCCGTTCCCCACTGGTTGCCGGCTCAACGAGATGAGCCCGCAGTCGAAGGCGCTCGAGTTCATGTTCTTCGATCTGTCCGCGTGCATCCAACCGGACACAGCGACTCCGGAGGCCCCACCCCCACCGGATCCGCCGCCAGGCGCGTCGCCGCCAGCCACCGTGCCCCCACCTCCACCTCCGGTTCCACCGGGTGCAGCGCCGCCGCCACCGCCACCACCGCCACCGCCACCACCGCCACCACCACCGCCACCCCCACCGCCGCCACCCCCACCGCCGCCACCCCCACCGCCACCTCCTCCGCCACCCCCGCCTCCTCCGCCTCCTCTAGTCGAGTGAGGTGAGAGCGCGACCGCTGGTGCGCCGCCACGCTCCCGCTCGAGCAGCACCCCAGCCGTTGGTCAGCCCAACCTGGCCGTGAGGCGACGAGCTGTCGACGGCGATTGTCCCATCGGCGCGGGTTGACAGCCGCACAGCTAGCCCGCCAACAGGATTACTCTGCGACGGGGGTACCCGTCTCGTCGTTCACCGCTGCGAGAACAGCTCCAATCCAGCCGAGCACTTGCTCTTGCGAAATGCGCACTTGCATGCGCACGGTCCCCGGACCGGACTCAGCCGGAGTCACCACGGCGCTCACCGGAACGGGAGTGCTGCCCCCGCGAGGCAACGTGGCTGTGCCAGCCAACAGGGACCGCGCCGATCCGATGTCGCTCACGGACTGCGTGGACAGAATCTGACTGATCACGCCCGCGGCGTTGATCGTGCCGATAATGCTGCCGGAAGCCTCGCGCAGTCGCTGAAGCTCGGG
>CAZSVU010000415.1:0-7135 GCA_964610275.1 uncultured Polyangiaceae bacterium | reverse complement strand
GCCGCCCGAGCCCGTCTCGGCGCCGCCGGAGCCGGGATCGCCGCCGCTGCCCGTCTCGGCGCCGCCCGAGCCCGTCTCGGCGCCGCCGGAGCCGGGATCGCCGCCGCTGCCCGTCGCGGCACCGCCGGAGCCGGGATCGCCGCCCGAGCCCGTCTCAGCGCCGCCCGAGCCCGTCTCAGCGCCGCCCGAGCCCGTCGCCGCACCGCCCGAGCCCGGTGCGCCGCCGCTGCCGTCCGGCTGGTACTCGAAAGCGCCGACGTCTGTCGTGCCATTCGCCGGAGCGGGCCGATCGAGGAAGTCGAGAGTGTAGCTCGTGGCGGACCCCACATCGATGGCCGGGCTCCCCTCGACGAGGTCGAAGTCTGCCGCCGCAGTGCCGGCCAGATTGAACACGCCCGGGCTCTGGCTCGACGTGTTGATGATCAGGTTGCCGGCCTGCGTGATCGCCGGGTCGATGACATCGCCAAAAGACGTGACGCCGTCGAAGATGATGAGGTTGTTGGTCATCGACACTTCGCCCGGGTCCAGTGTGCCGCCTTCCGTTCCGGAGGAGAAACCGTCGAACACGGTAACGACCATGCCCGTGTTGACCGAATCGGGACGCTGGACGACCGTGTTGTTCGTGAAGCTGACGTTCGACATCTCCGTGTTGTTGACCTGCAGCAGCATCAGCCAGCCGCCGTCGACGTGGACGTTGTGGTGGAACTCCGAGTTGATGAAGTTTCCAATTTCGCCGGCCATGGTCGCGATTTCCAGGAAGCCGCAACTCTCGTACGAGAAGTTGTGATGGACCTTCACGCCCGTGATGGTCGCGCCCGAGCCGACCGTGATCTCCGTCGCGCCGCCGTCGCACGGGCTTTGTGTCCACTCGGCGTAGTCCGCACACCGGACGAAGCTATTGTACGAAATTTCGTTGTTCGACCCATGGATGAAGATGCCGTTGCCGCCCCCCACCACGTTCGGATCCACCGAACCCTCGGGGGCGTCCACCGCCATGGTCATGTCGTGAAAGTAGTTGCCGCGAATCAGCGAGCCCTCGCCGTGAAGCATCATGCCGATGTCGCAATTCGTGATCTCACAATTGAGCACCTGGGTGTTGCCACCAAGAATGTTCATGCACACCCCTTCATTGAGACCCTGCATGGTGCCATCACCTTTCGAGCCCTCCAGGTAGAGGCTGTCGACCGTGATGCCACCCGAAAAGACCGAAAAGAGGGGCCCGCTGCCGGTGGTGTGCGGCACGATGAACGCCGGTCTGGGCAGGCTCGTGTCGCCGTAGGCGGCGAAGACCGTCCGGCTCCCGCCGTAGCCTCCGGTTTCCACCGCCTCGTTGAAGACGCTGCCTCGCTTGTAGTACACCTCGGTGCAGTTGGTTCCGAGGGGGGCCTGAGACTCGAGGGGAGTCGTTTCGGACAGGCCGTCGTTGCTGTCGTTGCCCTCCTGACTGTCGACGTAGCATGGCACGGCAAATGCGAGGGAAGCCGGCGTCAAGACCACCAGCACTGCGGCTCCGGCAAACGGAAAGCGAACGCGCGCCATCTAGTACCTCCACTCGATGGGTGAGCACGCGGTGAGTGAACAACCGCGCACCGACCAAGCGTCCCGCGTGCTCCGATGCGAGTCAAGGACGCGGCGGGCATCCAGGGAGGCGTTGCCTCAACTCCCTCATATCCTGCCGACCTGGTTCACGAACGACGCGGTGGCGCCATTCACGGCACAGAACTGCAGGTTGAGGGTGCACGATCTCACACCCTTGCCCTGCGCGGCAGACACTGAGGCTGGATTCGGAGCGTGGGGGTGAGGCCCTGGTGCGTTAAGCAGTAGCACTGCCGCACGCGCGTGACTACAGCCCGAACCGGCGGGGCAGCCACAGTGACAGCGCTGGCCAGTAGGTGATGAGCAGCAGCGCGAACGTCATGGCGACGAAGATGGGTAGAAGCGGACGCACGACCTCGGAGATCTTCGCACCGCCCACGCTACAACCCAGGAACAAACAGGCTCCCACCGGAGGGGTGCACAGTCCGATGCACAAGTTGGCGATCATCAGGATGCCGAAATGCACGGGGTCCATCCCCAGGGCGGTGACCACGGGCAAGAAGATGGGCGCGAAGATCAGGACCGCCGGGGTCATGTCCATAAACGTGCCCACCATCAGCAGCACCACGTTGATCACGAGCAAGACTCCCAGGTAGCTGTCCGAGAATCCCAGCAGTGCGTGACTCACCGTCTGCGGAACCTGCTCCAGGGCCAACACCCAGCTCATGGCCTGACTGGCGCCGATGAGGAGCATCACGATGGAGGTCTTCTTGGCCGCGTTGAGGAGAATTCGGGGCAAGTCGCGTAGCCCGATCTCGCGATGTACGGCCAGCCCCAGCAGGAGGGCATAGGCCACGGCCACGACGCTGGCCTCGGTGGCGGAGAAGATGCCTCCCAGGATCCCGCCCAGGACGATGACGATCAGCAGCAGGCTGGGAGACGCGCGCACGAAGTGGCGCAGGATCCCGCTGAGCGAGACGCGCTCACCGGAGCCAATGCTGCGCCCGCGGTACATGAGGAAGCACGCCAGCATGATGGCGCCGCCCATCACGATCCCCGGCACGATACCGGCAACGAACAATGCCGCCACCGAGACGTTGCTCGCGACCACAGCGAACACGATCATGATGTTGCTGGGCGGGATCAGCAGCCCGGTGGTGGCCGACGTGGTGGTCAAGGCCACGCTGAACCCCTTCTCGTACCCCTTGCGCTGCATCTCCGGGATCATGAACCCGCCCACCGACGAAACCGCTGCGGCGGCGGAGCCGGACACGGCGCCAAACATCATGCAGGCGAGGGTGTTGACGTAGGCTAGACCCCCGTGAAAACGAGCCATGAGGGCGCCAGCGAAGTCCATGATTCGGCGCGCCATTCCGCCTTGGCCCATGAGCTCTCCGGAGAGGATGAAGAAGGGGATCGCCAGCAGTGGGAAGCTGGCGATCCCCACGGTCATGCGTTGGGCGACGATGTAGGAGGTGGGGACGTTCCCGAGGGAGTAGACGGTCAGCAGCGTGGCCAAAGCGATACAGATCGCGACCGGGACGTTCAGCGCCAGGAGCGCGGTGAAGCTGAAGAGCAGTATGAGAACGGTGGGTTCCATCGTCGATCAGCTCTGAGTCGTCCGAGCCTGCCCGTCCTCCGCTGGTCCCGAGACGAGGCGCATCAGGTTGCTGGCGACGAACAGCACGAAGAAAGCACCGCTCACCGGAGTGGCCGCGTAGACGTAGCCCATGGGAATGCCCAGGGCCGGGGACATCTGCCCCGTGGCGAGCGTCTTGGTCATCAAGAGCCACCCGCCGTGAACCAAGGCGACGCCCGCGAAGCACCCCACGATGATCTCCGCCGACACCGCAGCGAATCGTTGCGCCGCCGGGTGCATTTTCCCCACCAGATAGTCCACTCCCAGATGGGCCTTCTCGGCGTAGGCCACCGGAGCCCCGAGGAGCGCGATCCAGATCAAGAGGTAGATGGCCAGCTCCTCCGTCCAACGGCTCTGTCCTCCGAGCACATACCGAGAAACGACGCCCCAGAGTACGTCCAGGGTGAGGACCGCAAAGGCCAGAATGAGCCCCCCCTCCAGCAGGCGCACGAGCGCGCACTTCATCCCGCGCGCGCGCGCCCAGATCATCACTCCACCTCCCGGACCCGCTTGACGAGGTCGGCGAGCTTGCCGCCCGCCAGACGCCGGTACATCGGCTGGACCTGGGCTCGAAACGGCGCCGGGTCGGGATGCTGGACGGTCACGCCGGCGGCTTCGAGTGCCTTCAGTGCTGCCTGGGTCTCTTGCGCCCACAGCGTGCGCTGGAACTGTACCGATTCGTCGGCCGCTGCTTGCACCCAGCGTTGCACCTCGGCATCGAGCGACAACCAGATCTTCTGACTGAAGACCAACACGTCCGGGATGCGCGTGTGCTCGTCCAGCGAGAACTGCTTGGCTACCTCGAAGTGTCGACTGCTGTGGTAGCTCGGCGGGTTGTTCTCTGCGCCATCCACCATGCCCTGTTGCAGGGCCGTGTACAGCTCTCCCCAGGCTATGGGAGTGGGGGCTCCGCCCAGTTGGGAAATCATGTCCATGGCGGTCCTGCTGCGCATGACGCGGATCTTCCGTCCCCGGAGATCGTCTGGGGAGAGGATGGGCGTATCGATCGTGTAGAAGCTTCGGCTCCCGGCATCGTAGTAGCAGACCCCCCGGAGCCCCACTCCCTCGCCTGCGTCGAGCAGGTCTCGCCCCACGTCGCCCTGGAGCACCTTCCAGTAGTGCGCTTCGTCTCGGAACAGGTAGGGCAGTCCGAAGAGAGCCATCTCCGGAATGAATCCCTCCAGCGGAGCGGCCGAGCTCTTGGCCATCGCCAGCACGCCCCGCTGCACCTGTTCGATACTCTCGGTTTCGCTGCCCAACTGTCCGTTGGGAAAGATCTGAAGCTCAACCCGCCCCTTGGATTGTTCCTCGAGTCGCCGCGCCATGAACACCATCGCGGCATGCACGGGATGATTCTGATCCAGCGCATGCGCGAGCTTGAGCACTACTCGATCTGCGGCTGCGTTCCCGGCCGGGGAAGCTGGCGCACCTCCGCGCGGAGCGCGACGCAACGCCGAGAACGCGGCCGAGGCGAGCAGGATGCCGAGCAACAAGCCGAGTGTGAGAAAGGACCACGCCTTCTTGTCCATCCTATCCCTGTCGTTGCGTCGCTCTGGTCGGCGATCCCCGAAAGTGACCCGAAGCCGTACTGGCACACCATGGCGGTGTACCGCACGTCTGTCTTTACGCTCGTCGGCACTTCACCACAAGCGGATAGCCTCGCCCGACGGGTTGGCTCAGCAGGCCTGCGTTGCCCCGCGCCCTCGAGTTGCGACCACCCGGTGCAGGACATCGGTGACCGGCACGCGCAGTGGGAACGGGAGGGCGATTCGATGCGGATCAGATCGAGTGGCGCATTCAGGATGAGGTGCCCCGCGCCAGGCAACACGGGGCACGAGCGATCGGCGAGCTGTGTCGGTCTCGAGGGATCGCGAACGCATCGAGAAGGGCCGATCCCGTGTCGGCGCTGACGACGTGCCGAGTCGAATTTCTCCCGGGCTGGTACCGCTCGCCAGTCGACGCGTGGGTCGAAGCGCGCTGCGCTCGTGCAGCGGGGAAGGCCGCGAAGTCGTGTTTGCGGTGAACGGCGCAGGAAACCGGAGTAGAATCCGCGCGGTCACAGGTTGCGGCGTCGTGCGCTCAGCACGACGTGGCGTGGGTCATGCGCTGCAGTGTTGGGCACGTGCGACAGGCAACTTCGGCAGCCAGTGATGGGGGTTTGGCCTCTGGGCCAGACGACGCAGTGGCTGCAATCACTTTCCGCTGGTTCGGCGCGGACAGCGGACGAAGCGAGAGCAGCTGCCTCGAGCTCGCTCGTGTGAGCAGCGTCACATCTGCTCTGTGCAGTCTGCACGGGTGCGCGTAGAATTGCATTCAACCGTGGGGAACGTATTGCGCAGTCCGAGTCGCACGGCATTTCTCGTCGCGTTGGTGGCGCCGCTGCTACAGGCTTGCCCGGCGTTCGTCGAGGATGACTACCGGGCCGTGGACGGATTTGGGGGCGCGGGCGACAGCGCCCCCACCGGCGTTGGAGGCGATCGGCCCGACGATTCTGGCGGTGGCTCCGGTGGGTCGCCGACAGCTGCCATCGGTGGCGTGGCGGGGCAGGTCGACTCGGGCGCGGTCGGCGGGACGGGCACGGCTGGAAACGTTACCGGAATCGGCGGCGGCACGGGCGGGAGCACGACGGGCGGGGCCACGGGAATCGGCGGGGGCGCGGGCGGGAGCACGACGGGCGGGGCCGCGGGAATCGGCGGCGGCACGGGTGGCGTCACGACGGGTGGGGTTACGGGGATCGGCGGCGGCAGCGGTGGTACGACCGGTGGAAGTGCGGGCGCCAGTGGTGACGGCGGCGATGCCCGCGGCGGCACCGCGGGAGCCAGTGGCGGGAGCGGCGGTGCGCCTGGCGGAATGGCGGGAACCACGGGTAGCGGTGGTGATGCAAGCGGTGGCACCGCGGGAGCCAGTGGCGGGAGCGGCGGCGCGACCGGTGGAACCGCAGGCGCCAGCGGAGGCACCATGGGCAGCGGTGGCAGCACCGGCGGTGCAGGGGGATCCGGAGGCACAGGAGGGGTCCTGTGTGCCAGCTCCCCGACGGACTGCGAAGCGCTCAGGGATGCGCTCCTCCACCGGTATCGCTTCGACGGGACGGGCCCCACGGTGACGGATTCGGTGGGCGACGCGGATGGAGTCGTCCTGGGGGGAGCGCTGCTGATGGGGCAGGGCGAGCTCGATCTCGCAGGCGAGGGTCAGGGCGAGTACGTCGATCTGCCGAACGGCATCATCAGCGAACTCGAGGATGCAACGATCGAGACTTGGGTGATATGGCATGGCGGCGAGCCATTCCAGCGCGTCTTCGATTTCGGAGACGCCATGCGCTACACCTGCGTGATGGGAGGAATGTCCGCGCCGGAAGATGAACCGGGCGTATGCGGTCGCACCTACCTGAATCTCATGCCCAGCTCGGGCACCGCGTGGACCGACGGCGTCCGCGCATCGTTCTTGAATCAGCCCGGCGTTCACCCGGACGACAGGCTGACGCTGGATGGTTCCACCGTGGAGACCCAGGTGGAGCTGCACCTAGCGCTCGTGGTGGACGATTCGGGAAACCAATGGCGACTGTATCTCGACGGCGCGCTGGAAGATTCTGCGGCGTTCCTCGACCACCTTTCCGACCTCAACGACCTCAACAACTGGCTGGGGCGCTCTCAGTTCGCGGATGACCAGGATCGGTCCTTCGACGGCGTCTACCTGGAGTTTCGAATCTACGGCGCTGCGCTCACCACGAGTGAGATCCAAACGTCCTTCACCGAGGGGCCGGACGCGACGTTCCTCGACTAGTGCCCTGTCTCGGAAATAACCATCCATGAAGGCGCATTCCCGCGTCTTCGTGGGTCTTCCAGGTGGCTGTCGGGACAGGGCACAGCGGCACCGAAGGTGACGCAAGAAAGACCAGGTGCTCGGTACAGATCGCAGCAGAGCTGCGCTTCCGCCGGGCCGCCACCCGCGAGTTCGGCCCGG
>CAZSVU010000414.1:0-7155 GCA_964610275.1 uncultured Polyangiaceae bacterium | reverse complement strand
GCGACCAACGGCGGGCGACTGCGACACTTGCTGCTGGGGGACAGCGGCACCACGCGCCGCAGCCCACTCCCGATAGAGCAGTACAACATGGTCGAGCAGTCGGGAACGCTGCTCAGAAAGCCAGGCCGATTCCTTTGCGCCCGAAGGCATGACCTGTTTGGCAGGCACCCGCTCGGCGAGTACGTCGATGACCTCCAGCGAATCCAAGACCTCGTCGGATTCGTCATTACGGTCCGTGTCGTCCAGCTCCAGGCCCTGCACGTAGCCCCAGCACCACTCGCTGATGCCCTCAACGTCCGTGGCCGCCGGGCAGACCGCCGGGTCGGCGCGTTCGAGCCGGCCGAGGGTATCGTTGTACAGGCGCATCACCAGCCCGATTAGTCCCTCGACCTCGGCCTGCGAGTTGAGCGGCTCCTGCCCCACTACTATCGTCACCCATGTTCGCGGCGGGACCACGCCCGGAACAGAGCCGAGCGCGGCGAACAGGCCCTGGGCGGCAGGGTACGACATGGCGCTGGGACGCGCTGCAAGCTTCTCGGCGAGGTCACGACGCTCAGCCGGGCTCAGGGACTGCGCAAGGTTTGGCGGCATGGGTGCCGGATACCCCGTGCCTGGCCGGGTGTGAAGGCACCACGGGCGCCTGCCCCGTTGTGGCTCCCCGCTCACCGCCGCTCGAACGTCAGCACGTACTGATAGGGGAGCAGAGCGTCGTTGTCGGCCGTCAGCGCGAATCCGGCCGTCGATACCGCCTGCACGACGTCGGCACGGGCGAGCTTCAAACTAGCTGGCGGACCCTCCGGCAGGTCGCCCTCCTTGAATTCGACCACCACCAGCTTCGTGCCCGGTGCGACCTCTGCGTGCGCCTTCGAGAGCCAGGCGGCCCGGTTCTTCACGTGGTGCAGAACGTCGCAGACGAACACGAGCTGGGCACCGTCCGGTACCTTCGGGTCGTCGGCCTCGGCCAGCACCGCTTGCGCGTTGCTCACGCCCTCGGTCATGGCCCGGTGGTGGATGTGGCGCACCATCTCCGGCTCGATGTCGGTGGCCACAACCTTGCCTCTCGGCAGCGCCTTGGCAAAGCGAAAGGTGAAGTAGCCGGACCCGGCTCCCACATCCACGACCGTTTCACTGCCGGTCAGGCCCAGCGAGGCCACGAGCGCGTCCGGCTTCTGCCACACGGCCCGGTCGGGTCGCTCGAGGAAGGCGATGTACTTCTCGGTGTCCTCGAAGGGCTTCATCGCATGCGGGTCAATGCCGGCCTTGCGCAGCGGGCAGTCGATGGGTGGATGGGCTGGGTCGTGTGGCGTCGACGGCACGACTGGCACCGGTTGGCTGGTTGCCGCCGATGGAGATGGCTCCGATGTGTTTGTCGTTGGTGCGGCCTTGCAGGACATCGCCAGGCCGGCCAACAGCGCCAGCGGTCGAACCCGGTGGAGGAACCGCCGCACGGAAAACGGTGACCCGGTGCGAGCCCCATCGGAAAGCGCATTCCTCGGAGAGCAGTCCACGCTGCAACGCTACGCCCGCCCCACGGCTACGTCCAGGTCGTAGACGACCACTCGTCTGGAGCGCAACCTGGAACCTGGACGTCGCCTGCCGCCAGCCCGCTGGTTCAGAACGGGAGGCCGTCGTCCTTTCGGTGTCGTCGCCCGGGTCGCGTGGCTCCAACGCGAGGCGCGGCGTTGTCGGTCGGTGGGGGAAGCTCCGCCGGCAACGGGTACCCCGCCAGGTCCTCGAACACGACGCTACTGTCGCAGACGTCGAGCACACCGTCGGTGTGTTCGTGCAACTGCAGAATGCGCGACCTTGACTTCAGAAACCGCAGCACTCGCAGATGCGAGTAGGTCAGCTCCTCGAAGAAGGAGGAGAACTGACGGCCGTGCTGGGCTGCTCGCCGGGCCTGCTCTCGGGAGGCTTCGGCAATGTGTGCGGGGTCCTTCGGCACCAGCTGGACGGCGAGGTCCACATCGCCGACCTTCGGCTTGTCGGTCAACATCGACCCGAACAACAGTGCGCGGCGCACCTTGTAGAGGTACTCGGTGCGGTGCCGAACCTGGTGACAGCGGTCGAGGAAATCGGCCAGGGCCCGCTCCGCAGTCTTGCGGTTGAATGGTCTGCCGGCACTGGCTCTCGCCAGGGCGCCGCCGGTCAGGGTGAGCTCGTAGCGACCCGAGGCCGGCACGTCCACGGCCTTGACGAGGCCCCTCTCGAGCAACGCTGCCAGTAGCTTCTTCCCGGCGTGAGCACCGAATGCGCGGTCAAGGTCCTCCGCGTCCAGCCCGGACTGCTGGTGCTTCCGAAGCAACGCCCGAACCTTGAGCACGGGGATGCCGGCCAGTCGCTCCTTGGGGTCGATGTTCACCGGCGCATAGTAGACCGCAGCTCGGCCGCCACGTCAGCCGTGCAGGTACACCGCGCCCACGTCGAGACCCTCCTCGGGCGTCCCGTGGAATCGGCCCGACCGGAAAACGCATCTCTCGTACTTCATATTGCTGTACGTGAAGAAGGCGAGGGTCCAGCGGTTGCGCCCCTGATACTCGAGTCGGCAGAGATGGGTCGGGGTGTTGCGTAGGCGCTCCCGGAGCTCGGCCACCGTCTCCCCGGAGCCGGGCACGGGCCTGAGGTGCTTCGGCGGCTCCTCGTAGGCGTCGATGTAGCAGAACGCGCCACGAAACCTGATGTCGAGCCGGGTGTAGAGGCCGGCGTAGTGCTTGGCAGCGTGCGCGAGCAGCCGCTCTTTGGTCTCCCGTCGGGTGTTCTCGGTGAGCTTGGGCGCGCTCCGGGGCTTGCTTCGCATCCACGTCAACGGTGGCTTCTTCTTCATGGCAGCTTCCCCTCCATGAATCCCTGCTCCACGAGCTGCACGATGACCTCGGTGAGCGTCACGTCCTTGCCCTGCCAGCGCTGCAAGCAGCGGACGAGCCGGAAGTTCAAGGTGGCCTCGAGGTCACGGTACTCGGGCGTCTCTTCTTCGGGGCAGAGGGGGAAGTCTTCCACTGGCGGCACATCCTCCCGCCGTGCAATGCGCCGGTCGAGGTTGCGGCGGGCCACCACCTCCGCCTCCGCGAAGTTGCTGACATGCACGCCCTTCCACTCCTCCTCCATGCGGCGCGCCCCCACCTCCGGGTCGATGACCGTGACGTTCTGGTCCAGGCGACGGTCGAGCGCGGGAAGCCCCGCGTCAACTTCGCTGCCCGCGAACCACCGATTGATGACTCGGCCCCGACGAAGGACCACCTTGGGGCCGAGAATGGGACCGAAGAAGCGAGCGCCCTCGATGGCACGCTTCAGTGACCGAGCCTGCAGGGTCATCCCACCACTGCGAGGCAGGCGCAGCTCACCCAGAACGACGTCTGCCACGTCGGGCGGAAGCTCGCGGTGGGGCCTGCCGAAGGTGAGTGCAGTCGCCTCGGCGCGGTAGAGCCAGTCCCACCCGCGCTTCTGGGGCACGAGGCACCCGAGCTTCCCAAGCCGCTGCGAGACGTACGGACGCGATGGGATGGAGTAGTAGAGGCGGACCGGCTGAAAGGGTTCCCCGGTCTTGGTCGCGAGCAGCCTCGGGTCTGCGATTGCGGAGGGAGTGAGGAAACCACTCATGCTGGACGCGACCGCTACCAGGTGTGGCGAGCGCAGTCCACGTACTGCCAACCCGTTCCGGGAGTTGCCTCACCCTGCCCTTCTCGGCCCGATGGCTGTTGGCCCCGGGGCATCAGACGGTCTTCGTCCTGCGCGCCTCCGGCGCCAGATGCGACAGTGGGTAGGCACCGAGCAGTTCCTCCCCCGTCCCCGGATGGTAGTTCGGCCGCGACCGTTGGCCCCGAAATCTCCGCGCTGCCTTGTCATACTCCTTCGCCGCCTCGTCTTCGGTGTCGAAGCGCCCCAGCTTGTAGCAGCGTCGTCGGTGGGTGATTTCGGCACGCCACCGTTCCCCCTGGCGCGAGACACCAACGAATCGGCTGGTCGTACCTGCCTTGAACGCCTGCCGGGCCTCCGCCCTGAGAGTCTCGGCATCGGCTGGGTCGAGCCTGCTCCTTCGGCGGGGGAAATTGAGCGCTGCCGTCTCTCCTCGGTAGAACAGAGCGGCACGGTCGTACGCGATGGCGGCCGCGCGCTCCGTCTCCCAGGTGCCGAGCCTCAACTCGACCGTATCGCGTGTCAGACACGCGCACCAGGGAGTGCGCTCGTTCTTCGGGTTGTACAGGACCCCCCGATATGCGCTCGTCAACCTTCCGACAGCGGTCGACCGCTCCTTGAGTTCGCGACTGAGTTGGCGCAGGGATGCTGACTTTGGCTTCCTCCGTGGGAAGTTGAGTCGGGCGGCATCCCCGAGTCGATGCAGGGCGAGGCGGTCATACGCCATGGCGGCATCCTTTTCGTTCATGTACCCGGACAGATACACGGTCTTGCCGTCGTAGACGCGGATGCCCCACGTCCGATGCTTGGTCTGCCACACGCCCAGGTATCGGCTCACTCCGTCCGAGCTCAGCTTGTCGAGACGGGCCAGGCGCTGGAGTTCCCTCGGGGAGGCCGGCCCCAGGCGTCGGCTGATGCTGGGCAATTGCAGCCGACCAGACGGCTCGCCGAAATGGAGCAGAGCGCGGTCGCATGCCACGGCAGCATCCGTCGGGTTGGACCAGCTGCCCAGCCAGTGGTCCCCGCCGCCCGCTACGACGCGAGCGCGGTATCGACCGGACGGGCCGTGATGCTTCACGCCGAGGAATTGCCTCACCGCCATGATTGTCGCGAGGTGCCGACTGTATCCGCTGATGGCCCGGGCAGCAATCCGGCCGTGTGGCAACCCGCCCGTTCGGGCCCGTCGAACAACACTCCGCCCGAGGCCGCACCTCCTGTAGGATGGAACTCGCAACACGGGAGCGGACGCATGGCCGAGCAGACCTTCGAGATTGTCGGCGACGACCTGGTCTACAACTACCGGGCAACGGTGCCGCGCGCACTTCACGTTCTGCGGGAACGGTCAAAAGCCTCGGGTGGCGACGGAAGCGATGAGGCAGTGCTCACAGAACTGCGGGACGGTTGGGGCGACGAATGGCAATCATATGTCGACCGGATAGGCGACTGGGATACTGCCATTCTCGCCAACTTCCTGATGGGCGACGCCGTGGAAGCCTGCCTGCCAAATGGTGGGATGGGCTTCATTGTTCGCACGCTCGAGGAACTCAGGGCTGAAGCCAAAGGGACGACGGACTGGCTGCACGAACAGTTCGGACGCTGCGAAGCTGCCGGACGACTCATGATGGACGCCGTTGAGGCTGCACTGCGCGAAGACGGAGCCGAAACGCTTCGGTTGGTGCGCGCCGCGATGGCGGAGTGGCGCGGGCTCTCATAGACGGACCACCCGGACCAGATACAGCCGACGCCATCCTTCCCGGTGTCGCTCAGTTCAACCCCTTGTCCGGCGTTGCCACGGCCGACATCGGCTCCATCATCCCGTCGGCCCACTCGGTCTCCTGCCAGTTGTGGATAAGCATCTCCTCGGTCTTGCAGACCATGCAGAAGGCGATGATTTCGTCACGCTCGGGGTTGGTCACCCACATCAGCCCGGGGCATTGTCTGCGCCGAGGGCGCTTCTGACACTGCACCAGGGTCTCCCGCAGCTCACCGGACTGGAGGGTGCCGCCGTATTCGATGAACTGGGCGACCCGCAGCACGCGCCGGTAGAGGCGCGGGTTGTCCACGGGCAGGTAGCCGTCCTTGGTCAGCCAATGCCAGGGGTCGACGACGCGGATGGGCGGGGACGTATCACGGCTGGCGGGTGACAGCAGTGTCCAGACCTGGGTTCCTCGCAGGGCGAAGCCAGGCCCTGCTCAGGGACCGTCCGGAATCAAGACGCCAAACCACTACCGGTGCGGGGTGCCGTGCTGGCTGCAGTGCGCTACCCTGGTCTTGCCGACCGTCGAGCGACTCACCCCCGGGCCGTTCCCCCGGCCCATTCCTCCCCGAGTCCCGGCGGTCGGCGCTCTCACTGGGAACTCCACTCCTGGGGATGTCAGCCGTAGCGGCAATCTTCTCGTCGTCGAACGCGTGCATGAGCGAACCGCTGATATCCTCCCAGGAAAGCCACCGACTACGCCACGCCCTGCGCCTGTCCCGAGAGCCGCCGCTGGTCCGCCCACGACAGCCAGCCCTTGCCACCACACCAGGTGCAGTCTGGGCTGCCGTTGCACGAGCAGCTCTGGCGGAGCACGTGATGCTCTTCGAGCAAACCGGCGCACTGCTGCACGCTCTGCATGATGGTCTCCAGCGACGGGCGGTTCATCTCCGGTGCTCTACCGATAGCGACCTGCAACAGGGGCGCCACCTTGGCGAGCATCTTCGCCGCCTGCTCCGCCGGTGGATAGCCCGACACGTCCAACAACTCGGCTAACTTGCGCCGAGCTCTCAGCGCGTCCTTACCTTCTCTCGCCGAAGAAGGCTCCGTAGACCCGATTGGAGCGGCCGTGGATGGCTGCATGGCCGGCATGGTGGATACCGTGGGCTCCACGGTCACCGCCGGCGTCTCCACGGTCGTTGCCTCCTCGGGCTTGGCCTTTCTGACGGCCCGCTTCGGCTTGCCCCGGGCCAGCCGCCGGGCCTCCGCCATCTGCTCCTTGCCCTTGAGCTTGGCCAGCGACAGCAGCCTGCCCTTCTGGTTGGCAAGGAGGGTGCCTCGGGCCAGGTTTCGGACCTGCTGCGGAAGGTTGCCGATGCGCACCTCTTCCCTGACCGTGACTTCTCCCCGGCCCATGGTGGTGGCGGTGTTCTTGACGAAGCCGACGGATTCCGTCGTCTTCGCCTTCCCCCCGCCCTTCTTCCCTGGGGCTCCACCCTGCTTGGACTCGGGATGTAGCTGCTCGTGGAGCTGCTTCCGGCGGACCAGATGCTCACCGCGCTCGAGGACGGAGAGTTCATTTCTGATGAGGTTCTCATCTACCCGCCGTCGGTCCTGCTCCGTGAGCCGCGACGGATAGAGAAGGAAGCGCAGTCGGTCGAGCATCCGTGCCTTGCGGGCATGGTGGTGGTGTGAATTCTGGTGCTCATCGGTTCTTCCCCTGGGTCAGTGCTTCACCGGTGGCGGAACCTGAACGGGAACCGGTGGCGGCATCTGGACCGGTGGTGGCGCCCACGGACCAGTCGGCGGAGCCTGTGGTGCAGGGG
>CAZSVU010000413.1:0-7186 GCA_964610275.1 uncultured Polyangiaceae bacterium | reverse complement strand
AGCGGTGGCGCCGAGAGCAGCGGTGGCGCCGAGAGCAGCGGTGGCGCCGAGAGCAGCGGCGGCGTCGAGAGCAGCGGTGGCGCCGACAACACGGGCGGCGCTGCCGCCGGCGCTGCCGGCACCGGGGGGGACGGCGGTACGGTCTCTGGAACCGGCGGCGCGGTCACCGGCAGCGGCGGTGCCGAGCCGGGTACCGGGATCTGCGGTGCGCAGGAGGGGCAGCTATTCGGCAGCGACCATCCCTGGAACCAACGCGTCGACCAGGCCGATCTCGATACCGAGTCGGACCTGATCATCAACTACCTCCAGACCAATCACACGGCCTTGGACAAATTCCGCATCGACGGTCCGAGTGACATCACGGATAACGAATACGGCATCGTGATCCTCACGGCGGATGCCTCGACGCCCCACGAGGCTTTCAATACGACCGGCGACTTCTACTCTCCGGATTGCGACCCCGCTCCCATCCCCGTTCCTCCGGGGGGCGCCATCGAAGGGGAGTCCGGGTACACCTGCGACAGCGACGGCGACTGTCACCTGATTGTGATCGATACCGCCAACTGTCGCCTGCACGAGATGTGGCGAGCCAACCGCGCGTCGGCATCCGACTTCGACGGAGGCTGCCAGGCCGTGTGGGATTTGAATGCGGCCTACACACCCACCCTGCGCGGGGACTGCTGCACCAGCGCCGACGCGGCCGGCTTGCCCATTGCTGCGCACATGGTTACTGCGGACGAAATAGCCGCCGGTCGGATAGAACATGCGATTCGTTTCATTCTGCCGAACTCGCTGATGCGGGATCGCATCTACGTTCGCCCCGCGACCCACTCGACCGGCGCCACCAGCGGTCCGGCGCAAGCCCCACCCTACGGGTCGCGCATGCGCCTACGCGCCGACTTCGATGCCAGCGGTCTGAACGCGGCAGCGCAGGTCGTGGCCACGGCTCTGCAGGAATACGGAATGATTCTATCCGACGGGGGCAACATCACGTTCACGTTCGCCAACGATCGCTTCACGACGGCCAAGTGGACCGACGTGGGCCTCATGCCAGGGGATCTCACTACGCTGGAGTGGACCGATTTCGAGGTGGTCGAACTCGGCACCCGGTACACCTGGGACGACTCCTGCGACTGTGACCGAACTCCAATTGCGGATTAGCGCGTATCGGATGACCCCCCGCCGTCGGCGAGCCGGCGGCGGCGCGGTGTTCGCAGAGCCCTGCCGGAAAGCCCGTTGAGGCGAGTGTTCGCGCGTGTGCTACCGTGCCGGCGATGCACACTGTAGTCATGATTCCCGGGGATGGGATTGGACCGGAAGTGGCAGCGGCCACGCTTGACGTCTTGCGGGCCGCTTCGGCTCCGGTCGAGTTCGTCGAGCAGTACGCCGGCGTCACCGCACTGGAGCGCGGGCTCGAGGACACGCTGCCCGAGTCGACCCTGGACGCTGTGCGCAGCCACCACGTGGCGCTGAAGGGACCCTGTAGCACGCCGGTGGGGGAGGGCTTCCGGTCGGTAAACGTGGGCCTGAGGAAGCGACTGAACCTCTACGCCGCAGTCCGGCCGGTGCGGAGCATGTCGGGAGTACGCACGCGCTACGCCGACGTCGACATTGTCATCGTCCGTGAGAACACCGAGGGCCTGTACAGTGGCGTGGAGGCGGACATCACCGACGGGGTCGTCGCCACGATGAAGGTCGCGACTCGGACTGCGTGTCACCGCATCGCCCACTACGCGTTCAAGTACGCTACGTTCCGCGGTCGCAAGCAGATCACGGTGTTCCACAAGGCGAACATCATGAAGCTGACCGACGGGATGTTCGTGCGTGAGGCGAAGAAGGTGCACGAGGAGATCTATCCGAACATCGCCTACTCCGAGTTCATCATCGACGCTGCGCTGATGCGTCTGGTCCAGGATCCCACGAAGTTCGACGTGCTGCTGTGCGAGAACTTGTACGGCGACATCGTCTCGGACCTGTGCGCGGGGTTGGTCGGCGGGCTGGGCGTCACGCCGGGTGCCAACATCGGCGACGAGGATGCGGTGTTCGAGGCGGTGCACGGTTCCGCACCCGACATCGCGGGTCAGAATCTGGCGAATCCGCTGGCGCTGATCATGAGCGCCGTCATGATGCTCAACCACCTCGCGAGCACGCGACGGGACGACTCCTGTGCCGAGGCCGCCGGTCGCATCAAGCAGGCGTACGACCGCGCGCTGGAGGATGGACAGAAGACCCGAGATCTGGGTGGAGTCCTCGGCACCAAGGAGTTCGCACGGGCGATCATCGATCGCCTGGCTTGACGCGCGTCACGGCCAGCGGGTGCCGAGCTCCCGTCTGGGGACGCGCCGGCGTCTCAGGGCATCAGAGCGAAACAGTAGATGCCCCCATAGCCTCCGCCGCAGCCGACGCAGTCGCCGTCGCCTGGCCCGTCCTGAATCAGGTTTACGCCTGCTGCGCACCCCGGGACCGTATGGGCCCCCATCCAGTTCTCGGCGCTACGCGCCGGCCAGGCGTGCCCGACGTCGGGTCGGCCCAGGCTTCCTACCACGCTAGTCCAGTTGTTGCAGATGTCCGCGGCACTGCTGGTGGAGAGCGTGCCCTGAGCATTCGAGCCCGTGAGCACGTCGTGGTTGTCCACCTCGCCCAAGCCGTCCGGGTTGTGGTTGGGCGTGCCGTACTCGTTGGGCAGATCGTCGACGATTGCCGGGTCGGCACCCAGTGGTCGCGGGTTCGCGAGGTCGTTTCGCGTCGCTGCCACCAGCCGACCCTGTCGGTCGAACCAGGGACCGTTGCCGACCCGATCGATCGCGTTGACCGGTGAGCCATCGGGTCCGGCAGTGACGCTCAGGAATGCGCGCCATTGCTTCTGCCCAGCGCCCGGCATCGTGGCTTCGGCGATCTCCGTGCAGATCTTGTCTGCCCCGGTCAGGCCGTCTGCTTCTCCGTAGCGCAGGTCGCCGCCGAATCCGTTCGGGCTTCCGGAGAGCCGGCGCATCGCTTCCAGGCTGGTGACGAAGAAGCTGAAATAGGGAAGGTCCTCCACCGCAGGCCCACCCCCGGTGCCAGTGCCTCCTCCACTCCCGGTGTTGCCTCCACTTCCGTCGCCCAGGCAGGTTCCGGCCGAGCAGGTCGCACCGGCCCCGCATTGGACGCCGCAGTTTCCGCAGTTCGCCGGGTCCGAGGCCGTGTCGACGCAGACGTTCGAGCAGAGAGTTCGCCCCAAGGGACAACCGCAGACGGCATTCGCGCACGCTTGCCCCCCGAGGCACGCGTGGTTGCACGAGCCGCAGTGAACCGAGTTGGTGGCCACGTCGACACAGCTGTTGCCACACTGGGTCGTCTCCGCAGGGCAGGAGCCGCCACAAACGCCGTTTGCGCACACCAGCGGTGTGGGACACGCACTATTGCAGGACCCGCAATGGGAGCCGTCCGAAGCCAGATGTGCGCACTGGCTGCCGCATGCGGCCAGTCCGGGATGGCACGCGCACTGCCCGCCGATGCAACTGCTCGCGAGAGAACACGGCTGGTCGCAGCCGCCGCAGTGGACGTTGTTGCTGACGATGTCGATGCACCCGAAGCCACAGTCGTCCTGTCCTTCCGGGCAGTTGTTGCTCGCGCCGCTGTCCTCTGGGCTGCATCCACCAGCGAGCCCCAAGGCGAGCAGGACCACCACCGTGCCACCTGCCCCTTTCGCCACCAACTTTCGTCGACTCATGCTTGATGCTTTCTCAGCGACCTGTCACCGTGACATTTGGCCGACGGGCAGGTGCTCGCGCTGAAGCAAACCCGCGGCACCAGCCACGTCGCACCATCACTGCCGCCAATTATGCGACGAAAACCAGGAGGTGCAGGCACGATTCTAGCGGAAGTCGGCGCCCATCCGTCTGAATTTCACCGCGAGTGCGTCTCCGGAACCCTGGGCGCGCAACGCCGTACGCGGCTTGGGGCGCGGATTTGTCGCGGGATGCTCGAAACGACCCCCGCGAGCTGGATTCAAGGGCTTGGGGCGAAGCAGGAGATGGCGCCATAGCCTCTGCTGTCTCCCGCGCCGTCGCCTCCAAAGGAGCCCTCGCCCTCTGCCACGCTGGGCGCACAGCCGGGCACGGTGTGAGCCGAGATCCAGCTCTGGCCACTTAGGGCAGGCCAAGCATGTCCCACCGTGGGGCCACCGCCCATCTTCCGTACAGATCTTGTCGGCGCCGCTGAGCCCGTCTGCCTCCCCATGGCGGAGGTCACCCCCGAAGCCGTCCTGGCTTCCGGACAGGCGGCGCATCGCCTCGAGGCTCGCGAGCTGTGGACGGCAGATCGTGACCTCGGTCGGTTCCCTCAGCTGCACACCGGGCACCCGCTGACCGAACGCAGGGGACCATGGTCGCGCCGGGGTGGGCGCGCGGCTCGAGACTCCTGCTGGATACTGCCGACGGCCGCCAACCCAACCAGATCGTCGCGAAAGGGGGGACGATGGACCCCAGGCACGTGTAGTGTTGCGAGCATGATTCGCGCAGTACTGATCTCGAGCCTGGCCGTTGCCGCCGTCGGCTGCATCCCCAAGCGTCCTCCTGAAGCGGCAACGCCGTCGGAGGCCGCGGCCACCAGCAAAGTGGCGCCCATCGACAAGAACCTGCCCCGCCCGGACGCGATTGCGAAGTCCGCGCCTCTGCCCGGGTTCACTCGCGGCATCAACCTCGGCAACTGCTATGATGCTCCCAGCGAAGGGGCCTGGGGGACGGTCATTTCGGAGAATCACTTCAAGCTGGCCGCGGAGGCCGGCATGGATCACGTTCGCTTGCCGGTCCGTTTCAGCACCGCTGCGCGATCACTCTCCGAGCCGCCGTACACCATCAAGGAGGAGTTCTTCAAGAAGGTGGACTGGGCTCTCGATCAGGCGGCGAGTCGGAATCTGTCGATCATCGTCGATGTCCACCACTTCGAAGAGATCCACAAGGAGCCCGCCGCGCAGAAGGAGCGGCTGTATGCGTTCTGGCGGCAGATCGCGCAGCGCTATGCCGAGCGCCCGCCCACGGTTGCCTTTGAGATCCTCAACGAACCCAACGGCGAGCTGAAGCCGAGCTTGCTCAACGAGATCACGGCGGAAGCCATCCGGATCGTCCGGGAGACGAATCCGACCCGAATCATCATGGCCGACTGCTACTTCTGGGCCAACGCCGAGCACCTCCACTCACTGGAGCTCCCGCCGGACGACCCGAACGTGGTGGCCCACTTCCACATGTATCAACCCATCTTGTTCACCCACCAGAGCGCGCCCTGGATGGAGCCCTGGTATCACACGCCGGGGGTGGTTTTTCCCGGTCCGCCGGCAACCCGGCGGGAACCCGTGGAGGCGGCCAAGAGTCAGAGTTGGGTGGTCCAGTGGTTCAATGCCTACAACACCGAGCCGCTGGCCACGAACCCGGGCGGCCCCAGGACGGTGTTCGAGCACTTCGACCACGCTGCCCGCTACGTGAAGCAGACCGGCAAGCGTGTCTACCTCGGAGAATTCGGCGCCATCGACTTCGCGGACCCGCAGTCGCGAGAGAACTACACCTGGCTAGTCCGCACCGAGGCCGAACGGCGGGGCATCGGCTGGGCCTACTGGGACGATGGCGGACGCTTCAAGGCCGTGAACACCCCGGCTGGCACCTGGAACGAGCAACTCAGACGCGCACTGCTCGACTGATTCCGTCCGCATCGGATTCCGCGATGTCGTCGCGTGCGACGCCGACTCCATACCGATCGCGGCGGCCACTGAACCGGGACGGCGCCTCCTCAGTGGCAAAATCAGCGAGCGCGATTCTCGCGCCGGTCTTCGGACCCCCCTTCGGGTGAGGGCTCCGAAGACCTCCTCAATCGTCGAACTCGCTCGAAACAGATTCCTGTTGTTTCTCCGGGGTCTTTGCCAGACGCCTCTCCGCCACTGTGGAAACGTTTCCCGGATCGTGATCGGCTGGCGTTGGACGATTCCAACGGTTGTTCACCGCATGCAGATCCATTGTGGAAACGTTTCCACAATACGTGATCGGGCGCCCGAAACATGGGAACTTTCGCTGAGGCAGACAGTCCCCGCAACCCAATGAGGTCGACCGTGCTCCGTTCTTCCCACGTCGTCGGTGGTGCCACGATGGTTCTGGCCTTGTGTGCATCGCAAACCGCTTTGGCCGCCGAGTACTTCGTGGCCACCAACGGCAACGACAGCAATCCTGGTTCCGAGTCTCAGCCGTTCCAGACCATACGAAGGGGCGTCTCGGCTGCGACCTCACCGGGAGACACCGTGTACATCCGCGGAGGGACCTACGGAGGCGGGTGGGACAACCAGCTGAATCCCACCAACTCCGGAACGTCTGGTTCCCCCATTACCTTTGCTGCCTACCCAGGAGAGGTCCCGATTCTCGACGGGTCGTCACTCGGCGAGGCCTGTGGTGTCGAGCCCAACAGCCAGGCCGTGCAGTATGTGCGGATCATCGGGCTGGTGGCGCGCAACTGGGGCACCAGTGGGTTCTCGAACGGCTGGAATTACCCGTCCAGCAACCTGCAGTTCATCAACTGCGTCGCCGAGAACAACGGCGTGAACGGGATCACCTTCTACAATGCCGACAACGTGACCATCGAGGGTTGCATCTCCGCCCACAACGGCAACCAGCAGCCCTCCTGGTCCAGCGGAATCAACATCTACGGCGGCGGGGGTCAGAACGTCATCCGCGGCAACGTGTCCTTCGAGAATATCGACATCTCGTCCCACGCGAGTGACGGCAACGGCTTCATCCTCGACGAGAGCAGCACGCACGGGCTCTTTGAAAACAACATTGCGTTTCTCAACGGGGGCTCCTGTATGCGACTCACTCGGAGCTCGGGCGGCCGGCTCATCAACAACACGTGCGTCCTCAACGGCCAAGACGACACGGTGGACTTCAACGACGAGATCTACGCCTCGGACAGCCAGTCCACGACTCGAATGACATCGACTTCGATTTCTGCCTGAACGGGTTCTCCCCCAGCGGAACCGAGTGCACGGGGCTGACGGGCACCGGGGGCGCCGGGGGCGCCAGCGGTGTCGGTGGGGCGACCGGGGTCGGAGGCGACGCGGCCGGAGTCGGGGGTGACGCGGCCGGAGTCGGGGGTGGCGCGACCGGCGTGGGCGGTGGCGCGACCGGCGTGGGCGGTGGCGCGACCGGCGTGGGCGGTGGCGCGACCG
>CAZSVU010000412.1:0-7191 GCA_964610275.1 uncultured Polyangiaceae bacterium | reverse complement strand
CGCGCTCGTTGATTTAGAGTACCCATTGCGACGGACTCGAATCGCACTGCGGCGACGCGATCGAAGTCCGCTGGGCCAGTCCGCCAGGACGGGGCGAGGAGAGCACCGACGCATCAGCTTCTGCTCGGGGGGGGAGAAGAAGTGCCACCCAGCGGCGAAGATTGCGGGCGGCGGGGGAGAAAGGGATCCTCTTTCGACGTGCAAGTGTGCATGAGAAGACTGCATGCGGGAGCGTCGGCGCGCGTCTGGTGTCGGTGCCTCGAGTCCGTCGCGCCGGCGACCGCTTCCCGGGGAGAAGTAGCTTGAAGGCCACTCACCCCTTCGCGACGCGGCTCAATCGCGCCGCCCCGATGCCCGATCGCAAATCTTCCGATCAGCTCACGATTCCGAGTCTGCAAACCGTCACGCATGCCAGCGACTTCATCGGTTGGTTGAGTGTCCATTCGGTGCTGATGGGCATGGCCTGCCGGCTCATTTGGCCCAGCTGATTCCGGCACGACGGAAGAAGAACGACTCTGCTGAATGCGTTCGGGCGGCTCGGTTCGAACACGCCAGGCGTGAAGACGAACGTCGCGTTCTGGGACGGGTGCGGGCCTGGGACGGCGAGTTCGACGACGACCGGCAGAACTCGGCTCGCCATCGACGTGAAGTGGGCTACGATGACGTGGTCATGGCGTTGCACGTCGACCGCGGGAAAAGAGTGTTTCTGGTCTGTGCGCTCGGCGCACTGTTGAGCGCTCAACTGCAGAGTTGCGGGGCTGAGAGCGATGGCGAGTCCGGCTCTGCTGGAGCGGACGCCGTCTTGGACGCTGGCGTCGGTGGTTTGGTGTCTGCAATCGGCGGTGGGGTGGGTGTTGGCGGCGTCGTGGGCGGTGGCGGCGCAGTGGGTGTCGGCGGGGCCGTGGCTAGTGGCGGCGATCAGGGCGTCGGTGGCGATCAGGGCGTCGGTGGCGATCAGGGCGTCGGTGGCGATCAGGGCGTTGGTGGCGATCAGGGCGTCGGTGGCGATCAGGGCGTCGGTGGATCGGCGGGGTATGCCGGCGCCGGTGACGACCGAGAGGTGGTCGCCGTCGTTCAGGCCCAGGTCGCTGATGCCGGGGCCATCACCCAGGCGGAGATTTTGTCGCTGGTAACCGAAGCCGTGACCCTGGCGGGTGGTCTGGACTTCATCACCGACGGCCAGACGGTGGTGCTCAAGCCGAACCTATTGACCATCACCAGTGGTTGGACCCAGCTGCCCGTGGAAGCGAATGGCGTCACCACGGATTGGCGCATCACCCACGCTGTCGCGACGCTGGTGCGCGCCCGGAACCCCAACGGTCAGATCCTGGTGATGGAGGGTTCAATCAACGACACGGAAGATGCCTACGTGGCCATGGGGTACACGCCTGCGAACTTCGCAGATGTGGGCATCACCCAGTTCATTGCGCTCGAAGGTGCTGACTGCACCACGCGCAGCCGCGACGGGCTCGTCCAGGCACCCGCCGTCAACGGAATCCAATATTGGGTGAATGAAACCTACTACAGCGCCGACGTGATCATCAGCTTGCCCTGTCTGAAGACGCACGGGCAGGCGGGCATCACCGGTGGCGTGAAGAACCTCGGGATCGGCGCCACCCCCGCGGGCGAGTACGGTGGCAGCGGCTGTGGCCGCGACCAGAACCGAATCAGTCATGCTCGCGATCCGCTCGCCAACTGGATTCACGACTACTACAGCGTGAAGCCGGCGGACTTCGTGGTCATGGATGGCCTGCGCGGGATCGCACATGGCCCGGAGCCATCGTGGGAGGGCGGAGACTACCAGACGGATCGCAAGAACATGCGGTTGGTCCTGGCGGCGCGCAACGCCGTCGCGCTGGACACCATCGAGGCGGAAGTCATGCAGTGCTACTCGTCCGAGATCGGCTACCTGCGGGCTCTGGAAGCGAGCGGCTTCGGCCCCTCGGACCCCGCGGACATCCGGGTGGTGGGGCGGCAGGTGAGCGAGGTCAGCCAGGCGTTGATAGGACCCAGTTGGGCCTGTCCGGGCTGAGGCCAACGGGGCGCGGCGTGTGCGGGACCGCTCTCGAAGAGTTCGACGACGCTAGGGCTGGTGTTGGGCGAGTTCCAGGACGGGGCGCCGTCCCGGTCTCCGGGGACGGCGCCCCGTCCTGGCTCAAGGACTGCTTGTCGCCACCAGGGTGTAGGTCTGCCCGGCTGCTGTCGGCAGGTCGTACGAGAAGCTGGGGTCCAGGACGACGCTGTTCAGATTGGCCGAGGGAGAGATGATCGGCGCCTTGACATCCGCCACTTCAAAGAACGGGTTGGTGTTCTCGCCCGTGGCGGACTGTGGGGAGCTTCCGTCGCTGAGCACGACCTCGTTCGGAACACGAATTCGGCAATTCCCGCCCAAGCTCGACTGGATCACGAGCTCCTCAACCTGCCCATTGCTCCAGCTGAAGTCGACCTCGAACCCGCCATACGTCCGTAGCCCTCTGACCTCTCCGCTACTTGCCCAGTCATCGGGCAGTGCCGGCAGAACATGAATCGCGCCATCATGAGATTGCAGCAGCATTTCTGCTATCCCGGAGGTACAGCCAAAATTTCCATCGATTTGGAACGGTGGGTGCGCATCGAAGAAGTTGGGATACGTCCCGCCATTGTCCCCGCCGTTCACCGGGTCGACCAGGGTGAGTTGGTCTCTGATCAGCCGCAGTGCATGGTTGCCATCGAGGAGTCGTGCCCAGAAATTCACCTTCCACCCCATGGACCATCCGGTGGAGACATCGCCCCGGTGAATGAGTGTCGTACGCGCCGCATCAAACAGTTCCGGCGACGTGTACGGTGAAATCTGGTTGCTGGGGAACAGGCCGTAGAGGTGCGACACGTGGCGATGGGTGCTGTTGGGATCATCCCAGTCTTCCAGCCATTCCTGCAACTGACCAAAATTGCCGATGTGCATCGGTGACAAGCGTTCGAGGATGGCTTGGAATTCCGCCATCAGCGCGCTGTCTCTATTCAACAGGGAAGCAGCCTTGATCGTCTTGGAGAACAGATCGAAGAGAATCTGGTTGTCCATTGTCGTGCCGGCACAAACTGAGGTGGAATGGCCTGCCGGCGTATTCTCGGGCGAGATCGAAGGACTCACCACCAGCCACTGATTACTGGGCTCCTCGATCAAGAAGTCCTGGTAGAATTCACATGCCGACCGCAACACCGGATAGATCGAATCAAGATAGCCCAAGTCGCCGCTGTACAGGTACCTTTCCCACAGATGCTGTGACAGCCAGGCGCCTCCCATCGGCCACATTCCCCAGAAGGCGCCGTCGACGACACCACTAATGCGCCAGATGTCCGTGTTGTGGTGCGCCACCCAACCATCGCATCCGTACATGGTCGCAGCCGTTTGCCGACCGCTTTCTGACAGCTCTTCTACCAGTCGTAGAAGCGGGTCATGCGTCTCGGACAAGTTGCATTTCTCCGCCGGCCAGTAGTTCATCTCAGTGTTGATGTTGATGGTGTACTTGCTGTCCCAGGGCGGATTCGTCTGGTCATTCCACAGCCCCTGAAGATTGGCGGGCTGCCCTCCGGGTTGGGAGCTGGATATGAGCAAGTACCGGCCGAATTGATAGTACATGGTGACCAAGTCGGGATCAGTGTTCCGTGAGAAGTCTGTGATCCGTTGGTCAGTTGGCAGACTCGAAAGTGACGCCGAAGAGGCACCGAGATCGAGGCTCGAGCGGTCGAAGTAGTTCTGAAAAGCCGTCAGATGAGTGTCGAGAAGGTCTGCGTAGGACTTTCCTTCGGCTGCGGACAGGTACTGAGTACACCGCTGCGTTTCATTTGCGGTCAAGGTCGTGTAGTCCACGAAGTTGGTCGCGATAGAAACCAAGATCACCACTTCGTCGGCATTGTCCACATTGATGCCGTTGGAAGCCGTCGCCGTGCTCCCTCCTGTGTTCAGCACTTTGACGCGGGCATCGAAGCTTACCTGCCCGTTGACGCCTTCATGTGAGGAGGAACGCCCCGTCAGTTCCAGAGTATTTGCATCCAGAACATTCATTCCATTCTGCAAGGGGCCGTCGATCCCTACCGAAAAGCTGAGACGTCCCGGCTGATCGGCAGACAGTCTGACCACGACCACCTGATCCGGTTGAGATGCGAACACCTCGCGGGTGTAGGTCACGCCACCAACGTTGTACCTGGCGGTGAAGACCGCTCTCCTCAGATTCAGTTCGCGGTAGTAATCCGCATAGTTGTCATGACCCGGGAAGGATAGATTCAGGTTGCCGATCGGCTGATACATCGATCCATGCAACTGGCTTGCCGTCATGTTCTGATTGATCATCGTTTCGGCGTCGGTGTACCTGCCTTCAAAGATGGCCTGGCGAACGTTGGGCAGGGCGGCCAACGCAGCTGGGTTGTCGTTACGGGATGGTCCGCCCGACCAGAAGGTATCTTCGTTGAGTTGAAGTCTTTCATTGGCGGGATCACCAAAAACCATGGCTCCCAGACGACCGTTACCCACCGGTAGCGCCTCGTTCCAGACCCCCGCCGGTCTGTCGTACCACATGGTCAGTCTGGCTTCGTCGACAGGCGGATCGGGATCCGTAGCGCCGCCCGAGCCGGCGGCGCCACCCGTCTCGGCTGCGCCACCGGTGCCCGCGCCGGCAGAGCCGGCGGCGCCACCCGTCTGGACCACGCCGCCGGTGCCTCCGCCGCCGGTGCCGACAGTGCCACCCGTCTCGACCACGCCCCCGGTGCCCGTGCCACCAGTGACCGCACCGCCCGTGCCGCCGGCGCCACCCGTCTCGACCGCGCCACCGGTGCCCGCGCCGCCGGTGCCCGCGCCGCCGACGCCCGTGCCGCCCGTGCCCGTGAGGGAGCACTGCCCTGCGATGCAACTGCCCCCGTTGCACACGTTTCCGCAGATTCCGCAGTTCGAAGCATCGGTGGACGTATTCGTACAAATGCCGCCGCAGAGCGTCTGCCCCGAAGCGCAGACGCACGACCCGCCGACACAGCCCTGACCCGGCAAGCAGGCCACGGTGCATGCTCCGCAGTTGCTCACGTCGGCGGTGGTGTCGGTGCAGCCCGAGCCGCACTGAGTGAGACCCGGCGCACACTCGTCGCTGCATTGCCCCAGCGAGCAGACCATCCCTGCCGGGCATGCGTTGCCGCACGACCCGCAGTTGGCTCCGTCTGCGGCCAGATTCACGCAGGCTCCGCTGCAGTCGGTCAAGCCCGCCAGGCAAGCGCACGCGCCGGCCACGCAAGTCTGCCCCGTGAAGCACGCTTGTCCGCAGGCCCCGCAGTTTGCCAGATTCTCGGCGAGCGAAACGCAGGCGCCCGAGCACAGCGTCTGCCCAACGGGGCACTCGCCATCCACGCCGGGCTGCCCTGCAGTGCCGCCTCCGGTTGAACTGCTCTCGCTGCAACTCGACACAACGAGCCAAATCAACGCCAGCCCGGCGCTAGCCCAAAGTCTTGGGGTCGTCATGCATCACACCTCAGTGGGAGGAATAGGAGGGGACTGGCCACTGCCCGCACAATCCCTCGCTCTCGTCAAAGTGTGCCACAGCGGCGACCAGGTGACAGAGGCACGATTTCTTTCGCCCTGCCTGGAGCATTCCAGGGCAGGGGGGGGGGAATGTCCCCCCAAGCCGGCACTTCAGATCCCCGCATGTCGCGTCGCGCTGGCACGCCGTCAGTCAGCGGGTCTGACTGACGGTTTGGGGGGACGCGCTCCGGGCTATAGGCGGCAATCAGCACGCCGACGATGTCGGGCAACGCAGGTCCCCGCCCACGCCCCGCGTTGGGTTCTCACGGGGCGTCTTCCTTCTCCACCAAGTACTGGCCGCAGTAGAACGTCACCTGGGAAGTGATGTCCGAAGCATGGTCTCGGTTGTACGCTGTGATTTCATCCCACAGCGGGATCACTCTATCCCGGGCTTCTGCCAACAGCTGTCGCACTTCACGTTCTCGGGGGTGCCCCGGCCAGAGGTCGAACGTGATCGTGGTCCCACCCACTTCGTCATCTGCCGCGGAGACATGCTTGCCGTTCACGAGCTTCGCGGCCAGAGCGTTGAGTACGGCCCGGTGGTGATCGACGATCGCTGCCTCCCAGCCGGCAGCCTGCCCCACCGGAATGAGGCAGTGATCGGTGGCGCAGTACACGCCGTCCGGCCGTGTCTCCAGCCGGATTTGACCATCGGTGACCAGGGAGTCGATGGCCGCGTCCAGGGTGTGCGCGGGTAGCGGCACGAGTTGCGCCAGCCGGTCCTTCCGCAGTGGACTCTCGCGGTACACGTGCACCCAGATGAGCGCCGTGTTGGTCTCATGCGAATTGGCGCCGGCGGACGCGCCGAACTCTTCGAGTTCCTCTTCGGTTGCGGTGCGGTAGTGGGCTTCTTTCCCGCGCCCGCTGCGAAGCACGAGGCCGCTCTCGACCAGGTCGTTGAGGATGCTGCGCACCATGCTCTCCTGGTCGTGCTCGAAGTGACCCAGCAGTTCGGCCAGGGTCGCTGAGTCACACTCGGCCAGAAACGCATGTACCGCACCCCACAAGGTGACCCCGCGGGTGGTCACGGACTCTCTCAAGCGGTGCACCTTCTGACGGTAGGAGCGCAGGGCCAACCCGAACATGTCGGCAATCACCTTCTTGCCCACCCCCTGGCTTTCGAGTTCGCGGACCAGGCCGATGAACGCCTCGTTGGCGACGTGCGCCAGAGGAGAGCGCACGCCGTCGACGGTCGAGAGCCGCGCGATGAGCACCATCGTTTGACGCACGAGTGCGTCGATCAGTACCTGTGGATCCATGGGAAACCAACTCTGCTTCCAGCAACCTCGTGACCGAGGCCACCTGCAGCGGCAGTGCGTTCGGGATTCCGCCATCGGTTGCGACCGGGCGAGCCTCCCCAACGGAGTCGATCGAAGCACCGTTGTCGGCGGTTGGCAAGGCCGCGTGTAGCCTGCACGCGCGTGGAACCCAGCAGGGGTGGCAGCGCAATAGACAACCGGGGGAGAAGATAATCCCCCCGGCTCTGCAATGCTCCAGTTTCAGGGGGAGAAGATGCTCCTCTGTTACTCTGTACGCGGTGTGACAGAGTAGTGTTCGAGGTTCTGGTTCTGAAGACGTGGGCAGGTGACTGGCAGTCGTCACCCTTCGGGAGGCAGTCAGCATGAGTCTGAGTCGACGCTTTCTGGGTGACA
>CAZSVU010000411.1:0-7206 GCA_964610275.1 uncultured Polyangiaceae bacterium | reverse complement strand
CGGACGACACCACCGTGTGGAAGGTACCCGTGCTTCCGGGCGATGCGATCAGGGGCCCCACGGACGCGCTGGTCACCCTCGTCATGTGGTCCGACTTCCAGTGCCCGTACTGCAAGAAGGTCGAAGACACCGTCAAGCAGGTGTTGGATACGTACAAGGACGACGTCCGCGTCGTCTGGAAGGACAACCCGCTTCCCTTCCACAAGCGCGCCAAGCCCGCTGCGACTCTGGGCCGGGTGGCGTACGACGCCAAGGGCGACAAGGGGTTCTGGGACGCGCACGATGCGATGTTCGAGAGCCAGCCGAAGCTCGAGGACGAGGACCTGGAAGCCGTGGCCAAGAAACTCGGCCTGAACTGGAACCAGGTGAAGAAGGCGATCGAGGACGACAAGTACGCCAAGCGGTTCGCCGACAGCATGGCGCTCGCCTCCGATCTGCAGGCCCGGGGCACGCCGCACTTCTTCGCGAACGGAATGCGCATCAAGGGCGCGCAGCCCTTCCCGAAGTTCAAGGAAGTCATCGACGCGCAGCTAGCCAAGGCCAAGGCGCTGGTGGCCAAAGGAACTCCCAAGGCCCAGGTCTACGAAGAAATCATGAAGGAGGCCAAGGGCCCGCCCCCGCCTCCCACCAAGGAAGTCGCCGCCCCCACCAAGGACAACCCCTTCAAAGGCGGTGCCAATGCCAAGGTGGTCATCCAAGAGTTCTCCGACTTCCAGTGCCCGTACTGCAAGCGCGTGAATCCCACGCTCGCGCAGATCATGAAGGAGTACGGCGACAAGGTAAAGATCGTCTGGCGTCACATGCCGCTGCCGTTCCACAAGGACGCGCCGCTGGCTTCGCAGGCCGCTCAGGAAGCCTTCGCCCAGAAGGGTTCCGCCGCCTTCTGGAAGTTCCACGACAAGCTGTTCGAAGCCCAGGGAACTCCTGACGGGATCCAGCGCCCGGGCTTGGAGAAGGTCGCCCAACAACTGGGCCTGGACATGGCCAAGTTCAAGGCAGCTCTCGACTCCAACAAGCACCAAGCCCGACTCGACGCCGACTCGGAGGTGGCCAAGAAGGCCGGCATCTCCGGCACCCCCGCGTTCGTCGTGGGCAAGTACTTCGTGAGCGGGGCTCAACCGTACGACGCGTTCAAGAAGGTCATCGACCTGACGCTGAAGGAAGCCCAGTAGACCCATGCGCATGGCGCCGGCGGGGCGAGGTTGCGGTGACTTCTGTCCCGCTCGTCGCTCCGCCGAAACCCCCAGGGCGATCCGTTGGATCGCCCTGCTGGTTTTGTGGGGTTCCGGCTGCGCGCAGCAAGCCGCCGAGCCCCCGCCAAAGCTGTCGGATCCGATCGACCTGACCGGTTCCTCAGCGCGGCCGCCCGACTGTTCTGCCAATCCCTCGGATTCGGAAACCGCGGCGGGGGAATCCGCCGAACAGTGTCGCGAGACGCCCCTCGCTCCGGGAGAGGTAGACCCACTGCTTGGGGACTCCACCGCGTCCGAGCCCGAAGCAGCGGCCGGGGTGCCCTCCGATGGGGTGCCGATCTACCAAGTCGCGGTCCCCGCTCCGACACGGTCGAACCCGAGTCGAGGCCCTGCGAACGCGCGCGTGGTCGTTCAGCTCTTCAGCGACTTCGAGTGCCCGTTCTGCCGAGCCACTGCGTCGACCATCGAGGCGCTCGGGGAGGAATTCCCGGACGACGTCCGCACGGTCTGGCGAAACTTGCCCATCAGCTACCATCCGCACGCGCGCCTGGCCGCGACGGCGGCGATGGAAGCGTTCGCCCAGCGTGGCGATGACGGCTTCTGGGCCATGCACGACCTGCTCTATGAGAACGCCGACAGCCCGAACGGGCTCGAGCAACCAGCGCTGGAGCGCTACGCAGCCGAGATTGGACTAAACTTGACCCGCTTCCGCCGTGCGCTGAAGCAGGGGACGCACGACGCAGCCATCGACCGGGACGTCACCATTGCCCGCACCGTCGGCATCAAGCTGACCCCCGCGGCCGTGGTCGGAGATCTGGCCGTGTTCGGCGCCGAGCCACTCAGCGTCTACCGCCAGGTCGTGCAACTCGCACTGCAGCGCGCCGGAAGCTCGAAGGCTCCCTGAGCCGGCTCAGCGGCGACGACGGCGGCGCAGGACGAGCAGGCCCAACCCCAGCCCAGCCCAGCCCATCGCGCTTCGACCTCCACCCGAGGCGACACGGCAGCCGCATCCACCTTCGTCGCCGCTGCCCGCAACGGTGTCTGGTCCCGCGCCCGCGGCCGATCCGGCGGTGCCTCCCTCGCCCGTCGCGGTCCCACCGCTGTTGGCGGCCCCGGCCGTCGCCGGTGCGTTGCCACCCGCCGCGGTGGTGCCGCCACCGCTCGAGGGCGTCCCGCCGTCGCCACCCAGCGGAGCAGCCCCGCCGACGCCATCGAGACCGCCCACGCCGACCGCACCACCCGTTCCCGCGACTGCCGCCGCACCGCCTGCTCCAACGGTGCCAGCGCTGCCGCCGGAGGCGACGCTGCCACCGCTACCGCCTGCCCCGGCGCTGCCGCTGCTTCCGCCGGTGAACGCACCCCCCATGGCCGCGGGAGGGCTCCCCGCTGCGCCGGCGCTGCCACCCGCTCCACCCGCTCCGCCTGCAGCAGGCGTCGAAATGAATCCCGCGAGTGCGTAGACGAAGGCACCACTCCAGTTGTTGGCGATTTCGTTCGTCTCGTAGCTCTCCTCCACGTCCTCCCAATCCGTCGCGCCCGGCCAACCGCCGCCCACCAAATAGCCGGGATAGGGCACAGTGATCCCATCCGCACTCGAGCGTCGATCGTGAGGATACATCGGCGGGTTCAGACCCACCCCGGTAACCCACGAACGGTTGTAGTAGTTTCTCCCCAGAACGTGAGCGATTTGCTGGATACAGGCGTCCAGGTAACGCTCGCTCGCGCTCAGACGCGCCGCGGCCTGCAGCAGCATGCAGGCGCGAACCACCGAGCCGTTGGCACCCCAGTAGTAGTTTTCGATGGCGCGACCGTACCCACCCTGGTCGATGGATCGATCGGCCAGACTGCTGGCTGCATCCAGAACGTCTCCTTCCAGGTCGGTGACGAGGGACGCACTGCGCCCGGCCCGGGTCGAGGCCAGATAGGTGATCACCCCCAGATTTCTCAAGTTGCCCCAATCCCAGTCTTCGCTGACACGAGTGGTGAGATTCTGGACGCGGGTCTCGAAGTCTTGCAGGGCCGACGAGTCTCCAGTGGTCTCCCACATCTCGGCTGCTGCCCAGACTCGGTCGTCTTCATCGCCCGTCTGATACTGAGCGTTGTCGAAGTCGCTGAGGTCAGCTCGGACGTCCGCCGGATTGTCGGTCAGATACGCGTAGGAGAGTTGCGCGGCGGACAGGCACTGCGCGGCGAATGCTGCATCGTAGGGCTCATAGACGCGAGCGGCCTGTGCCATTGTCGCCACGAAGCCCGCGGTGGCGGCCGACCCCCAGCGCGAGAAGTAGCGCGGTAGGTCGTCGTCGGCGGGCAGGACGAAGCCAGCGAAATCGATGGGCGTGAGCTTGTGGCAGACGCGTCCATCCGCCAGTTGCATCTTGAGCATCCACTCGAGCTCGAACCGGATTTCGTCGAGGTAGTCGGGTAGTGCCCCGCCGGCCTCGGGGATCGCCAGGGCGACCGCACTGAGCTGGGGCCGAAAGTCTTCCCATGCGCGGAGCAGCATCCCCGCCGTGATGGAAGCATTGACGATGTACCGACCGTAGTCGCCAGCGTCGTACCATCCACCCGTCCCGTCTTGAATGACCCCGGGATTGCCCAGAAAATCCAGCAGGGCGTCGTCGAGGTGCCCAGCCTGATGCGCGAAGGTCTGGCCGTTGTGGACCAGCGAGACGTCGACTCCTGACCTCCAGGCGTAGAAACCGAGCATCGCCGTCTGCAGTACCGAGTCGTAGGCGTCATCGCCGATGCGAAACGACGGCGACTGCCCCACCCCGTCCACCGACAGCACGAACTCTCCCGTTTCGTCGAACTCCGAGAAGTCGGCCAAGTAGACGTCCTGTCCCGTATCACCGTCGAAGCGTTGTGTGCTCAAGGTGGACTGATATGCGACGGAGCCATCCCCGGCGCGCAGCACCGAGAAATCCGCGGAATTCCCGGTGACCACGGTGGCCACTTTGGTTCGCCCGGGGACATACCCCACGGAGTTCATCCTGATGTCGTCATCCGCAGCTGCCGCGCCGCCACACCACAACAGGCCGAGCAGACCGAATGCACCAACCGAGACACGACGCATGAATGTCCTCCAGTAGCCCGCACGCACTCCAGGCACGGAAAGAGTAGTACCGAGCAGCCAACGATGCACGTCGGCCGGGCGGATTGGCGCGAAGTTCGAAGTCGAATGCGTCCGAGCCGCGCGGGTTTGCAGCCGCTGCGTGGTGCAGACCGATTTCGAAGTGTCCCCTGGCCACTGGACTGGCTCGTGGTTTTGCGTCAGCCTCCCGCCCCGAGCCTGAAATGGCGACCCCACCGAACCTCAGATTCGACGTTGGCGTGGTCGAGACACCGGCCATCGTCTGCGACCTGGGTGTCCTACGCGACAACCTGGAGCTCTTGGCTTCGGTTCAGCGCCGGGCAGGCTGCAAGATCCTGCTGGCTCTGAAGGGGTTTGCCCTGTGGAGCGTCTTTCCCCTGGTCGCCCGGTACCTGCATGGGGCAGCAGCGAGCTCGCCGCACGAAGCGCGGTTGGCCCGCGAGGAGCTCGGCGGCGAGGTGCACGTGTACGCCCCAGCGTACTCCGAGGACGATCTGCGCGCGATCGTCGATGTGGCCGATCATGTCGTGTTCAATTCACTTTCCCAGTGGCAGCGACTGCAGCCGATCGTGCGATCGAGCGACCGCCGCATCGAATGTGGTCTGCGCATCAATCCACAGCACTCAGAGGTCGACGTTGCCATCTACGACCCTTGCGCGCGCTTCTCTCGGCTGGGTGTGACCCGCACACGGCTCCGTCTCGAGGATCTGGATGGGTTCTCGGGTCTTCATTTGCACAACTTGTGCGAGAAGGACTCCGAGGCTCTGGCACGGACGCTGAGCGTAGTGGAGGAGAGATTCGCCCCCGAGCTCGAACGCGTGCGTTGGGTGAACCTCGGAGGAGGGCATCTGATCACACGGACGGGCTACGACGTGGAACAGCTCATACGGTGCGTGCGCGATCTCGCCAACCGCTTCGACGTGGGCGTCTACCTCGAGCCGGGAGAAGCCATTGCGCTGGGCGCAGGCGTTCTCGTCGCGTCGGTGCTGGACGTCATTCAGAACGAGATGCAGATCGCGATCCTCGACACGTCTGCGGCCGCTCACATGCCCGACGTGCTCGAAATGCCCTACCGCCCTGAAATCGTGGGCGCGGGAGTGGCGGGAGAATTCCCTTACACCTATCGGCTCGGAGGGCTGACCTGTCTCGCCGGGGACGTGATCGGGGATTACTCCTTCCCCGAGCCGCTGCGGGTGGGAGACCGGGTGGCCTTCTGCGACATGGCGCACTACACTATGGTGAAGAGCACCACGTTCAACGGAGTGCGGCTGCCGTCCATCTTCACCTTCGATCCGGACAGCGGCAGGCTGGATCTCATCCGACGCTTCGAGTACGAGGACTACCGGTCGCGCCTTTCCTGACCTCCGCGTCACCCGCGCGCATATCCATCACACGATCTTCTCCTGCGGGGGGCTCGCGGCCGGATCGTGCCAACGCGCGCGCGTGTGGTCAGCCAGGTGACCCCAGCGCGCGAATATTCCAGCCCGAGCTGAGCGGTCGCTGGGCCAGTTTGCCGGATGACGATTTGGGCGGAGCGTCGCGCGAGCCGAGCTAAAATGAAGACGTCGTTGGGTTTGGCCGGAGCTCGAACCCACTCGAGCGCCCGGCCCGGAGCGGTGCAATCGGCGGCCAGCCCATCTGAATCGGGTGGCTCGGAGCGAAGGAAGACCATGACAACGGCCAAACATCTGAGCTCGACGCCACCCGGCGCGCCGCTGGAGAGTGGCGGCCGGTCGAGTCGATCCGGAGTCCAGCCGTTGCACCAGGCACAGCATGAGGTGCCTCAACCGCCCGGCGGGAAGGGCTCGATTGGTGTCGACACCGTGCACTTCAGCCGCGATGCGCTGGTCCAGGCGCTCGACGAAGTCAGCTGGACTGCGGAGAAGCAGGCTCGTGTCATCGAAGGGCTGGAGCGGCTCGTCCAACAGGTTCAGCGGGACATGCGCAAGGAGCGCCTCCTCAACGAACGCAGCCAGAAGCAGATGCTGAACGAGCAGGACCAGTTCATCCAAGGGCTGATCGGCGAGCACGAAGAGACCCTCACGAAGGTGGTGGCGGAGCGAGATGAGGCGCTGCGGCAGATCGAGCGACTGGAGCGGCTGGTCCCACGGGGCGACGTTCCTCAGGAACCGTCCGGGCTGCCCCCGGGCGGGACCGTTGGCCGTCGTCAGGCTACGACGCAAGAAGCGATTGAGCTGCGCCAACAGCTCGGCTTGGCGAAGCGCCGCGTCGGCAAGCTCACCTCCGAGTGCCGGCGTTCGCGAGACGTTCTGCACCGGGTCATGCGTCAACGGGATGAAGCGCAGCTGGCCGTCGCTCAGCTGATGCACGAGATCAGGGACAACGTGCCACCGCGCCGCAACACCGAGCAGACGTCCTGGCATTCCGCCAGCCACCGCGACGTGCCTGCCTCGCCCGGCGTGCCGCGTCCGGATGACCGGGATGGCGCGGACGCCCTCACGGCGGACGCGACGGTCGACGAGCCTGCGCCCTCAGGTGACGGCGGGGACGACCGCACGACCCCTGCGGCAACGACCAGCCCGAGCATCCGTCCCTCGCCGCTCGCGATCGCGCTCGCCAACACCCACCCGGAGCGTCGCCGGTCGAGGCAGCGCACCGCTCGCGGCTGGCACCGCGAGTCGACCACACTCCCAGGCGTCGCACCGGAAGGGCGGGCGCAGCCTGGACGCGACAGCCCGTCGGAAGACGAGCCGCAATAGAGCGTGAGCGCCAAATGGCGGGGCGCAAATGTCGATCACTGGTTGTATTTGCGCTGCACGCACCCCGTTTGGGGTGGAGCCCCGCTCGCGGGGCGGGGTCTGGCGAAGACCCCGAAAGAGCAGCTGGAATCTGTTTCGAGCACAATTGCGGCCCTCTGAGGTTCTGCGAGCCCTCACCCTGCTGGGGGCTCGCAAAACCGTG
>CAZSVU010000410.1:1871-7226 GCA_964610275.1 uncultured Polyangiaceae bacterium | reverse complement strand
CGACCTTGCTCCATCTTCTTCACCCCGGCCGGCCCGAACTCCGAGCAAGGGTGCCACGCCACCCGAGGCGCCATCGGGCGCAAGCGTTGGGGCCTACGGTCCGCCCGAGACGGGCCACCCCTCAGCGTCCCAGGCGACCTCGGATATCCGGAGGGTGGCGCGACCGGCGGCGTTTGCGTCATACGAGTGATAGACGTTGTAGTCTCTGCCCTGGGTCGTGAGGATGGTGTTGGCTCCCACGCCGCGCCAGCGCTCATCGCCCTCGAGAAGCAGGGTCCCTCCGCCCTCGAGTAGCGGGACTCCGTCACGGTCGACATAGGGGCCCGTCAGGTCGGTCGATCGCCCGACGCGGATGTTGTAGGTGCTGTCCACCCCTCGGCAACAGAAGTCGAACGAAACGAACAGGTAGTAGTACGAACCGCGCGGCAGGACAAACGGCGCCTGCACGGCGGTTTCCGTGGGGCGTTGGGCGAGCGAGTAGATCTCGTCGCCCACCCGAGCCCCTACCTCGTCCAAGCGGATGAGCTTGATGCCGCTGCCAAAGCTGCCGAACACCATCCACCGGATCCCGTCTGCGGCAACAAACGTGGATGGATCGATGGCGTCCCAATCGTCGTCGACACCGCCCATGTCCGAGCAAATGACCGGACCCTGATCGACCCAGGGATCGGGGGCATCGAGTGCGCCCTTGGTGGCATGGCCGATGCACGACAGACCGGAACCGAACGTCGAGGCCGCATAGTAAAGGTGGTAGGTGTCGTTGAACCACGAGACGTCAGGCGCCCAGAGGACGGTCGCCTCGGGAACCAACTCCGCGATCCACGGTGGATTCTCGCTGAAGGCATCGCCCGCGTCATGCCAGTCGTGCAAGTCGTCAGAAGTCTTGACGACGATCCCGGGCCCGGTGTGGAAGAGAAAATAGCGACCGGCAGCCTCGATGACGCACGAATCGTGAGTTTCGAGATCGCCGGTGAGATCGAGCGCCTGAACGGTGGTCGGCGTCGGGGCGCCGCCGCTTGCAGTCGTCGTGTCCCCCGCACCTCCGCCCGTCGCCGAGCTTTCCCCACCGTGGCCGGCCCTGCCGGCAACGCCGGCCACCTGTCCTTCACCCCCCCCAGCCCCCGCAAGACCAAAGCCAGCGCTGCCGGCAACTGGCAGATCGCGGGAGTCCACGGCGACCACGTCCGGGTGGCTGGTGCAACCAGCCACCACACCAAACGCAATCAATCGCCAGGGGACGGAAGTGTGGTGCAACGCCATCACCGTACGGTGAGCGCTCAACGCGCTCCCGAACGTTTTCGTAGCGCTTTTGCCTGGGCGCTTCCAGGGTAGGCACGCAGAAACGCCTCGGTGGCGGCGCGAGCTTCGTCGCTGCGTCCCAGGCGACGCAGGGCCCGAATTCGCCCATAGCGGGCTTCCTGCGCCAGCGAGCCACCGTGCGCGAGGTAGGCATCGAAGGAACGCAGGGCGGCCGCAGTCTGACCAAGCTGCGACAGTTGCAGCTCGGCCAGCGAGAGCAACGCGGCGTTCGCCTCGGAGCTCCGTGGGTAGGTGCTGAGCAGACTCTGGTACGCGGTTGCCGCACCAGCGTAGCGGCCCGAGCTTCGGAGGGTCCGAGCGCGCGCCAGAAGCTCGGCCGCCGAGGGCGGCGTGGCGGAGTCGGCCGCCGAGGACGACGCGCGCTCCCCCGTCGGCGCGGGTTGCTCGGGCAGCGCCTGCAACACCGGCGAGCGGCTGACACGTTCGGCTCCCATCACGACGAAGTGCTCCTGGTGGGGAGCATAACCGGGACGCGCCACAACCAGCTCGTGGTCCCCGCGACCCACCAGGGTGGACACCGGTGATTCGCCCAAACCGACTCCATCGAGCGAGATGCGCGCGCCCACCGGAGTGGCTTCGATGTCGACCGGAGCGACCGCTCCCTCAGCCCAGAGATCGGCGGCTTCGATCAACTCGGCATCTTGGTGCCAAGCTTTCCCGGTGGTGGGAGCGACGCGGATCGTCTGACCGAGCACGGCGCCGGCCGGGGCACGCAACTCCTCGCTCGCGCCGTTCGGTGATTCGACCTCGACCACGCCTCGGTGAACCCGAACCGCCACCTCCCCGCCGGGTAGGTACGCAACGGCAAACACCGTGCCCTTGGCGGTGACCCGCCCGCGCGGTGTCTCCACGCTGAACCGAACTCCGGGCGTCGGCGTGTCGATCCGACAAACCACCGCGCCACTGTCGAGCATGAGACGTCGCTGCGCTCCGTCTACCGCGACCAACCGCAACTCAGTGTCCGTATCCGTGCACGCAGAGGTCCCACCGGAGTAGGCCAAGCACGCGCGCCCTCGACGGACACGCACGACGTCGCTGGGCCGCAGCGCGGCACCGGCCGCCGCCTGGGCACCGCGCACGTGCACCTCGCCGGCCACGAGCACGAGGTTCACGCGCGCGTCGGTCCGGTTGACCGCATTCTCGGTTGGGTCATCGACGGCGTCGATGAGGCTGAGAACGACTGCCGCGGCGGCAGCTCCCGCCGCCAGACCGGCGGCTCCCACCGCCCAACGTCGCCAGGACGACCACCCATGGGTGCGCGTGGCGGTCGCGTGCAGATCCATCACACGCGGTGGCTCGGATTCGTCATTGAGGCACCGGCCCAGCGACTCCCAGACGCGTGCCTCGGCCGCACACTCGACACACCGAGCGCGGTGCTCCTGCTCGAAACGCGCTTCATCGGCTGTCAACCGGTCGCCAATCGCGATCCGATCGGACAGCTGCATCCAGCGCTGGCAAGCGGATTCCTTCATGGGGACGTCCTGTTCTTCTGAGGCAGACAGGCGAGCTCGTGTCGAATGCGCTTGCGAACTTGCCTGCGCGCCTGCAGCAATCGGTCCTTGACGGTGTTCGGAGAGGTCTCCGTAAGCTCGGCGATCTCGTTGATCGAGTACTCGAGCACGTGTCGCATCACGAGAACGGTGCGACGGGCCTCGGGTAACTCGGAGAGATATTCCAGTATCGGGCGCGGAATGGAGTGCTCCGGGGACTGCGAGTCCACCCAGGTCGGCGCGCCCTCGACACTCGCTTCGGTGTCGAAGTGCGCAGCACGCACCCGCCGCTTCCGCGCGTGTCGGGCGGCAGTCCGCACCGCGATCCGGTCCGTCCACGCATACAGGCTGTCGCCACGGAAAGTGGGTGCCGACTTGAGTATCTCCAACAAGACGCACTGGGCCGCGTCTTCGGCATCCTGAGCGTGACCGAGAATCGCAATGGAGATGGTGCGCACTCGGCGGCGGAGCAGCGCCACCAAGTGCTCCTGCGCGGCCGGATCTCCGGCACCAGCGAGGGAGACCAACTCCTTCTGGTCGCGACTTCGTGGTTCGGTCAGGGTCACGCTCGTTCTGCCTGGCTGCAATGGTACAGTGGCAAGCACACGCCGAATCGGGCGGCAGTATCAGCCTAGGGGAAGTCGACGGCGCCGCCCACCTGAAGGTTGGGACGTACCGCGAACGGGGAAATCACGGGGCTTTCCGAGGAGGTGCGAATCACGTGGTCAAAACGATTCAGCAGGAAATCAGCGCCCGCCGTGGCGAACAGCCAGACCGGGCGAGCGGGCTGCCAGGCAAGCCGCAGCCGCGTGGAAACGGCCCACGACCACCGTGCGGTCGACGGGGTGCTCTCCAGGTCCGATGACACCTGGCTGGTCCTCCGGACAACCCGGTCGGCAATTCCAGCCCCCTCCGCGCGCAGGCTGGCATGATCTCCCGCGACCGGCACTTCGAACCCGACGAACACCTCCATCGGGTGACGGTACAGGGTGAGCGTGAGGTCGTCAGTCTGTCGCCGCAAAGCAGTAACCCAGGTGTAGGCAGCGCCCAGCCGCCACGGCGTCGCCCCCACGCGCCAGGCGAGCGATACCTGCGCCCCGTGCTGCCACGGGACTTCATTCGCGTAGACGGTGGTGGCGTAGGCGACCCCGGCCTGAAGTGGCGCGGGCTCGGGCTGGGCGTCCCGGATTGGGGCCTGGGGCGGCGCTGGCGGCGGCCACGTTGCAGGCGGAGGGGTCGGTTCGGCGGTGGGTGGAGGCTCTTGTGCGGCACGCTCGAGCAGCGCGTTGGCTGCGGATCGAACGACCACCGCCACTTCCTCGATGCTTGCTGTGTCCGTGCCGGTCACCGGAATGCGTCGCTCCCGCAGGCTGGAACCGGCCGGCTCATAGAAGTTCACGGTCAACGCACCCGCCGTCCGCTCGATCCAGACGAAAGCCAGCACGTCTCGGTCCGGCGAGCTCGGCGTCGTCCCTCCGACCGAACCGGCTCCCGCAGGCCCGGTCGACAGATGAACCTGGATGCCGAGCTCCGCCAGATGGCTCCGGAGAGCCTCGATCAGCCGCTGGAGGGGCAGCGGCGGCTCGCCCTCCGGAACCTTGACTACCACGGTTCGAATCGGCGCCTCGGGGGCAGCTGCCGCCGTGCAGACGAGTAGCATCGCCGCCGCCAGCCAGTGCGCTGGCGGCCTGCGGGCCGCCGACCGCTGAACGCGCGAGAATCCAGCCACGGCACACAATGGTAGCTCGGGGTCACGCGCACTTACCAGCCCACGTCTGGACCGGAGCATTCGGCTCGCTGCTCGGGTCACGCCGATCGTGTCGGTGCATGTGGCAGAAACCGCCGCCCCTTTTCGCGCGTGAGGGCCACTCCATCCCAGAAGGTGCAGCAGGGCAAACCCGGCGGAATGATCCCACTCGAGTGTACTCGCAGGTCATTTGCGGCCGCGCCCACAACCCGCCGAACCCATCAAGGATCAACGCCCATGAGCAGCACCAGGCTGGCCCCGTCACGCGCGCGAAGTCGCTTCGTTCGGGCCGCCGCCATGTGCAGCGCGGTGGTGGTGGTCGGCTGCAGCGCCGCGAACGGAACGGATGACACGGATTCCGAGGACTGTGCGACCGGGCAGGAGGACTGCGGGGGCGTGTGCGTCGACACGCTGTCCGATCCGTACAACTGCGGCGGGTGCGGAATCGCGTGCGCGGCAGGTCAGTCGTGCGTCGACGGCGTGTGTCAGGACGGCAGCACCGGCGGCACAACCGGAGCGGGTGGCTTGACCGGTAGCGGCGGCGATCTCGGCAGCGGCGGCATGGGCATCGGGGGCGACCTCGGTGTTGGCGGCACCGGCACCGGAGACGACCTCGGTGTTGGCGGCCAGGGCACTGGCGGAGACCAGGGCACCGGCGGAGACCAGGGCACTGGCGGAGACCAGGGCACCGGCGGAGACCAGGGCACCGGCGGAGACCAGGGTGTCGGCGGAGACCAGGGCACCGGCGGAGACCAGGGCACCGGCGGAGACCAGGGCACCGGCGGAGACCAGGGCACC
>CAZSVU010000410.1:0-1771 GCA_964610275.1 uncultured Polyangiaceae bacterium | reverse complement strand
GGAGACGACTACCTCTGCGACGTCGGCGTTTGGGATGGGAGCAGCACCCCGCAGGTGCTGAACCTCTCGGGCAACACCTTTGCCCACGACCCCACCATCGTCGAAGCGAATGGGACCTTCTACCGGTACTGGACGGGGAACCGCATTCCGTCAGCCACCTCGACCGATCTCAGAAACTGGTCGAACGCGCCCGCGGCCATCAGCAGCTACGCGTCCTGGGTCGATCCGTGGCTCGCGGGCGTCCCCGCAAATGACTTCAACTTCCCCTGGGCGCCAGACGCGTCGTACTTCGGCGGGCAGTATCACATCTACTCCACGTTCTCGGCCATCTTCGGCGACAACGTCTCGTGCATCACCCACCTGACCACGGACGACCCCGGGGCGAACGACTGGACCGATCACGGCCCAGTCATCTGCACCGATGGCAGTGAGAACTACAACGCCATCGACGCCGACGCCGGGCAGACATTCGACGGTACGCCGTACCTCTCCTTCGGGAGCTTCTGGAACGGCATCATGCTCTTCCAGTTGAACGCCGACGGGAGCGCGCCGTCGGATCCGAGCCTGACGAACATCGCCCGAAACAGTTCCATCGAGGCTCCCGTGCTGTTCCGACGCTGCGGGTGGTACTACCTGTTCGTATCCTTCGGCCGTTGTTGCGAAGGAGCCAACAGCACGTACAACGTCCGCGTGGGCCGCTCGGACAGTATCCTGGGTCCGTACGTCGATCGCGACGGGATCGACATGCTAGATGGCGGCGGAACGCTCATGGTCGAAGGCGACGGTGTGAACTACGCCGCCGCGGGCCACAGCGACGTGGTCGTGGCCGGCGACATGATTTATCACCTGTACCACGCGTACCGGCAGTCGAACGGCGCCGCCGAGTTTCGGATCGTCGAGATGCCATTCGACGAAGACGGCTGGCCAGTCCCGGGTGGACCGTAGGGGTGATGGCCTTCTGACCCCCACCATCGCTGGACGTCCGAGGAAATACCATGAGCAGCATCAAACCAACCGAAGCTCGATCGCTAGTTCGCTGGCCACACGTCACGACTGTCTGCGGTGCGCTGATCATCATCGCGTGCAGCGAAGAGAGCAAGGATGGCAGCACCACGGCAGGATGCGCGGACGGTCAGACCGACTGCGGCGGTGTGTGTGTGGACGTGCAAGCTGACCTCGCCAACTGCGGAGCCTGCGGTGTCGTCTGCAGCGTCGGCCAACTGTGCATGGCAGGGGCCTGTCAGTGTCAGAGCGGGCTGGTGGATTGCGGCGGCGTGTGCGTGAACACCGCCTCCGATGGGCTGAATTGCGGTAGCTGCAACAATGCCTGTGGCGCCGGCCTGGTGTGCTCGGGCGGGGTGTGCTCGAGCGGCTGCGGCGCGGACGAGTTGCTCTGTGGCACGAGTTGCGTGAACCCGAACATGGACGTGTTCAATTGCGGTTCGTGCGGCAATGCGTGCGCTACCGGACAAGGGTGCGTGAACGGGACCTGTACTTGCTCTGGCGGACTGCTCGCGTGCGGTGCGCAGTGCGTCAACCCGCTCTCGGATTCGCAGAATTGCGGTAGCTGCGGCATCATCTGCGCGGTAGGGCAGTCGTGCGTCAGCGGTACATGCACCGGGGGCGGCACGGGCGGGGCGACCGGCACGGGTGGCTCCGGCACGGGTGGCTCCGGCACGGGTGGCTCCGGCACGGGCGGCTCCGGCACGGGCGGCGACGGCACGGGTGGCGACGGCACGGGCGGCTCCGGCACGGGCGGCTCCGGCACGGG
>CAZSVU010000409.1:0-7235 GCA_964610275.1 uncultured Polyangiaceae bacterium | reverse complement strand
CCCACGGGAATCGGGGCTAGGTTTCCAGCGTGGCGCGGTCTCCGTCCCCCTGGTCGGCACGCTCGGGCACCCTGATGGCGTGCCTCGTGGCAGCGGTGAGCGCCTCGACCACGGTGACTGCCTGCGACGAAGCCAAGTCGAGTCCGCCCACCGCGTCACCCAGTACCAGCACCACGCCGGCGGTTCTACCGATCGCCTCCGCCGCAGCCAGCGCGAGTGCGGCGTCCAGCGCCGCAGCACCCCCGTCCGACGACGCCCCGCGAGTCTACGCCAAGACCCGGCACGTCTGGGTGCGTCCGGCGCCGAACCTCGCGGGGTGGATCGGATACTTGTGGTTCGGAGGGTCGGTCAAGCTGCGCGACACGCGGCCACGCTACGGCCCCGGGTGCACTCAGTTCTACGCCATCGAGCCGCGCGGTTTCGTCTGTTTGGATGGCAACCAGGCCACGCTCGATCCAAACGACCCGGCCTTCGCCCAACTGCGTGAGCACGCGCCGGCGCTCGACTCCCCGTGGCCACACCGTTACGGAGAATCCCGCGGAGTCCAGCGCTATCGCACCCTGCCCACGCGAGAGCAGCAGCGTCGAAGAGAGTGGGACCTCGCGTTGCACGAGCAGCGGGTGGCACGCGCGCGCGAAGGAAAAGTGCACGGCGCCCTGCGCGGGGTGGACCTGGAGCCCGCGCGCGGGGCACCGTTCACGCTGCAAGGCATCCCTTCCACCGTGCACGAAAACCGTCAACGTCTGCTGCCACTCTCCACGGTGGCGTACTCGACAGAGGTGCTCTTCGAGCAGCGGTCGTGGCTGCTCAGTGCCGATCTGATGTGGGTGCCGAAGGACCGCGTGGCGCCGTACCCCAAAGTCCACTTCAAGGGGGTCGAACTCGGGCACGACGCCAGACTCCCGCTCGCGTTCTTCCGCGACGCAGGCCGACCCAAGTACGAGCAGGACGCCGCCGGCCAGTTGGTGCCCACGGACCAGAAGTTCGCTCGGCTCTCGTGGATAGAGCTCACGGGGACGACCCGGGAGCAGGACGGCAAGACGTACCTCCAGACACGCAGCCCCAACATCTGGGTCCAGCGCGCCGACGCAGTCGTGCCCAAGCCGCAAAGCCGCACGCCGTGGGGTGCTCCGGTGGGCGAAGAGGACACCACCGGGAAGGCGCCCAAAGGGCGGGCCACCTGGCTGGAGGCGAGTATCTGGCAAGGTTGGCTGCTCGCCTACGAAGGCACGCGCCCGGTGTACGCAACACTGATTTCGCCCGGCCGAGGGGGCACGCCGGTGCCGAACAAGGATCCACTCGAGACCGCGTCGACCCCCACCGGGACCTTCAAGATCACGGGCAAGTTTGCCACCGCAACCATGGAAGCCCCAGGCGATTTCATCCACTCGGACGTTCCCTGGACCCAGAACTTCCACGGACCCCACGCCCTGCACGGCGCGTACTGGCACGACGATTGGGGTCAGCGCAAGAGTGCGGGCTGCGTCAACGTGTCGCCTCGCGACGGTCGCTATCTGTACTACTTCACGGAACCGGAGGTACCCGAGGGCTGGCATGGAGTGCGCTGGCGCCCGAATGCCGAGCCGGCAACCACCTTCGTCGTCCATGACTAGTGCTCTGTCCCAGAAGTCGCGATCGTTGCGCTTCCGCCAAGCCGAACTCGCGAGTGGCGGCCCGGCGGAAGCGCAGCTCTGCTGCGATCTGGACAGAGCACCTGGTCTTTCTTGCGGCACCTTCGGTGCCGCTGTGCCCTGTCCCGACAGCCACCTGGGAGACCCACGAAGACGCGGCCCGGCGGGTTCATGGATGGTTACTTCCGAGACCAGACGCTAGCAGATGAATCCTTCAACTCGACACGGTGTCGCCATCGTCAGCGAACGCTCACCGGCCGACCGGGGTGGCCTGGCTGTGTCCACGCTGCGCATCGCACAACAGGCTGTGGCCCGCGGTGAGGACGTCCACGTCCTCTGCTGGTCCAAGGAGGCGGCCCCCGGCGCACGGCGCACCCGTCAACGTGATGGCATGACCATCCACCACGTCGGCAAGCTGGAGCGGGGCGAGGACGCCCTGATGGCCCTCACGCACCACACTGCAGACGTCGTGGCCGAACAACAGCTGTCGCTGGTGCACGGGGTGTACGCCCTGGCCGCCGGCCATGCTGCCGCCGTGGCGGCGGCCTGGTGCGGGGTGGCCTCCCTGGTGAGCATCCGCGGAAACGATTTCGATCGCGGGTTGTTCCGGACCAGCGATCTCCCTCTGCTACAGAGTGCCTTGAGCCGTGCGACGCTGGTCACGGCAGTCACCCGCGAAGCCTGCCACCGAGCAAGTCGTACCTTTGCTCGCACTGTTCGCTACCTACCCAACTCCGTGGATGCCGGTGCCTTCCGACCTGAAACCGCTGACAACTCCTTGGTCGCCTCACTGGGTCTGGCGGACGGCGCGGTCATCGGCTTCTCCGGCGAGTTGCGCGAGAAGAAGGGCATGCGCTACTTGCTGCCGGCGTTCGCCAAGCTCGCCCAACGTCGCTCGGCTCGCCTCCTGCTGATCGGTGGCGTCCGCTCCGATGCGCGTCCCGCGTGGGAAGCGTTCATGGCGGCAGCGCCAGAGGCGGCCGACCGGGTCCACTTGCTCGACTACCAACGCAGCGCCAAGCGCCTGAGCAACCTGCTTAGCGTATGCGATCTGCTCGTATTTCCGTCCGTGTACGAGGGAATGCCCAACGCAGTCATGGAAGCCATGGCCGTCGCACGGCCGGTGCTCGCAACGCAGGTGGGAGGGCACGTGGATCTGATCGAATCTGGCACGACCGGCGCGCTGCTCCCGCTGTCGGAGCTCGACCATTTGCCGGAGGCCATGGAGGAGTTGCTGGATCTCCCGATCGAGCAGCGACACGCGCTGGGGGCAGCCGCCCGCCAGCGGATGATTGAGACGTTCAACCCGCAGCAGGAGAGCGAGGCGTACGCGCGTATGTACGCCGCTGCTCGAGCCACGACCGCGACCAGCGGTCAGCGCGACGAGAGCAACTGACGGTACTGTCCCAACAACTCGGCCTGGCGATGCCGCCAAGTTGCCCGGGTCAGAATGTCGGCTCGTGCGCGCTCCCCCAATTGCCGTCGAAGTCGAGCGTCGCCGGCCAGTCGCAGGAGTTGTTCGGCAAGCGCGCTGGGCCGAGCCGACGTCGACAACACTCCGGTCTGTTCCGGAATCACGATCTCTCGGACACAGGGAAGATCAGTGGTCAGCACCGCACGCCCAGCGGACATGTATTCGAAGAGCTTGATGGGGCTGCAACCCTGGGTCTTGTTGCGAGGATCGCGGCGGAGCGGCGCCACGCAAATGTCGGCATCCGCGACCAGATTGGCCAAGGCCTGGCGCTGCAGTGGGCCATGCAGGGTCACCGCGTCGGTGATCTTCAAGCGGCGCAGCGTGCGCTGAAGCTGGCGTTCCCATGCACGTCGCACCGCCCCCGCAATGCTCAAGTGCATCGATTGCACTCGTACGCACCGACGCAGTGCCATCAGAAGCTCCGCCACGCCTTGCCAAGGCGCGATGGTCCCGGCGTAGAGCACCCTCAGATCGGCATCGGATTCCGCTTTCGGTGGACGGTACAGATCGGGGTCGGCGCCATTGGGGATGACCGCGGCGGGCGTGCGCGGCGATAGGCCTCGGTGCCGAAGGAACTCGAGCGTCGTCTGGCTCTGCGTGATCACCAAGCTCGCCGCACCCAATGTCTCGGCTTCCAGCGTGCGCAGCTTTCCCAGAAACGACGTCGCCTGACCGAGTTTGCGGTAGTGGTAGGGGAGCTCCACGCTGAAAAGCCCATTGACTTCGAAGACTGCCGGTAGGTTCCGCTGCCGCGCATGCGCCAGAGCCGCCTGTCCTTCGAACACTCCTCGGAAGTGGACGAGGTCGGGACGAATGGAAACCAATTCGCGCGCAACTGCGGCGCGAAATTCGAGGGCGCGCCTGAGGAAGTTGTCTTCGAGAATCGGCAGGGGGTGATGCACCACACCCGCTGGTGGTCTGGCCGAAGTCGCTCCCCGGAGCGTGACCAGATGCACTTCGGCCCCGCTGGACATCAGCGCGCTCGTGAGTTGGGTCATGCGCGTGCCAGAGCCCTTCGCGTTGGGGAACGGCTCGAAGGCCACGTAGGCAACTCGAAGTCCGTGCATGAGGTGGTCGGGGCGCAGGGCCCAAGGGTACGGCAAGCCAGGGACAGTGGGTGTTCGAATGGCCCCCTGCTGCTACCAAGCAGATCGCAGGAAATGGCACGCGGCGGAAGCAGCACTCTGAACGCCCCGGCACCACCGGGTGGCTCGGTGCTGGCGCACGGTGCGGGATTCGGACGTTTCTCCGAACTGGCCTGACAGGCCGGGAGCGCCGGGGTCACTTACCACTGCGAGACAGGTGACAGCGACGGCTGATCAGCAAGGAGTGAATCCTTCCGATGATATCGGAAGTCCGGCGCAGAAGCCTCGCTCTCTGCCTGATGGGTCCGGGGATCAGTTACCAAATGACTGGGTATCCGTATCTTGGCTTAGCAATGCACCTGATCCGAGCAGCCGGTCAACCATCCTCCAAGCTGACCTGCACAGGCGGGCAGAGGAGCATCACGCGGTGCAGCGGCTGAAGGAGAAGGTGCAGGGAGCTGTCGCGCGCATGCGACCCATCCAGCCCACAATCCCCCAATTTCCAGCGCTCAAGCGACCTCCCGCCGATCTGCTTCGCGCGGACCCGCCCACCACGACTGGGAGGGCGCAGGCTGCGCAGTCCGACTCACCGCCCGGCCAGGTGGACGTAGACGACGACGCTTGGGACGACGACGACGAGTGGGAGTCTGACGAGGCCGAGGCAAGCGCCGAGACCGCCGCGGAGCCGAGAACCGCACGGCCGCGAGCTGCGATCCCGCCTCCAGCGTCAAATTCGACTGAGGTCGATCTCGCCGCCAGCCAGAGCATCCGACCAGCCCCACAGGACGACGCCGTGGCGGCGGATGATGATGACGAGTGGGAGCCGGATGACGACGACTCCGAGCCGGACATCGCCCCGGTGCAGTTGGTGCGCACGGCAGGCAGACGCACGAGCGACCGATCCACCACATCGAGAGACGAGTTCACCGAAGAGTTTTTCAGCAAGCCGCCCGAGCCGGAGCTGACCGACTTTTCCGACATCGACAGCCTCGCTGCCGCTGCGGTGAAGGTGGATCCGAGACGCCAGGAGATGGCGCGCAAGGTCGTGATTGGCGTCATGTCCAGCATGGCATTCCTGCTCGTGGTCAGCGCAGGCATCGCCGCGTTGGGCCGCGGTGACGACCAGTCCTCGGTGCGAGCGGCGCCGAGCGCGGTTCACGGGAACCTGTCCGCAGCGGCAGAGTTGGCCGCGTCACGTGCTCCCAGCACCATCACGTACGAGCGAGCAGAAGCCGAGGCCGCTCGCCAGAGTGCCGGGGCCAAGGAGTCAGACGACCAGACTCTGGACGGGCAACTCGAGCGCCCCGGCAAGCGCGCCTCGCCGGAAGAGGTGGCCGCCTACCGCCGCGCCGTGGCCCGACAGAAGCGCATCAAGGCCGCCAAGAAACGACCTGCTCCCACGGGGGCAGCGGGCGGGATGCTCCGTCGGTTCTGAGGGGCAACCCGAGTCGGGCACGACGCGCCACGTCGCCCTGACGAGACCGACCAGCAGTGCTGGAGCGACAGGGGTTGGCTGGTACGCTAGTGTGGCCCTGCCGCAACCGGGCGGTCCCCGCGTGTACGACATCCCAGCCCTCATCGAAGAGCCGGCACTGCTCGATCCGCTGCGCCGCAGCGTCGAACTCGGCCAGGCTCCCACCTTCTTGCGATCGGTCAAGCTCAAGGTCACGGCGCGCTGCAACCTGCGGTGCTTGATGTGTCGCTATGGGCGAGGAAGAAGCCTCCCCGAGCTCGACACGGCCACGTGGCTCAGGATCCTCGACGAGCTCGCCACACTCGGCTGTCGCAAGCTACACCTGTCGGGAGGAGAAGTGCTGGTGCGACCGGACTTCGAGTCCATCGTGGCCGGGGCGGCCGCTGCCCGGATGAAGGTGACGCTCACCAGCAACTTGACCCTGCTGACCAAGGAGCGGGCCAAGGCGCTCTTCGCTCACAAAGTACGCTCTGTCTCCACCTCCTTGGACAGCGCCACCGCCAAGCTGCATGACGAAATCCGTGGCGTCCGAGGGAGCTACAAGCGCACCTTGCGGGGGCTGAGTCTCATCCAGCGGCAGCGCCACGCGGAGCGAACCCGACTGCGTATCAACTTCGTGATGATGCGGAAGAACTTCCGCGAGTATCCGGCGCTCGTGCGTCTCGCCGCCCAACACGGCGCCCACGACGTGGTGCCCATGCCCGTGGACACCAAGCGGCCTCGACTGCGGCTCTCCAAGCGCTTGATCCGCGAGTACAACGAGCAGATCGCACCGGCCGTGCACGCTGCCAGGAGCGAAGCCGGCATGCCACTGCACGAGCTCTACGTCTTTCCGTTCGGACGAGAGACACGTGGCGTGAGCGAATCGGCCCAAGGCCACTATGCCGCTGGCTACTATCGTGACCAGCCCTGCTACGCGCCGTTCCTCCACCTATTCGTTGCCTGGGATGGATCGGTCTATCCGTGCTGCATGACCAACGGCCGCATCGAGCCGCTGGGCGACCTCAGTCGCCAGAGTGTGGCTGAGGTGTTCCAGGGGGAGGAATTTCAGCGGTTGCGGGCCCACTTGCTCCGTGAGCGCCTGGCCACGTGCCACGCTTGTGACATGTACCTGGAGGAGAACCGGGCCCTGGCAGCCGCTCTGCCCGCGCAGGTGCGGCGGTGATCCCATCCTTTGCCCGTGGCTGATCGCGTCGATGGAGATGCTGGCTTGGCCAACGTTCGCCCCGATGCCGCCACTTGCGGCCGGGCCTCGCGCTGCCCGGCCCGGCCGTTGCGCCGCGCACCGAGACCTGAGACGGCCGGCGCTCAGCCTGCCTCGCACGCCCCGTGGGTCTGCTGACGAGGCTCGAGCTCGGGCTGGCAGGACCCCGGAAGCCACCCTTGCTCGGAGTTCGGGCCGGCCGGGGTGAAGAAGATGGAGCAAGGTCGCTGAGTTGAGTGCTGCGGAGGGGAGGCGAAGAGGAGGCGCACAAATTCGCACTGGGCGTCCGGGACGGGGACTGGGTCCGGGTCGGCCCATTTTGACCGCCATGGACAGCAAGGAGCATGAATTCAGCGGTTTCGGCGCA
>CAZSVU010000408.1:5518-7240 GCA_964610275.1 uncultured Polyangiaceae bacterium | reverse complement strand
ATGGCCGACTACCAGATGAGCGCCTGGCTCATGGCGGCGTGGCTTCGCGGCATGACCGACCGCGAGACCGTGGCCCTGACCGAAGCCATGTTGCAGTCGGGTCGCGTGCTCCGGCACGCGTCCGTACGAGCCGTCAAGGTCGACAAGCACTCCACCGGCGGCGTCGGCGACAAGGTCAGCCTCTGCCTGGCACCGCTGGTGGCCGCCTGCGAGCTGGCGGTACCGATGATCTCGGGCCGAGGGCTCGGGCACACCGGCGGCACGCTCGACAAGCTGGAAGCGATCCCGGGATACGACACGCGGCTTTCGACGCGTCGGTTCGAGCGGGTGGTGCGCGAGGTGGGGTGCTCGATCATCGGGCAAACCGCCGAGCTCGCTCCTGCCGACGCTCGCATCTACGCCTTACGTGACGTGACCGGAACCGTGGAGAGCATTCCCCTGATCGTCGCGAGCATTCTATCGAAGAAGCTCGCCGCCGGGCTGGATGGCCTGGTGCTCGACGTCAAGTGCGGAGCCGGTGCGTTCATGAAGGATCGCGCTTCGGCTCGTGCCCTGGCGCGGACCCTGGTGCGTGTGGGTCGGGGCGCCGGGGCTCGGGTATCGGCGTTGATCACCGACATGTCGTCCCCGCTGGGCCGCACCGTCGGCAACGCGCTGGAGACGGCCGAGGCCATCGCCGTGCTGCAGGGCGCAGGCCCGAGCGATACGCGGGAGCTCACCCTGGCATTGGGTGAGCAGATGCTGGTGTTGAGCAAAGTGGTGCGCACACACGCCGCCGCGAGAAAGCGTCTGGTGCGTGCGCTCGACGATGGCTCGGCACTGGAGCGGTTCGCCCGCATGGTGGCGGCGCACGGCGGCGATGCGCGCGTGGCCGAGGATCCTCGACGCCTGCCCCGCACCCGGCAGCGCGTGCCCGTTCCCTCCCCGCGGGGCGGCTTCGTGACGAGCATCGATGCCTTCGAGGTCGGAAAACTGAGCGTCGTCCTGGGCGCAGGCCGGCTGCGAGCGGATCAGTCGGTCGACCCACGAGTGGGCATCGAGCTCGAGAAGAAGCCGGGCGAACGCGTGGAACGCGGGGAGCCACTCGCCTGGCTGCACCTCAGGAGTCGGCGCGAGGCTGCGTCGGCGCAAATGCGCGTCGCGGCAGCCTACCGCCTGGGCCGCCGTCGCCCGCGGCTGGGACCACTCGTCATGGAGCGCATTCTGCAGTAGTGAACACGCTCGAATCGCACGCATCGCCGGAGATCAGGTTGGGCAGGTTGCCATAGTCGGATACGTAGGAGCACGTGGCCACACATTGCCCCTCGCCGCAGAGGATCTCCATGCCGTCGCAGGCATTCCAGAACGCACAGTCCACGCCGCAGCTGCCGTCGCTGCAGTTCAGCGTCATGTCCTGGCAGCCGGCGCTGCCGTCGCAGACGACGTCGCACGCGTAAGTGTCGGGACAATTGACAATCGCGTTTCTACATCCATTCGCGCCGGCGTTGGGTTCGCAATCCACCTCACAGGCGAATCCCTCCGGGCAATCGATCGTGGCATACCAGCAAGCCGGCATGTCCGTGCAGTCCACGATGCAGGTGTTGTCCACGCACCCGCCGGTGCAGACGCTGGTGTCGCAGGTTCCCCCAGGTGGCTCGGGGCGATCACCACAGGAGCCCGCAGCGCCGCCCGTTCCGCCGTTGGGGGGGCCGAATCCGCCCGTTCCCCCTGGGCCGAAACCGC
>CAZSVU010000408.1:0-5418 GCA_964610275.1 uncultured Polyangiaceae bacterium | reverse complement strand
CCGTTCCGCCGCCACCCGTTCCGCCGCCACCCGTTCCGCCGCCACCCGTTCCGCCGCCACCCGTTCCGCCAGTTCCCCCGCTGCCGCCAGTGGCATCGCCGCCCCCGCCCAGATGGCCGGCGCTCCCAGATTCGCCGGTTCCGCCTGCGAATCCACCGATGCCAGACGTGCCACCGTCGCCGGCAATCTCTCGACCGCCCAGCCCGGGTAGCCCGGCACTCCCGCCCGTCGCGGCGCCGCCGGCGCCGACCACGACCTCACCGCCGGTCCCAGGCTGCCCTGCGCTCCCGCCGGTGACAGTGCCGCCGCTGCCATCTGGGGGCGCGCCCCCCGATTCACTGCCCCCGCTGGCGAGGACGACACCCCCGCTGCCGACCACCTCGCGACCAGCCTCGTCGCCGTCGCCCCCGACCATCCCGGCGGCGCCCCCAAGCTGGTCGAAGGTGCTCACGCCACTACTGGTGGAGTAGTTGTCCTCGATCAGCGCAGGACAACCCGTCACGCTGGCCAGCAAGACCACCGCGAGCCCACCCCGCCACAGATTGGCGGACCCAAGTCGCATCAAAACTTCCCAATGATACCAGCTGAGCCGGGCCCCAGCCAGACACCGAGGGAATTGGACGCATAGTCAGATGGCTCAGATGGAGCCGTCCAGAGGAGCACCGCTCCCGCGACGACCCCCACCGCACCCGCCACGTAGCCGATGGTCGAGATGGTGCGCGCGGTTCTGAACGATTCGAGCTCGGAATGATACTCCGGCGGGCAGGCGCCATCGACGCAGTTCTCGCGCAGCGTCTTGTTCTTGTTGACGGCAATGAATCCGGCGACGAGACCGGTCCCGATCCCGGCCACGCCCAGAGCCAGGGTGAAAGAACCCAGCGTGGTCTGCACGCTGGCCCCTCCGGAATCGTCTTTCTCCGGCGGTGGGCCCGGAGGCGCTCCGGTGTCGGTAAGAGTCGGAGACGCACTCACTTCGTCTGGCGCCGGCTCCGTGGCTGGCGTGTCCGGCGACGTCGCCGCTGCGGCTCCCCCGTCGCTCACATCCAGCTCGACCTGCTTCCGGTCCCGCTCCTTGAGACTAATGCTGACCTTCGCCTGCTCTTTCCCGTGCACTTCCGCCGTGATGACTCGATCGCCCGGGTCGACGGGCGCGCCGATCCCGATCAGTGCCGGGTTGATGCGGCGTCCGTCGATCTTCACTTCCAGAGCAGGGTCGTTGGGCGCCAGACCGTTGATGACGATCTTGACCTTGGGAACGCGCTTGCGCAGCTTGTCCACCTCGGACACGGATTCTTCCACCGCAGCGTTGAACATGTCCGGATCATCGGGCTGTAGCTCGTAGCGGCCGGCCTCGGTGTATCGCTCCTCCGCTTCCACGAGTCGACCCAGCTTCACCAGCGCCCGGGCCTCCCACAGAGGCAGGGTGGGCGCGGGGTGCAGCTGATAGGCACGCTGGAACAAGTCGCGGGCCTTCTCGTATTCCCCGGCATCGAAGTGGTCTGCCGCCTCTTCTGCCATGCGGCGCGCCGCGACCTTCGCCTCGGCGCCGCCCTGAGCGCTCGCGGTCTCTGCGCAGAGCGTGAGCCACACCAAGACGCCCAACGCCGCCAGGCACCGCCGCCCCCGAGTGCGCACTTCCGGCCGCGCGCTGCACACGGTCGTCAATGCGCAGCCCGAGTCGCCACCAGTGCTGGTGATCGGGCCGCGTGAGGGTCTTTCTCTCGGTTCCATCCTTCCCAGTGCTTCCACACGAAGTACCACGGACAACTCACAATAGCTCATTGCCGGCGACCCCTGGCAACCCCACTTCGGACAGTTACGGTGGAAACCGGGCAACCGGACAAACGGACCCGTTAGCTCGCGCATCCCGCGTGTCGACACTGCGACGGGCGCCCGCACCGAGCCGGTGCGAAGCGCAAGGCTGCGATATGGCTCTCCCGTTGAACGGAACGCGCCTCGAAATGAACCCCGCGGTCATGCGAAGTTCGCGAAGTGGTTAGTGGTACTCCCCCGGCACCGTGTGTGCGACAGCAACATACACGGTACCGGTAGGAGCCGCCGGGCAAAGCTCGGCGGCTTCCCTCGCCCACGCCGTCCCAACGCCGTCTCCACCCCGCGATGCGCCCCCGCCGCTTGGCCAGAGCTCTCCTCAGACGCGCGACTGTCAGCGGCACTGCGTGGATGATGGAAATGGGATGCACTGAGCGGCAACGGATGTAGACGAGATCACCCCTTCGCGTGCGCCTCCCCCATCCACCCGCTATCACCAGCAGATGCTCGCGCCGCCCCCGTCCGGTTCTGCCATGCTCGTCAGCGCGTCGCGCCGCTGTGACATTCCGCGGTATCACGCGCGGTGGTTCACGGAGAGGCTGGCACGAGGTGAGGCGGAGCACCGTACCGCGTTTGGGGTGGAGGGGCGGACGTCCCTCGATCCGAAGGACGTGCTCGGGTTCTTGTTCTGGACGCGGGATGCTCGCCCGCTGCAGGCACAGCTCACGCGGTTGCTCGAAGCGGACGTCCCCTGCGCGTTCCAATTCACCATCAACGGGTACGGACGCGAACTCGAGCCGCATCGGCCGAGCCTTGCCGGATCGATAGCGAGCTTCCGCTCCGTAGCCCAAACCCTGCCCAGCGCCGACGCCATCCAGTGGCGCTACGATCCGATTCTGCTGAGTGAACGCTATCCTGCCGAATACCACCGCAAACGGTTTGCCCAGATCGCCCAAGAGTTGACCGGCAGCACCCGCATCGTGAACGTGTCGGTGGTGGAGCCCTACCTCAAGGCCATCCGCCGAATGTCGGACCCAACCCTCGAGTATCGCCAGGCCGATCCGAAGCGACACAAGACCGTGGTGCGCAACTACCCGAAGTTGCCGGTGGCGCAAGGCGCACCGGAGCTTCTCCGTGACCTCTCCGGCATCGCCAGCGCGCACGGCATGGAGCTTCGGGTCTGCTGCAATCCCGAATATTCCAGCGACCTGTCTCCTCCGCTGCCACGCTCCCGGTGCATCGGTGCGGAGCTGTTTGCGAGTTATGCGGGGGAGCGTTCCCGAGCCATTGCCGAGCTGTTGCCTGCGCCGTCACGCTCGTCCTGTCAGTGCCTGCGCAGCGTCGACATCGGCATGGACAACACCTGCCTCTGCGGTTGCCGCTACTGCTACGTCACAACGTCCCTCGAGTCGGCCGTGGAGAACTATCGGCGACACGATCCGAAGAACGCTCGGCTGCGCTGACTCAATGCACGCGCTGGCCCGGCTCGGCGCCGCTGTCGGCCGAGAGCAGATGAATGTCGCTGCCTCCAGGACCGGCTGCCAACACCATGCCTTCGCTGGTCCCGAACTTCATCTGGCGCGGAGCCAGGTTGGCGGCAATCACCACCAAACGCCCCACCAACGCCTCGGGCTCATAGGCTGCCTTGATGCCCGCGAATACCGTACGCCGCTCTTCACCGCCAAGGCTCACCACCAGCCGGACCAGCTTCTTGGCACCCGGCACGTGGTTCGCTTCCACGATCTTTGCCACCCGTAGGTCGACCTTGGTGAAGTCGTCGATGGTGCACTCCGGCGCCAGCGGCTCCTGGGCGAGCGCCCCACTGGCGCTGGTTTGGGCACCCTGCGCAGCGGCCTTGGCCTGCTCTGCATCGACGGTCGCGTCCGCCGTCTTGGCGATCATGGCCTGGATCTTCTTTCCGTCCACCCGTTGCAGCAAATGCTTGAACGAGCTCACCGGTGTGCCCGCGACCGGGTTCTCGGCCGCGTCCCAACGGTCCACGGCAACGTGCAGGAGCTCGGCACTCTGCTGGGCCAGACGCGGAAGGATCGGGGCTAGATAGACCGCCAGCTGGCGGTACAGGTTCAAGCCCACCGTGCACACGTCGCGCATCTTCTGCGTCTGGTCCGGTTGCTTGGCGAGCTTCCAGGGCTCCATCCTGTCAATGTACTCGTTGGCGCGGTCGGCACAGGCGCGCACCAATCGAGTGACGCGCGCGTAGTCGCATTCCTCGTAGGCCTCGGCGATCTCCTGCCCCGCCCGCACACCCTGCAAAAACAGGCCTTCATCCTCGGGATACGAGTCGGCCAGGCCCACCTTTTCCACGAATCGAGCAGTACGGCTGGCCAGGTTCACGACCTTGCCGACCAGGTCCGAGTTCACTCGCGCGCTGAATTCGTCGAGATTCAGATCCAAATCGTCCGTTCCGGGCCCGAGCTTGCTTGCGTAGTAGTAACGCAGGTACGCGGGATCCAAGTGCTCGAGATACGTGGAGGCGAGCACGAACGTCCCCTTGGTCTTGGACATCTTCTCGCCGTTCACGGTCAAGAACCCGTGAATCTGCACCCGCCGCGGCAAGACGAACCCCGCAGTCTCGAGCATCGCGGGCCAGAACAGCGTGTGGAAATAGGTGATGTCTTTGCCGATGAAGTGCACGATCTCGGTGTCGTCGGATCGCCACCATGCGTCGAAGCTTTCTCCAGTTCGCTCACACCAATCCTTGGTCGAGCCAATGTAGCCGATGGGAGCGTCCCACCACACGTAGAAGTAGCTTCCCGGCTCGTCGGGGATCTCGAACCCGAAGTAGGGTGCGGGTCGCGACACGTCCCAATCGCGCAGCGGGTTCTTCAGGAACTGACCCTTGAGGTAGTTGGCCACGTCCGGCTGCAGGTGCCCGCCCGTCTGGGTCCACTCCTCGAGAAAGGCGTGGTGCGCTTCGATGCCGACGAAGAGGTGACGCGCAGTACGCGTCTCGGGCTTGGAGCCACTGAGAGTGCTCACGGGGTCCACCAGATCGGTTGCCGCATAGGTGGCGCTGCACACGTCGCAGTTGTCACCGTACTGGTTCTGGGCACTACAGTTCGGACAAGTTCCCTTGACGAAGCGATCTGCCAAGAAGGTCTGGGCCTCCGCATCGTAGAGTTGCGTGACGTCGCGCGCCTCGACCAAGTCGGCCTGCCGAAAGGCGCGCCAGATCTCTTCGCACACCTCGCGGTTCGAGGGGGAATGCGTGCTCCCGTAGTTGTCGAACTGAATCTGGAACCCTGCGAAATCCCGCTGGTGGGCGAGATTCATGTCCGCGATGAGCTCTTCCTCGCTGCGCCCCTCCTGTCGGGCACGAATCATGATCGCCGTGCCGTGGGTGTCGTCCGCACACACGTAGACGCACCGATGGCCACGCATCCGCTGGAATCGCACCCAGATGTCGGTCTGGATGTACTCCACCAGGTGGCCAATGTGGATGTGCCCGTTCGCGTACGGCAGGGCGCTGGTGACCAGTATGCGGCGCTGGGACATGAGGGGCGCGAGCGTACGTGAAGGCGCGCGAGACGTCACCCGGCCGCAACGCCGGCGGGCCGTCCGGGCAACCCGCGTCCTAGTGCCCTGTCTCGGAAGTAACAATCCATGAACGCGCCGTACCGCATGATT
>CAZSVU010000407.1:0-7249 GCA_964610275.1 uncultured Polyangiaceae bacterium | reverse complement strand
CTCTGGTAGGGAAGCTCAACCGTTGCGTGAGCTCCAACCAGATCGACGTCTACCTGTCCTTGCCCGGACCCGAGGAACGCCTGGCACGCGCCCGGGAGCAACTGAAGACCAGCAAGCAGGCCGGACTCGAGTTGTTGCTCACCGCGCTGGCTGACGATGAGCTACCCCTGCTCTATCGCGAGGAAGGCAGTGCGTTGCTCCAGGAAGCGACGACACAGACCTTCGGCTACGACAGCGCCGCCGAGGTGCCACGGAACGCGCCAGCTATCCAACGGATCTGCGACTGGATGCGAGCGCTGAGAGCTACAGGGGGGGCGTCGGACCATGAATGAGGCTCTGGTCGAGCACGCCTCCCAAGGTTTCACGACCATGACCGTGGCCCGGGACGGTGGGTCGGTTTCTGTCGGAACTCAGCTATTGCGCAGTAGCCCGAGTTCTCGGGACCCACAGGTCTACTGAGGCCCCTCGCAAAGGTATGGCTCGGGTGATGTTACGATGATGACCAAGAGGTCCAGTCGAGTACTGGGTCTGCTGGTGGCGTGCGTGTTTGCCCTGGAAGCGTGCGGCGACGGCGAAGAGGGGAAGGAAGGACCACCCACCTGTGCGCGCATGTGTCGTGTTTTTGGCTTGGCTGCGTGTGACGAATTCGACGAAGGCGAGTGTATCGACGGTTGCACCGAGCTTGCAGAGTGGGGGCATGCGTGCGCAAGCGAGTACCGTAGAATCATCTACTGCGTGGTGCGGGCGCCCGCCATCAAGCTGGTGTGTGCCGACGGTCAGCCGGTCGTGACCGGCACGGATTGCGCGCAGGAGTCGTACGAGTACGCGCAGTGCGGCCGACTGAATGGAGGCGTTGCCGGTGCGGCGGGACAGTCGGGTATGGGCGGACGCGCCTCAGCAGCGCTCTGCAGCGAGGAGTGTCCCTATTCCGGCGACAGGGTCTGCGACGACGGCGGTCCTGGAGCGAGCTACGGCGACTGCTCCTACGGCACCGATTGCGCGGATTGCGGGGTCCGAGTGTGGACGGCACCCGGCGAGCCCCTCTGCTCAAACGAGTGCGCGTATCGGGCTGACGGCAGGTGCGATGATGGTGGCCCCCGCGCACAGTCCGGCAGGTGCACGTATGGTACCGATTGCGCGGATTGCGGCGCCCGCGCGACATCGGGGTCCGGGGGTGGTGGAACCGGCGGCTCCGGCCCGATGGAGATCTGTACGGACGAGTGCAGCCTATCGGCTGACGGTCTGTGTGACGATGGGGGGCCGAGGGCGGACTACTCGGTCTGCGGTCTGGGGACCGACTGCACCGACTGTGGGCCGCGTACCGTGGGCGGAGCGGCGGGGACGGGCGGCGGCACGGCGGAGTGGATCTGCAGCGCCGGCTACTACGGATCCTCCGACGGATGCGACTGCGGCTGCGGCGTTGCGGATCCCGACTGCCAGGAGTTTGGGTGCACCGCTGCTAGCTGCAGCGCCCCCGCTTGCCAGTTCTGTCACGCTGCCGACGGCTCTTCTGAATCGTGCGACGCCAACGCCTGGACGTTGATCGCGCTACCTGACACGCAGTACTACTCCTTGAGCTACCCCGAGATCTTTGAGAGTCAGACTCGATGGATTGTCGACAACCGGGAGCGGCTGAACATCCAGATGGTGATGCACGAGGGAGACCTCGTAGAGAACTGGAACAGTGTCGCTGAGTGGAACGTAGCAGACGCCACAATGGGATTGCTGATCGACGCAAACATCCCGCTCACGGCCACGCCTGGAGACCATGACCACGAAGGCCAGACGCCGGACGGCTCGACCCAGTACTTCTACGAATACTTCCCCGAGACGCGGTTCAACGACAACCCGTGGTGGGGAGGCGACTACAACGACAACACCAATCAATATGTGCTACGCACCATCTCCAACGACGACTACATCTTCGTTGCGGTGGACTTCTGCCCGTCCCCCGATGAGATCGCCTGGGCAAATGGCGTACTTGACGAGCATTCTTCTCGCAAGGCGATCATGGTGACGCATGCCTTGATTGACGACGACGGTGCCTACTACGGCGCCAGTGATTGTAGCCGCTATCAGGGGGACACTACCTTCATTTGGAACGACTTGATCCGGCGCCACGACAACCTACAGCTGGTGTTGTGCGGGCACATGCATCTCAATGACGGCGAGCATCACCGGACGGTGAGGAATACCAACGGCGTGCCCGTCCACTTGGTGCTGGCCAACTACCAGATGCGAGAACTGGGAGGAAATGGTCGCCTCAGGATCATGACGTTCGTGCCGACGCGCGGCCAAATCCAGGTGCAGACCTATTCGCCGTACACAGGTGAGTTTGAAACCGACGAGGATAGCCAGTTCGCACTTCCCTACGAGATGGAGGGTGCGGAGTGAGCATGGTATCCATCCCAGAAACGTCGTCCCGCCCGAACGGGGGCGCGAGTCGCCCTGCTGTTGGCCAGCGGTGCTGTCGGTGACGACCTTGTGCACTTCAAGCGTCGATGCATCGACACGCTGGGAATCACTCCAGAATCCCCTGTAGGGTGAGGAGTCAAGGGCGTCCTATTCCGAAACAAGATCGCCCCCGAATCACGCAGCCTCACGGTGGGAGTAGTCCAAGATCCCCCAAGCCGCTCCTGGCATTGGATCAACCGTCTACGGCTGCGTCCTTGATTGGTGTTCCGCCGGCCGCCAGCGGCCGACGAAACCTGCATCAAGGACTGGCGCGTGGGCAGAGGGCGGGACAGAGCGGCCGGGCTCGGCTACCATGGCCCAGTCATGATCGCGAAACTAGCGCCTCTACTGTCTCTGCTGGTCCTCCCTCTCGTGCTGGCGTGCGCCAGCACTTCGGAGCCGGTGCTGCCCGGCTCACCCAGCGCGGAAATTCCCATCCGCCGGGTCGTGCTGTACCAGAACGGCATCGGCTACTTCGAGCGACGCGGCAAGCTCGACGGCAACGTGTTTGCGCTGCAAGCGCGTCCGGCTCAGATCAACGACCTGCTGAAGTCGCTCACCGTGATCGACCTGTCGAAGGGTCGCGCCGTGAGCGTCTCGCTCCCCCTCGAGCAGCGGGGAGACCGCGTGCTCTCCCAGCTCCCCGAGCAGGTCCGCGAGGCCGCGGGCATCCTCGACGTGCTGACCGTGTTTCGCGGCGCACGCGTCGAAGTCGTCGGTCGAGGCCACTTCGGCACGGTGACCGGCCGCATCGTCGGAGTGGAAGATCTGAGGCAGAAGGACGCGGACAAGGAGGAGGTCGTCCCGGATTGGCGGCTCACGATCAAGACGGCCGATGGGGATCTCGTCGTCTATCCCGTCACCGCCATTGAGCGGATCACGATCAAGGACCGCACCCTGTCGGTCGGTCTGGAGCAGAGCCTGGATGTCTCACTGAACGAAGGCAACTGGAAGCCGGTGTGGCTCAGTGTTCGGCTGGCGGGCGAGGAGACTCACGACTTGCTGGCGAGCTACATCGTGGAGATGCCTCGGTGGAAGCCGGCCTACCGAATGGTGCTCGGCAAGGAGAAGCAACCGCTCTTGCAGGGATGGGCGGTCGTGGACAACGTATCCGGAGAAGACTGGGTTGACGTGCAACTCTCCCTCGTTGCCGGTACCCCCATGTCCTTCGTCTACGATCTTCATTCCCCGCAGTACACGTCGCGAGTCGATCTGACCCCCCGCGCGGTTCAGCGCGCCATCGCGCCGCCGCGCGACGAACCGGGCATCACGGAGAAGGACCGCGTCCAGCGCAGCTATGCCGGCAAGCGCCGCGCTTCGGAGGCCAGCGGGCCCACGAGCGAAATCAAGCAGGCGGAGGAGGCTCCGGCGGAGGAGGACTTCGACGACGAGACGACGTGGGACGCCCCGAGCGGTTCCGCACCGCGCAGCCCTAAGCCAGTGAGCCTCGACGACACCCTCCAGGCGGACGCTCCCCGAGAAGCCAAGACCCAGAAGATGGGCGCGTTGTTCCGGTACGATATCCAGGATCCAGTCACGATCCCGGATCGTTCTTCGACACTGGTGGCCATCGTGAACCAACGCGTGAACGGCGAGGAGGTCGTCTACTTCCGCCCCGAGCTCACCGGCGGAAGGACCTCGAATCCGTATCGCGCGGTGCGCCTGCGCAATGACACTGGCTCCACGCTCGAGACCGGCCCCATCGCCGTCTACTCCGATGGCACGTTCGTCGGTGAAGGCTTTCTGGAACGGATGGAGGCGGGCACTACCAGCATGCTCACCTTTGCCATCGATAGCCACGTGGTCCTGGAAACCGACCAAGGCGCGCGAGACGAGAGCGTGCGACTGCTCAAGATCATCGATGGCCAATTGGTGAGTGAAGTGCTCAGAGTCGAAACCATCACCTACGCAATCGACAATCGGCATGATCGCGCCATTACCGCGTTCGTCAAGACTCCCAAGCGCACGGACTGGAAGCTCAAGGTGCAGCCGACGAGCACGGTAGTGACCTCCGACGCACTGTTGGTGCCCATCCGCGTCGGCGGCAATTCGAAGGCCAAGCTCGAGCTCGAATGGGCCAAACGGATCGAGCGCCGGGTGGAGGTGGACAGCTCCAGCAGCACGACCCTACTCAAGCTGTACCTCAGCGCCGGCAATGCGCCGCCCCGGATCGCCAAGGTGATCAGAGAAGTGCTCGACGTCAAACGGCAGGTCAATGACCTCAATGACGAGTCACGGCGCTTGAACGAGCAACATGCGCGCCTGTCCGCGGATCAGGACCGCGTCCGCAAGAACCTCAACCTGCTCAGGAAGACCAAGGGGAACGTCGGGCTCATGGCCGAGTTGACCCGCAAGCTGGCGCGTCTCGAGACCGACCTCGGCAAGCTCTCCGGGCGCCTGGTGGAGATCTCGGAATCGACCGCTGAGCTCACCAGTCGAATGAAGGTGCTCATTCGCTCGATCACCTTGGGCAAGTCGGACTGAATCACTCTCACCGCAGCCAGCAGCCGGCAAACCACTGCTCCGTGCGCCAGCACGCAGCGTCGTGTGGCGGGCACAGGCGTCCCCTCGGGCCGCGCGAGCTCCGCTGGCGGTGCTGTCGGCTCCGAGTCGCGTTCAAGGTTCCGCGGCGACGCAGTCGCCTTTGTGGGCCTTGCACTTCTTCTGCTTCTTGCAGATCTCGGCCTGCTTGCAGTCGGCGTCCGACAGGGCTCGGCACAGGCGCGACTTTCGATCCACCGAGCAGTACCCCTTGGTCCGACAGAAGGTGGACTTCGCGCAGTCGTCGGGGTTGATGGTCACACACGTGCCAAGGTTGCCCAGATCCTTCCGGGTGCACCTCCCCTCGTCGGTGCACTGGGCCGACTTGCTGCAGTCGAGCTCGCCGATGATGCACCTGTTGTTCTTCAGGGTGCACAGGGCGTACTGGGCACACTTCTCAGACTCTGAGCACTCTCGTTGGCACGAGGGCTTGTCCCCCCGCGTTCTGCAGATCTTGAGCTCAGGGTGACAGACCAGCCCGGACATGCAGTCGGAATCCTGGGTGCAGACCTCGCACTTCGACTTCGCGCACCCTGACGACACCAACAACGCCAACAGCGAAACAGCCAGCAAGCCTACGGACGTTCGAAACACGGCAACCCTCCCGTTTGCGGTAAGCAGGCAGGCAATTTACCTGGCGGAGCGACGGATAGACAACCGGTTTTGGGGCTGTCCCGCGCGAATGGTCCGTACTCCCCGAGATCGTTCACGGACTCGACGCAGGGTTTCGGCGGCGCAGCACTCCGGAGCGTCGGGCGTTCGGTGCTCGAAGGGGAAGCAGAACCGGGGGTCGTCGGACTCTGCGCATCGTGCAGGAAGCCCAGAAGCGCTGGACGCTGCGCGTGCGGGGCTCTAGTGATCCGCTTGGCAGTCCGTTCTGCCAACCAGCCTCCATGCAAGACCAGCGGAAGCACACGCGCGCCCCGGTCCTCATTCCGGTCACCTGCGAGATTCCAGGGTCGCCCACCTTCTATGGGGCTGCAAAGGACATCAGCCTTCGCGGCGCGCGCATCCAGTGCGGCAGCCCGCCCGAGGTCGGCGTCAAAGTCACGGTGGTCGTGCGCCTTCCGGGCGAGTCCCGGCAGTCGCGGCTGCCGGGCACGGTGCGTTGGAGCGGTCAGCGGGCGTTTGGGGTTCAGTTCGCGACCCTCAGCATTCAGGATACGTGCGCGATGGCCACCCTCCTGGGGCGAGCACTGCGCGCTGGGCGCAACACCTGAGCGCGGATGTGCTCACCGCCTCGGTCGTGCACTCGTTCCCCACTTGTGCCTCCGCGGTGAGAGGTCATCCGGGGCCTACAGCAGTGCCGTGCTGAAATAGCGCTCGGCACGATCAGGCAGAACGGTGGCCACGTTGCCGCGGAAGCGACCAGTGATCTGGCGCGCAGCCCACACGTTGGCGCCCGATGAGATGCCGACGAGGAGCCCGCAGGAGCGCCCGAGTTGGCGGGTGGTCTCGATGGCGTCGTCGTCGGTCACTTCAACCACGTCGTCGACCAGCGACACGTCGAGCACGGCGGGAACGAACCCGTCACCAATCCCCTGGATCTGGTGCAGGCCGGGCTCATGCCCGAGCAGGGCTGCCACGTTCTTGGGTTCCACCGCGATGATCTTCACGTTCGGCCTGTGCTCCTTCAGGAACTTGCCGACACCCTGAATGGTGCCACCGCTTCCCACACCGGCGATGAAGCAGTCGATGTCGCCGCTCATCTGTCGCCAGAGCTCGTGCGCGGTCTCCTCGTAGTGCACGCGCGCGTTGTCCTGGTTCTCGAACTGGTTGGGCATGAACATCCGCGGGTTTTCGGCGAGCATCTCCCGAGCCCGCTTGACCGCACCCGGGATCGACTCGGCATCGGGCGTGAGCACGAGCTCGGCGCCGAGCGCGACGATCAGCTTCTTGCGCTCCTGGCTCATGCCCTCGGGCATGACGATGACGACCCGGTAGCCCTTGAGCCTCCCGACCAGCGCCAGCCCGATCCCGGTGTTGCCGGAGGTGGGCTCGATGATGACGGCGTCGTCGCCCACGAGACCATCGCGACGTGCCCCCTCCAGCATGGCCAGCGCCACCCGGTCCTTGACGCTGCCGCCGGGGTTGAGGAACTCGGCCTTGGCGAAGATGTTCTCTCCCTTGAGCCGGATCAGCGGGGTGTTGCCGATCAGATCGAGGATGTTGTCGGTGAGCATGGCGGCCGGGCCGCCGTATACCGTCGGGGCAGGGTCCCGACTACCCCCAGAGGTGGCTGCCCAGGATCTGC
>CAZSVU010000406.1:5291-7250 GCA_964610275.1 uncultured Polyangiaceae bacterium | reverse complement strand
ACAGCTACTCGCAGCGGGAACGCAGCAGCGCACGCACCTGCTGACCGGACTCGGTGAGCTCGGCGTCGCTCCAGCCGCCAGACGCACTGGCCCCGGGTTTCAGCACCGAAATGGTCTCGCCCGCCTTGTCGGACACTGAGTAGTTGAGCCAGCTGATTCGGTTCTGCTCCATGAAGTCGATCCAGGCGTTCCACTCGGTGTAGTTGTTCTTTCCCTGCCCGGAAGCCTGAGCACCACTGGACTCCGTGACCATGACCGGGATGCCGGCGTCAATGGCCGCCTGCGTGCGGTCGCGCAGCCACTGGCCGTGCGTGGCGGCGTAGAAGTGGACCGAGTAGAGAACGTTGGCCTGGCCCTGGAGCGGGTCGGCCGCGACCAGGTCGATGCGCTGATCCCACTCCGGGGAGCCGACGACCACCAGGTTGTCCGGGTCGTGCTGACGTATCGCGCCGATCACCGCGGTGGCGTAGTCCTTCACCTGCGGCCACGTCTCGTCCTTCTCGGGTTCGTTGAAAAGCTCGTAGATGACGTGAGGCTGCTGCCCGTACCGTTGGGCCATCTCGGCGAAGAAGGCGACCGCCTCCTCTTGGTGCAGGTCGTGGGCGTGCCAATCGATGATGACGTACACTCCGGCCTCGATGGCCGCATCGACGACAGCAGTGATGCGCTGCTTCGAGGCCGTCGGATTGCTCAAGTAGGCACCGTCCGGCTCGATTCCCATCGCTGGGCGTACGATGTCGACGCACCAATCGTCGCGCAGCCAGCGAACGACGTCGGCGTTGTAGTACTGAGGCCACCAGTTGTCCCAGCCGAATGCCTGCCCGCGAAGCACGACGGGCTGCCCGGTTGCGCTGACGAGCTGCGCGCCCTGGATGCTCAGCTGCCCATGGCGCGTCACTGGCGCGGTTCGCGCCTCTGGCGCGGGGACGGGCGCCTTCCGATCGATCCGCAGGCTCGTTGCTCGCGGGCCCTTGCTTGGAGTGGCGGTCTCGGTGGCCGTCGGACCGGTGCTACGAAGGCAAGCACCGAGGAGGCTGGCACCAACGAGAGCGAGGCCCATGGGGAGCCAGGGCCGGGAGCGAGCGGGTTGGTTGAAGACCATGATCATCATCCTCGACGTTGGGGGGTGAGGCACCCACGGCTGGGAGGCCCGCCGTCTCAGACGGCAGATCTAGATGTCGCAGGTCCAGCAAAGCAACCGATTTGCGCGGACGACTCCGGTCGCGTTCGTTCGCGCCCGTGCCGGCGCCAGAGATGACAAGGCGCCACGCCAGCAATGAGAAGACCGGGCCGCTCCCGCGTCGCGGGTGGCGAAGGTTGCGTGCGATTGTGCGCTGCATCGGCAAACGGAGACACCGGATGACGTCTCGAATCGACCGGGCGGGGCTCCTGCTGGCCTTGATGACGCTAGCGGGGGCGTGTGGTGACGAGGGTGTGAGCAGTCAGCTCGCCGGCGGTTCCCACCATTCCGCTGTCACCGCACGAACCTGCCCGTGACGAAAACGTCGACCAAACGTGACCGAATTCGGGTCTGGGAGGCAACCATTCAGTTAGAACACCTGCGGCCTCCCAAGCCGGCGGTTGCCGTCACCTGTGAGTGGCTGCCATGACACGATTCCGCCTTCGATCCACCGCTCTGGTCTGCTTCGTCGTCCTTCCGCTGGCCGCGAGCGCCGGGTGCAGCGCCGATTCAGACAGTGTGGGTGACCAGGGGGCTGCCGGGAGTACTGGGTCGGGTGGTGCAACGACCGGTGGAACCGGCAGCGGCGGCATCGGTATCGGCGGCGACCCGGGCAGCGGCGGCAGCGGCGTCGGGGGCAACCTCGGCACCGGCGGGGCGGGCACTGGCGGTGACCCGGGCAGTGGCGGCAGCGGCACGGGCGGCGACCCAGGCAGCGGCGGCGACCCGGGCAGTGGCGGCAGCGGTACCGGCGGCGACCCGGGCAGTGGCGGCAGCGG
>CAZSVU010000406.1:1647-5191 GCA_964610275.1 uncultured Polyangiaceae bacterium | reverse complement strand
ACCCGGGCAGTGGCGGCAGCGGTACCGGCGGCGACCCGGGCAGTGGCGGCAGCGGCACGGGCGGCGACCCAGGCAGTGGCGGCAGCGGCACGGGCGGCGCCGGAACGGGTGGAGCCGCCGGGCCCTGTCAGGAAAGCAATTGCGGGTCCCACAAGTGGGCGTGCTGGCCCATGCCCAATCCGGCAAGCAGTCCCGCCGATGTCCCGAATCATCAGACCTACACGGATCTCGGAAACGGGGCGATCCGCGACGATGTCACCTGTCTGGTTTGGGAGCAGTCGAACCCCTCGTCGCAGGGCAACTGGCAAGACAGCTACGACCGCTGCGCATCCCTCGCTGCCAGCGGCTTCGCAGGCTTCAGTGACTGGCGTCTCCCCACGCGCATCGAGATGGCGTCGATCACGGACGTTACGCAAGGGAGGACGGGGTACGCACCCATCTTCGATGTGACGAGTGGCTACTACACGACTGGCTCGTTCTGGTACCACCAGATCAGGTTTGGCAGTGAAGAGTACGATCAGGTTTGGGGGTACGGGACCAACGGTTTCACGAGTAATGCCATATCCGGCAATGGCACCGACCTCGTTGCCCGTTGCGTTCGAGGAAACGGAGACGGGGAAGCAGCCGACGAGTATGCGGTTGAACCGCCCAACCACTATACGATTGGAACCGACGCCGTCACCGACAACACCACCGGGCTGACCTGGCAGCGTGGGCGCTCTCCTTCGCTGCTGGACTGGGAGGAGGCGCCTGGATACTGCGCGGGGTTGACTCTCGACGGGCTCGACGGGTGGCGAGTTCCCACCATCACCGAGTTGGCCACGACGGTGAACGAAGCTTTGGTCGGTGGCGCCATCGTAGAGAGTGCTTTTCCGGACAATCCAAACGGATGCAGGGAACCCCAGTACTGGTTCTGGGCGGCCGAAGCCTCCCAGGTGGGGGGGACCGCGTGGGGCCTGAGCTACTGTGACGGATTCACGGGCTGGAACGTCGGCTCGAGCGGCGACTGGAACTACTTCCCCACTGCCAACGTGAGGTGCGTGCGCTGATACGCAGCGCGCCGGGCACCCCCGGCCCGGAGTAATCCGACTGCCGTCTGGAAGCGGGCCAGGACCAGCGCGTGGTCCGCCTGCGAGAGCACTCTTGGGCCGCAATTCAGCTCGATCCCGTAGCCGAGAGTCACGCGACCATCGCGGGTCGCCTCGCTCCCCCGCTGTGCTAGACCAGCACGCGATGAGGGCATGGACCATCAGTGGGATCGGGCTACTCTGCGTCATCGGCTGCGGCGGCCATACGAGCACTACCGGCCAAGTCGACCAAAACGCCGGAATCGGCGGGGGCGAGGCGACGGGCGGGAGCGACGACGGCGGGTCCAGCAGTGAGGCGACAGCGGGGAGCGACAGCGGCGGCAGCAGCGGTGACACCGGCGGCACGAGCTCCGGGGGAGCAAGCATCGGTGGCACGAGCTCCGGGGGAGCTGCCACTGGCGGCACGAGCTCCGGGGGAGCTGCCACTGGCGGCACGAGCTCCGGAGGAGCGGGCACCGGCGGCGCGAGCTCCGGAGGAGCTGCCACCGGCGGCGCGGGCACCGGCGGCGCGGGCACCGGCGGCGCGGGCACCGGCGGCACGAGCAGTGGGGGCAGCTCCACCGGCGGCGGCAGCACCGTGCCAGCGGCAGGCTACGTCGACCCCGTGCCCGCAGAAGGCAGCAGTTGGGACTACCTGAGCGGCGATCCGCTGAACTCGACACCACCGTTGCTGGCGCGATTCGGCGACGGCGTGGTGATCGCCGGGGCCACGCAAGATCCCGAGCTGGCTGGACTGGAGGCTTTCGACCCAGACATCGAATCCGAAGCGTTCGTTGCCCGACTCGACCACGGCGGTCAATTGCTCTGGAGTCAACCGCTCTCGGCCGCTGGATTGCCCTGGGGACTGCGCGTCGATGCCGAAGACAACACCGTGGTGGTGGCTCCCTACCTACCGAACACCACTCGGATCATGCCATCCACCTACGCGGATTCGATGTACTTGGCGAAGCTCGACGCGACCGGCGAGTTCGTCTTCGAAGAGGAGCTACCCTTCGAAGATGGCAGGCTCGGCTACGCGCTGGCCGTGAGCGACGACGGTTCGATCTACATCGCTGGCATGCGCTACGATGACAGCTTCAACCCGTACGTGATGATCGCCAAGTACGACGGGATGGGCAACGAGCAGTGGGTCGATCTCCACCCGCACGAAGGCAGCACCGCCTACGCCAGAGGAGCAGACGTCGCGCCCAACGGCGACCTCGTCATCACGGGCTCGTTCAATGGGACGTTCGACCTGGGAGGCGGTCCGCTGACCACGACGGCCTACCTCGACGGCTACGGGATGCCGGTGGGGTTCGTCGCCCGCTTCACGCCCGAAGGCGAGCACGTCTGGAGCTACAACTTTGGCGGTCCCGTCTTCGATCTCGGCATGCACGTCTTGGCCCTGAGTGATGGCGACCTCTTGCTGGGCGGCAAGCTGAGCAGCGAGGCCACGGTCGGAGGTATCTCCGTCAGCGCAGACGTGGACGAAGGCCAAGGCTTCATTGCTCGACTCGACGGGGGTGGCGACGCGCGATGGGTCACCCTGACGCCGGCGTTGGGGAGCACGCAGTTCTTGGCAACCGATCCTGATGAGACGCTGTTCCATGCGGTGGGCCAGTACGGTGGCCCGGACTACGTCGGAGCGGACTTCTTGTTCGAGTACGACGCGCTCGGCAATCAGATTCTGCGCGCCTCGGTGCTGAGCGGTGCCGTGCGCACGACCTCGGTGGCCGTCGATGGGCTGAGCAGTCTCTGGGTGTCGGGGGCGTTCACGGATAGCGTCGATTTCGGCAACGACAACCTGCTCAGCAGCAGCGAGGCCGGCGTCTTCCTGGTGCGCCTCGATCGCGAGCCGTGAGCTCGAGCGCGGGGAACTGCCGAGCGGGTTCTGCCCGAAGCACCCTAGGCTGCGGGCCACTCACAGTGCCCGGGGCCAAGCGCGCACCTACCGAGAACGCACGCGCCGCAGTCACAATCGCTGTCTTGCGCACAGTCGAGAATCAGGCAACCGTGACCGTCCGTGCCAGGGACACAACGAGAGTTCAACGGGCACTCAAATCCCTCGTCACAAGGAATGGGCTCGCACCGGCCGGTCGCATTGCAGCGGGTCCCCTCTCCACACGAATCGGCGGTGCAGGCCAGCTGACATCGAGTGGCATAGGTCCCGTCACAGCCGCAGGGCATCTCGTACGCCAGGCAGATACTGCCGTCGGCACAGTCGGTGTCCACTTCGCACGCTCGCTCAGTGGGCAGACAGACGCCACACCCATTGCTTTCTCCCTGCACCAAACAAAATTGGCCAGACAGGCAGTCCGCATTGGAACGACACCCGTCGCCGTTTCCGGGCACGGGAACGTAGCCGTCACAGAACTCGCTCGGCGCACCGCTGGCTCCCGCGGTACCGCCCACACCGATGGCTCCGCCCACACCGATGGCTCCGCCCACACCGATGGCTCCGCCCACACCGATGGCTC
>CAZSVU010000406.1:0-1547 GCA_964610275.1 uncultured Polyangiaceae bacterium | reverse complement strand
CGCCCACACCATCGGCTCCGCCCACACCGATGGCTCCGCCCACACCATCGGCTCCGCCCACACCATCGGCTCCGCCTACACCGTCGGCTCCGCCCACACCGTCGGCTCCGCCTACAGTCGCAGCCCCGCTCGCGCCGGCCGCACCACCCGACCCCGTGCCGCCGCCGACTCCGTCGCCCGTGCCGCCAGCAGCGTCAGCGCCACCGACCGCGGCCGCGCCGCCCAGAGCACCGCCAGCTCCGCCGTCGGTCGCGCTGGTGGCACCCTCGTCCCGGCCGCTCGAGCAAGCCACGACAAAGCCAGCGCCCAGCAAACAGCCCGCAAGAGCCCAACTGGATCGAATCCTCACGCTAGCCTCCCGAGCAACTGTTCCGCGATCCGTCTGCCACGAGCGACGATGGGACCCGCTGCGCCACCCACCGCGCATGCAGCCACACGACGCTCGTGCTTCTCGAGTGCCCATCGATGCATGACGGGCAAATAAGCAAGCAACGTGCCAAGATGGCGGGCATCCGAATACCGGTCAATTGCCGAGAAACGCCGCGTGATGGGCATCCCGCGTGGTGGGCATCCCGGGAGTGTGCCGCGGCCATGTGTGCCGCGACCAAAGCGCTCGGACACTCTGAGCCAGAACGGATCTGCGCCACCGGCTGCTGGTGGTCGAACCGCACTCGGGCACTGCTAGCCCTGGTCGGGTCGTTGCTCGGGGCTTGCCGGAACCAGCCGAGCGTCGAGCCTGTCGCAGTTGGCGAGCCTCCGCCCACCACCGAGAGCCCCTCGCAACCGCCTGCCTCCGTGCTCGCATCTCCATCCTCCACCGAGCCGGGTCATCCCCCGTCTGTCATGACTCGAGCACTCCCGTCCTCAGATTGCCGTGGGACGAGGGCGACCCACCATCACCACTGTTCTACCGGCGTCAGCCCCCCTGGCGTCGCGGGCGTCGGGCGGGAGGGTGGTCTTGCCGCGGAGGCTTCGGGAGGATTGGTCCGGGCCGCCTGCGAACGAGTCTTCACCGGGGCGCGGGGGAGCGGCGCATCGGTGCGTACGGCCGCCGCAGACGGCTCAGCCGACGGAGCAATCTCAGCCTGGGCTGAATTGGACGGGCTCGAAGGGCGCGCTGCAATGGCGAGCGGATCCGGCATGCTCGTCGCGGCGACCGACGGCGCCGGCGACTCAGCACGAGGCCGCTGCGTGACATAGTAGGCGCTGACTGCCACCACCAGCGCGGCGACCGCGCCAACGCTCACTGCCACTCGGCTCTTGCGGCGCGGTGAAACGGTGGCAGCGAGCGCCGCCGAGCCGACGGTTGAGACTTGACTCGGAGTTGTCTCGAAGGGTGGGGGCAAGCTCGAGCGCAGCTCGACCCGCGCACGCCGAGCGGCGCTCAGTCCACGATACTCATCGCGCAGAATCTGGTCGCGCCCGCCGGCAAAGGGGGTCAGTGCCTCGCAAAACGCCTCCACGTTCGGCCACCGCTCAGCCGGCACTCGCTGCTGGGCGCGGTGCACGTCCTCGGCCTGGCCAGGCTCCACCCAGTGCGCGTAGTC
>CAZSVU010000405.1:0-7263 GCA_964610275.1 uncultured Polyangiaceae bacterium | reverse complement strand
ACCTCTCGACCGAGTCGGCGCGCGGCTCCTGAGCCAAGCCGCTCCAATCGTTGGCATTCGTCGCCCCGACGACTCGCCCCTCCCCAGAGCCTGGCCCGGCTCCATATCCGGCCCGAGGCCGTGGCCGCCATGATGAGTGCGGCCCACAAAAACGAAGCGGGGGAGCGAAGCTGAGCTGGCTCGCGACCGGCGATCCACACAGAGGCCAGGGCATGGCGGTCGCGCTCGGGACCCCGCTGAGGGACTTGGGAGAAACGCAGGACCTGGAAGAAAATGCACCAAGGGCAGAGCTGCCGGGACGTGTTTCTGTCCTAGACGCTTAGTCTTCCCGCCGCCTTCAACACGTACAATGCGTCGGCGGTAACCCACTCGTTCATACGTTTCGTGCTTGCGCCGCCCCAGGATACGAGGTCCGTGCCGCTGCGGGTCGAGCTGCCCGTGGCATAGAAACGGGCATCGGCAGGCCATCCGCCATCTGCTAGCTGCTTCGACTGCAGCAAATCCAAAGCATCGCTGCATCGCTTGTCACCGATGAATCCCGCCTCGGCCATGACCTTGAGGCCGCAAAGGATGTCGTACCGCCAGTAGCAGGGGTAGTGGAGCTGGATGAACTGGGGATTCATGACGCTGCCATCGGCCTCACGTCTGAAGAGATGGCGCTGGAGAAACAGTTCAGCCGTTCGCTTCGCCGCCCTTGCTGCCTTCCTGCTGCCGGCGATCCGCGCAGAAGCCGACAGGGCACGGAGCGGAATCCAGGATTCCCAGAATGAGGACGTGGAGGCTTCAGCCCGCCGATCACAGTTCCAACCGCCGTCCGGCCATTGCCAGCGAATGAGTAGGTCGGCGAGTTGCTCGCTCCGCTCATCGCAAACGCCCAGCGTCACCGCAGCATACAGGGCATTGCCTTGTTGGGATGCGCAGCGCCGTGCACGACCCCGGATGATCGGGACGCCCCGGTCCTTGTGTCTCGGCGGGGCCTCGCCAAGCACGTGCTCATCGATACTTTCGGGATGAAGCCAGCAGTCGAATACCTGATCGCGGATCGGGGGCAATTCCTTTCCTCCGGGCGGATAGCCGATGTCGGCCAACCGCGAGAATACCCAGTGCGCACCGGTCCACTTCTGGTAGATGTGGCGCACCGGTTCAATCCGGCCTTGGTCGTTCCGATTCTGCAGCAGCGAACGAACGCGCGGCGACTTCCTGATCTCCGTTCTGAGGCGCTTGATCGCCCGGCTGTCGGGGTCCTCGCCCAGCACCCCGACCCGCACCTTGTAACAGATCGACGGTTCAGCGGACCTCAGAAGTGTATCCACAATGCTCTTCATGACGTGGCCTTTCGCCCGCGATAGCCAGTCAACTCCAACACGCCCCGTTTATCGCGCGCGATGATACATCACAAGGCCCGCGCTCAGCGCTGCACCGCGTGGCGGCTCCGTGCCACGCATCGATGACCTGGATGCGTTGCTGGCTCGAGCAGATCCGGGACGCGTGAAACCGGAATCCCGGAAACTGTCCCGCCAAGGACTTCAGCGAAGGTGGGCCTTCGTCCCGCGGCGAGCGCGGAGACCAACACGGCAGCGCCTCCCGCGAGCGCACCCGCAGCATCATGATCTCTTCGATTCGCCATGGTTCTCAGCCCTTCCGTCGCTTCGAGTCGTGGCCGTGACTATCTCGCTGCCGAATCTGACCGTCCCGCCCGTGAACCAGGAGCTCGCTCTCTTGAGCGCGCGCGATCTCCCGCGCCTTCTGGATCGCCTGCTCCTGGGTTGGCACCACAGTCGTCGCGCGCTTGTTTCCCTCCCCGACGTTGCCCACTGATCTCCACGCGGCACAACGTGTTGGTTCTTGTCGAATCGTCGACGCCACTCACGCGGTTGGGCCGCAGGTCGCTCGCGAGACGGCTCGTCCGGACTTGGCTGCTCCTGTATGCTGGGCGGTGGACTTGCGCGGGGAGCCACGCGGAATGGAGATCGACACCTCGTTTGACTTCAGGAGTGATTCCGGCGGCCGCGACCCTGACACGTACAGTCCAACCCTGCGCCGGTACCAGAGGTACCTGTGGAGCAAGCCGTTACCGGATGGGCGGCCCTTCGACCTCGACGACGCCACGCCAGGGTCTATCTGCACCACCGCTCCGAGGCTGGGGAGTTCGAGCTCTCAAGCGACTCAGTGATGCAGACCTTCACCCACTGGACCGCCACGGCGCCGCTCGTTGCGAGGTTCCCGCCCGCCGAGATCAACTGGTTCAACACCATCACGTACACGATCGGCGGCATGATGCTCTTCCCGGGGAACAAGATAGACGGAAAGCTAACGATCAACGGCGCCAGAGGATTCACCCGAGCGATTTCGGACCGGATGGACCTGACCTTGGAGTGCATTCGTCGGCACTACCTCGGTTTGACGAGTCCGCTCGCCGCCACGCCGGAGCGTTACGGCGATTTCTTCGCGCTCTTCGGCGACTTCGACGGCTACGTGGAGTTCTTCCTGCTTCAGGACCTCGTGACCGCTGACCACTCCGCGATCAGGTTCTTCGCCCGGTTCGATGACTTCGAGACGCCCGGGGTGCCGGGTGATGTAGAGACCTACGCCGCGTTCAACCCCTCAGTCAGCTTGAGGACGAAGTTTCCCTTGTGGATGCGCTCGGGAAGGTCGAGTAGACCAGCAGCCGCGCCGCTTGTTCCCAGGCGGGTCAGACGCTGGTGGCCGGTCGGCGCGAGTTCTCACCGTGGCGCGACGGCCAAATGCGAAAGCTGCGTCTCTGAAGTGCTTCCCAGCGCACGATTTCCCCACGCAACCGGCCACGGGATCGAACCGAAAGGCGCGAGTGAGCTCGGAGGCGCCTCACTGGTCGGTGGGGAAATGCGCTGCAACGACGCCCAAGCAGAGGAAGCAAGTGGGGACAGCATCGCTGGCCCGAATCGAGCGCTCCATCCACGTCGTGCGCGGCATGAGGGTCATGCTGGACGAGGATTTGGCTCACCTCTACGGAGTGGAGACGGGCGCCCTCAACCGGGCCGGGAGGCAAAATGTCGAACGTTACCCGGAAGATATCGCCGTCAGGCTGTCCGAGGACGAGTGGGATTCTTTGAGATGCCAGATTGGCATCTCAAACGAGGGCCGCGGTGCGCTTCGCCACCTCCCCCGCCGGTTCACCCAGAAAGGAGCGACGATGCCTTCACGGCTTCTGCACGGCGACAATCCAGATAGGCGACAGGCTGACGCGGCGCTAGACTACGAGGACTCGGTTCACCCCATGAGCGAACCTCGCACTGCACTCGATCTCTGGCCGCTGGTAGTGGGATTGCCCCACGACGAGCAACTCAAGCTCGCCAAGCTTGCACTCAAGGCCGCGGCCAGTAGCGGCGACGACCGGTCCGCCTACGAGCGCACGCCGCCGGGCGAGCACGAATTCTCAGCGGAAGATGATCCGCTGTCCTGGGAGGGTGACGGCTGGGAGGAGTTCAGTGCGCCGCGGTGAGATCCGCCGGTACACGTTCGCTGCCCCTGACAAGCGTCGCCCCGTTCTGCTGCTCACACGCGACGCGGTCATCGACTCGGTCAACGAGATCATCGTAGCTCCGGCAACCAGGACCGTGCGCGGCCTGGCCACCGAGTTCGTGCTGACTCCGGACGACGGCATGCCGGTCGCCTGCGTACTGAACCTCGACCATGTCGCGCTCGCACAGCGCTCCAGGATCGGCTCGGCGATCACCACGCTTCCCGAGCAACGGTGGGAAGAGGTCGGGCGGGCACTTCTGATCGCCTGCGGGTTCGAGCCCAGCAGGCCCTGACGAGGAGCCCCGGGGAGGACACTGGAACGACCCAAGAAGTCCACGGTGCGCCTGATCCAACGCAAGAACCGCCCACGAAAGTTCTTACTTCCGTGGGCGGTTGGCTCGCCAAATCGAGCCGCCTGCAAACACTCTTTGTCGGCAGATTCGTGGACTCGCAAACTCGGATCGTGCTGTCCACTGAACAAAGAAAGGTCGGGATTTCGAGGGGTTGAACGGCCATCGGGGTGGACGGTTCTCCATGTTCGCGCTGTCCACGCGCGAGTGGGGTGGCATTCGCAACCTAGAGCCCGAAGGCGCTCCTCGGGCACCAGTCAGCCAAGGGACCAAATCGCAGTACGCTGCGTCGGTACCGGCGCCAATCGCGGTGGATTCACACAAAACTAAAGCCTCGCTTGAGAATTGTGCAGTTCGCCCTTCACAAACATAAAGTATGGCTTACTGTTTGTGCATGCCTGGCGATTCTCGAGAGAGCCCCCAGTGGACCCGGCTGTACGAGAGCGCCGCTGCGCAGGACGGACTGTTCACGACTCAGCAGGCGGCCGAGGCCGGATACTCGCCGCAGCTACTCGTGCACCACATTCGCGGCGGACGGATGCTGCGCGTTCGTCGTGGGATCTACCGGCTGGTCCACTTCCCCGCGGGGGAGCACGAAGAGCTCGTCACGGTCTGGCTGTGGTCGGAGCAAGCCGGCGTCTTCTCACACGAGACGGCTTTGGGCCTCCACGGGTTGTCGGACATTCTGCCAAGTCGAGTCCACCTGACGCTGCCCGACGCATGGAAAAGGCGTCGCTTTCGCGTGCCCGAGGGAGTGGTGCTGTACCACGCTGATGTCGCGCCGGCGGATCGTTCCTGGGTCGGCCCCGTGCCGATCACGTCGGTCTCCCGCACGCTCAACGAAGTCTCGCAAACCGGGCTGTCGCCGGAGCTACTGCGCCAAGCTGCGCGCCAGGCGCTGCGTCGAGGTCTGACAACGCGGGAGCAGCTCCCCGAAGTCGAGCTAGCCCTCGCGCCATTCGGAGGCTTCGCCGCATGACAAAGCGAACCTACGCGTCCCCGGCCGCATTCAAGCAGGCGCTCGAGCAGCGCCTGCGGGCAAAGGGCTCAGGACCGGACTTGGCTCGCCGAAGGCAGCTACTCGTCTTCGACCGGTTCCTAGCCCGCATCGTTCACGTGCTGGGAGATGCGGCGACGCTGAAGGGCGGTCTCGTGCTGGAGTTGCGGCTGTCGCGAGCCCGCACGACGAAGGACATCGATCTGCGCTACGTGGGCTCACCCGAGCGCATGCTCGAGCGGCTTCAGCAAGCAGCACGCCTCGACCTTGGAGACTTTCTCACGTTCGAGGTGGAACCCGACAAGGACCGTCCGGAGATCCAAAACGATGGCATGCCGTACGACGGGATGCGCTTCCATGCAGCGTGCCAGCTCGCGGGCAAGCTCTACGGACGGCCCTTCGGGGTGGACATCGCCTTCGGCGATCCAATCCTCAGCGAGCCCGAGACCGTAACAGCCAGAGATGTGCTCGGATTCGCAGGTATCACGCCTCCCTCGCTCCGGCTCTGCCCGATCGAGACGCATATTGCCGAAAAGCTCCACGCCTACACCATGCCGCGGTCCCGACCGAACTCCCGGGTCAAGGATCTGCCCGACCTCGCTCTGCTGGCTGGCGTCGGCGAGCTCGATGCTCGGCGCTTGCGCGCGGCGCTAGAGCAGACTTTCTCGTTCCGCAAGACCCATCCGCTGCCGACGTCACTCCCCGAGCCCACCCCGGCTTGGGAGACTCCCTACGCTGCCATGGCCAAGGCTGATCAGCTCGCATGGTCGACGCTGGCCAAGGTAACCGCAGCAGCAAGAACGTTCTTGGATCCAATTCTTGCGGGAGAGCAGATCGCACGCTGGGATCCGGCGACCTGGATTTGGCTCGGCTAGCCGCCGCCTCCGCCCAGACCTGACCCGAGTAACGGATCGTCCATGAAGAAGCCCCGAACCAAGGACTGCCGAGACGACGAGCCGCTCCCCGAGGGCGAGGACTGGGTGGAATGGGGCGGCGTGCTCATGTGGGTCGCGGGCTGGACTTCAGGAGGCGCTCCATATGGTCTGACCGTCGATGAGTGGCGCTCGGCCATGAGGGAGAGCGAGCGCCACGCGGGTTGGGCGAGGGCGCGGTGGGTGCTCGAAACGCTTTTCGCTCAGCGCTGCGGGCCCGAGGTCGTGGTGGAAGTGGGGCGTGTGTCACGACTCGGTCGCGGCATGAGCCGCGACGCATTCGTCGCCTGGGTTTCGCTCGAACCGGATCCCGAGGCGCTGAGCGGCCAGTACGTCGCGCTGCTACCCCACCCTGAACCGAAACCGGACCACGACTACTTCGTGCGCCGCGAGCTGATGATTCTCGAGGTTCTCGGACAACAGGTTCTTCCGTTCCGTGTGCCGCTGGCGATCGGCGCGCTGCCCCTCGCGGGGAGGCTCGCCCTGGTGCAACACGCAATGAGCGGCACCACGCTCGATCTTCGGGCAGGCCGCCAGAGCGGAGTCCGGCCGTGGGAAGTCGTCGGTCAAGTCGCTGCTGCCCTGCACACCCTCGAGGTCCCCGTGCTCCGCCAACTCAGGGTACCCGGCGCCACCACCCGCCGCGAGCACGCGCTCGAAGCGCTGGCCGTCTTCGACGATCTCGACGAACCCGAAGCGGTGGACGCGCAGGCGTGGGCACTGGAGCACCTTCCACCACCCGAGCCGGCGCGGCTGACCCACGGTGATCTCTTGGGACAGAACATCCTCATCGAGCCAAACGAACCGCCTGCAGTCATTGACTGGACGTGTGCCGCCTTCGGCGATCCTGCTTGGGATCTCGCGGTCGTGACCCGCGGCGTCCGCCGCCCGTTTCAGATCGAACGCGGACTGGCTCGCCTCCTGGACGCCTACCGAGCTGCTGGCGGCGTGGAGCTGCAAGCCGAACACGTGCGCCTGTACGAGCTCGCCATGGCAGCAAACTGGTATCGCGAGTCGCTCGCCCCCAGTCGGGACGGCGGCGAACCCCCTTCCGCAGCCCTCGCTCGCCTCGAAAGAATCCTCGAACTGGCAACTCGGTAGTCTCTTGAGCAGGGTCCGAGCGCACCCAGTTCATGCGCCAACTCAGGCCCCCTCCCGCGCAACGCAAAGAAACGGTGATGGCGCGCAACCTGCCTCCACGAAACCGTCCATGATGGCTCGGGTACTCGGAGGCACGGCTTCCATGAGAGGACGGATGTACCTCATGCTGGAGGCCCTGACTTGGCGGAATGTGCCAAGGTCCAACCCCGCAGGCAGGCGGACGACCATCCACGAATCGGGGTCTCGCCGTCGAGTCATCGCCCGTCCCCCTCCATCTCGTCGTTCCAGGTCTTGCCGGCCTCGACGGCTGCCAGGTTGAAGCGCGCTCCCTGGTTGTCGCTCGGGTTCAGCCAGAGCATCCTCTCGAACACCGCGGCCGCGG
>CAZSVU010000404.1:0-7303 GCA_964610275.1 uncultured Polyangiaceae bacterium | reverse complement strand
TCTACCCGTCGCCGTCGCGGGCCCGGTCACTGTCCCCGGACCCGGTCACGAAACCCATCCATGTTTCGGCGCCCGCTGGCGGCCGGCGAAACATGGATCAAGGATGGGCGAAAGCGTCCAGCGCGCGGCGGGATTCGGGATCCTGATAGTAGGAACGACGGAGTTCCATGGATCACTTGCGGCTGCGGGAGTGGAGCGTAGCGGGAGAGCCGGGTCTGCGACAACGGGGATGTCCCTTTCGAGCCAGGGCTGCCCACCGGTCGACGCCGCAAGTGCGAACGAGCGGAGTTTCTGTGAAAAGACGCGAGTCGAGCCGAAGCAGAATGCACGCCACGGTGCGGAGACATCATGCGAGCGCTCAACGTGAAGTCTGCCGAGGTCTGGTGGCGACGAGCTTTCGATTCGACGAACGACGAGTGATTCAGTCGACATTTGCGGGCTGGCCGAGCTACCGAGGAGTGACGGCGAGGTTGCTTCGACGATTGCCGGGTGCAGTGCGTGCCAGTACGCTGGGACCATGCGTTTCGGGAGAATCGCCGCGCTGTCACTGATGGCGGGGACCATCGCAGCATGTGGATCGGACGATTCCGACGACTCGGGCTGCGTGCCTGGCGAGTCGGTGTCCTGTACCGGTCCGAACGGCTGCGAGGGCTACCAGGTGTGCGACGATGATGGGAGCGGCTACGCGCCCTGCGAGTGCGGCGCAGGCGGCAGCATCACGGGGAGCGGTGGCACGCAATTGGGGAGCGGCGGTTTGGCTTCAACCGGCGGCGCTAGTGTCGCCTCGGGCGGGCTTGCGCAGTCCGGGGGAACGGGGGGCGTCCTGCCCGATTGTGAGCCCGCCGACATGAGCGGTTGGGTGCCGCCGGCGTACGTACCGGCCCGCGCGGCCGAGACGGTTTGCACCGAAGCCGCAATCCGGCAGTACGTGGTGGACTGTCTGAATGGTACCGACTGTTCGCCATTTGAATCCGGAGGCGAGTATGCAGCCTGTGGTGAGTGCTTGACGGCCACGCCCGTGGGTGAAGCCGAGTACGGTCCGCTCGTGCTTTCCGGCTCTCTGCGAGAGACCAACGTGGCCGGCTGTATCGAGTTGCTCGGTGAAGGCGATTGCGCCGTTCACATGCAAGCCAAGAGCACTTGCGAGCGCGAGGCCTGCTTGGACAACTGCCCGGTAACGGATACGCAGTCCCTGACGCTGTACCAACAGTGCAAGCAGGAAGCGAGCAGCGGTGTGTGCGACTCGTATCGCCAGGAGGCGGTCTGCATCAGCGATCCGGCCCACAGCCAGGCTTGCAGCGGGGGGACGTTCGAGGACGGGCTGGTAGCGGTTGGCACGGTGTTCTGCGGCGGATAGGCGGAGGCGAGTCCACGAATTGTTCAATACGCGTTGCAGCTCGCCCAGGCCTGCGCGAAACGGAGTCAGAACAGGTAGGCCGCGAGCGGGAGGCCCTGATCAGCGATGGCCTGGGCGACCGCGCCGGCAATCTGGGTGGCCCCGGCGTCCTCGAAGTGAGTGTGGTCGTTGCAGAAGAACTGCCCGACCGCGTCGTCGCCCGTGTAAACGTTGCTGTTGGGGCAAAGGCCAGCGCTGTTGTAGAGCTCGACGCTGAGCTGGTTCAGGTCGATTAGCGTGACCTCGTTGTCGGTAGCCGCATTCCGGGTCTCGGTCAGAAAGCCACGATTGCCGACGGCTGTGCTGCCACTGCACTGGATGGCAGCGGTCGGCGTCAGGAAGATGGGCGTGGTGCCTCGCTCCTTGGCGGCGTCCGCCATGTAGCCCAGGTACTCCATGTACAGAGCGCCACCCACGTGGCGAGGACAGGTCGAGTCCCCATCGTTGATCCCAAACTGGATGAACAAGTAGTCTCCGTCCTGCATGCCATCGAGCATCGCGGTCCACCGCGCGTTGTAGGAGCTCGAGGTCAGGACGCACTCGCCGTCCGAGCCCATGGTCGAGCTGACGTTCGCATCGTAGAGCCAGGTCTGGATGCTGCGTCCGCCCACGGCACTGTTCACCACTGAAACGTGGTCGTCGAAGTATGGCTCGAAGTGCTTGCCCCAGCCGGCCGGGCACGGGGTGCTGCCATTGGCCACGGTGGAGTCACCGGCGATCCAGATGGTGATGTCCGTGAACGCGCCCCCCGTACCGTCACCACCGGTGCCCTCGCCACCGGTGCCAGCACCCCCTGTGCCGTCACCGCCGGTACCGGTTCCGCCTGTGCCCTCGCCGCCTGTGCCCTCGCCGCCCGTGCCAGTCCCGCCGATTGCCGGCCACTCGCCGCCGGTGCCGTCGCCGCCCGTGCCGGTGCCACCCGCCGCATCCCCACCGCTCCCGATCGCGCCGCCACTTCCCGTTGCGCCGCCGCTCCCGATCGCGCCGCCACTTCCCGTTGCACCCCCGCTCCCAATCGCGCCGCCACTTCCGACAACGCCCCCGCTGCCGAGCTCGTAGCCACCCGTGCCCGGGACTCCCCCAGTGGCCAGTCCCCCCGCGCCCTGTCCCCCGCTGGAGCTGCCCCCGACGCCGGGCTGTCCACCGGATGCCATGCCGCCGGTTGCGCCGCCGACGAGTGCGCCGCCCGACCCGAGAGTACCGCCGATCGCACCGGCTGGATTGCCACCCAGATTGGCTCCACCGGAGCCCCAGGGCCCGGCATCGGGGCTGCTTCCCGCAGTGCCCTGCGAGTCGTTCTCGTCAGCGGCCGCGCAACCCGTGACGGGCGCGCCAACGACTGCAGTCGAGGCCAGCAGCAAGAGGTGGACTGGGTTCATGCGGGTCATCACCGGTGACTCCTTGGAAGGGCGGGTGGGCCTGAGCTCGTCTCAGGGCGAGAGGTAGAGCTGCAAACCGAGATCGATCTCGTCGATACACTCAGCGAGGAAACCGGCCATGTGGCGCGCGCCGTTCTCCTGGAAGTGCGTGCCGTCGACGGTGCCGTCGGTGCGAACGAAGAAGAAGTCTTCGGGGGTGGGCGCGGGGCAGATCGCGGCCAGGTGGTCGAAGGTCTTCGTGTTGAGGTCGAGCACACTCACCCCCTCGGCCGCCCCGAGCTCCCGCATGGCCTGCGCGTAGCCGCCCAGGGAGTTGCCGGTGCCGCAGTACGCCGAGTTGCGCGGTGGCGGCGTCACCAGCACTGGAATGGCGTTCTGCGCACGCGTTGGATCGAGATAGTAGTCCTTCAGGTAGGTCTTGAAGTCGGTCTGCGGATCCGCGTAGCGGGGGTAGGTGACTCCATCGACCGTGAACGTCGCCGTCGTGTTGCCATCGTTCGTACCGAACTGGATGAAGAAGTAGTCTCCGGGCTGAATCGTTCCCAGGATTGATGCGACCGCTCCCTCGAGATAGAACCAGAGCGCGGTACGACCACCCGCCGCGCGGTTGACCACGGTCACCTGGCTGGTGAAGATCTCGGGGAGCATCTGGCCCCAGCCTGCCTGGTCGTTGGGGCTGGCCGTATCCGTGTAGGTCGACACCGTCGAGTCCCCGGCGATGTACACGGTCACGTCCGGGAGATTTTCGCTGCCGCCGGTACCGGTGCCGCCCGTGCCGCTGCCGCCGGTGCCGCTGCCGCCGGTGCTGCTGCCACCCATGCCGCTGCCGCTGGCGCCGGCCACACCGTCATCTCCGGCCACACCTCCGTCGCCAGCTTCCCCACCGCCGCTGGTCCAGCCGCCGCTGCCGAGCAATCCGCCGCTACCGGTCAGACCGCCGTTACCGGTCCAGCCGCCGCTACCGGTCATTCCACCGCTGCCGGTCATTCCACCGCTGCCGGTCATTCCACCGCTGCCGGTCATTCCACCGCTGCCGGTCATTCCGCCAACGGCGGCCGTACCGCCGCTGCCGGGTGCGCCTCCGCTCACCGTCTGGACGCCGCCCGTCGACGTCCCCCCGGGACCAGCTTCGACCGCACCACTTCCGCCAGTCGCCACACCACCGGTGCCGGGCCCAACCATGGGGTTGCCGCCGGCCGCAGGCGTTCCGCCTGAGCCGAGGTCGCCGCCAGATCCCAGTGCTGGCGACCCCGCCACTGCGGACTCGTCGGTCGTGTCGTCGTTGCTGCCACAGGCGGCCGTGAGCTGCATCGAGAGCAGCAAGAAAGTCAGATGCAGGTGGACTCGGCGCATACGGGTCTCCAAGTGGGACGCACGCGCCAATGCCGACGGCACGCACGTCCACCTGCTGGTTGCGCCTCGTCATCCAAATCGGGCACGGCTTGTGTCGGCTTTCGCTGGGGCGGTGGTGGTGCAGCCACAACGGAACTCGCTTGCCCGTTCGTTCGAGCGCAATCCGAACAAAGTGCTCGTTCCGTGACCGGTTGGGTGGGTGCGACGCAACAAGCAGAACAGGGCGTCTGGCAGCGCTCTTGCCGTGATCCAGCTCAACCAGAATCCAGATCCTCCGTCCCGGCGCGCGGGTGTGCTGGCAAACGGCGTGTTTCCGACAGGCGCATCGGCCCGACGCGGCTCGGGCGCGACGCGGCCGTTTCAGGGCGCGTTCATGGCCTTGAGTGCGCACGGCGTGGTTGGGCCACCTTGTGCTCAGCGTCTGGCCCTCGGTAGACTGCGAATTCGAGCCTTGGCCAAGCCGGCGCAGACGAGCAGCAGCACGAACCCGCAGCCATTGCGCGCGCCGGATCCGCTGCGTGCGGTGGCACAACGGGCGGCAGACGGTGACGGAGATGCGATTCACACGCTCGTAATGGAGCTCGGTGGCCCGACGCTCCGTACGGTGCGCAAGGTGTTGGGTGTGAACCACCCTGACGCCGAGGACGTGGCCCAAGAGGCCGTGCTGGGGCTCCTCGCCAGCCTGCAGCGATTTCGGGGTGAATGCACAGTCACCCACTATGCGCTCCAGGTGGCGCTGCGAACCGCGCTCCATGCCCGGCGGCGCCTTCGGACACACGGGCGCTTGTGCACCGAGAGTGCTGCGGTGCCGGACACCGTGGATGCGACCCAGGAGTCGCCACTCGACGCAGCAGTATCGAAGGAGCGGAGGGAGGTTGTCCGCCGCCTGCTCGATCAACTTCCCGAACCCACGGCAGAGGCGCTGGCGTTGCATTTCATGCTGGGCTACACCGTGGACGAGATAGCGGTCGCGACCGGTGTCTCGCCGCACACGGTGTGGAGTCGGCTCAAGCTGGGCAAACGCGCCTTGAAACGCGCCCTGGCTCGCGACCACCGTTTGGCTGAGTTGCTGCGCGGGAGGGTGCCATGAGCGAATGTCGCGGTCAGCTCATGGAGCGTGTGCGGCGAGGTCTCGCATCCGACCAGGAGCGCGTGGCGTTCGAAGCGCATCTCGATCGTTGTGAGAGTTGCCAAGTGAGCATGGACATCACCGCCGATTTCGAGGCGGTTGGGGCGGCCGACTCGGGGGATGCAGAGCGAGTGGCGCGAATCGCGGTGGCCGCGCAGCGCCTGCACCGGCCCAAGAGCACCCTCGTGGAGCTGTCGCGGCGTTCGCGTCGCGTGTGGCGCTTCGCGTTTGCGGCCGTCGTTCTGGGTGGGACCGCCGTTGCTGCGGGATTCGCCTGGTTCACCATCGACTCGGCGACCCCCCTGCCGCCCGCCGAGTCATCGGCAGCCCGGCCGATTGTGAGCACCACGTCGTTGCGCCCGACTCCAGTGTTCGCGCAACGCCAACCCGCTGCGGCACCTGCCCCGAGTGAAGTCGCTTCCCCAGCGCCGGCGTCGCCGCGACCATCCGAACCGGAGCCGCCGGCGGCTACGCCGGGCTTGCTCTATCGCGAGGCGAACCAGGCTCGGCGTGGCGGACAGACACAGCTTGCCGTTGCGCGCTACCAGGAGCTGCAGCGGAGGTTCCCGGGATCAGCCGAGGCGGTGGCGTCGCACGTCTCGTTGGGAGGTTTGCTGCTGCAGGGTGGCTCGGCGGCGGCGGCACTGCGACAATTCGATCGATACCTGGCTGGAGCGGGTGCTCGGCGGCTCGCCGCAGAGGCGCTCTATGGTCGAGGCCAGGCTCTGAGAGCTCTCGGTCGAACTGAAGCGGAGGCTCGGAACTGGCAACGCCTGGTGCAGGAGTTCCCAAACTCCCCGTATCGCACGCACGCCGGGCGTCGTCTCGAGGAGCTGCGCTGATTCGGTGGGCCGACGACGCCAATCTCATTGTCGTCGATTGACCGTTCTCGCGACGCTGCTCGTGGGCGCGTGTGTCGGCGCTGAAGTCTTCGCAGAACCCCCTCGTGACGAGGGTTCCGGCGTTCCGGCCGCGAAGACGGCCGAGCGGGTGCCGGTGGAGATGGTGGTCGTCGGTGGCGCTCTGTCCGTCCGGCAACTGTCAGACACACTCGGTCCGCAGCTGCGAGCGGCGTTCGTCATTGACTTCGCGACGGCGCGCCGCTTTGAGCCGCAAGAGCTGTTCCGTGCGCGCTTTGATTCGCAGGTGGACATTCACGTTTGGGTGGATACGTCGGACGCGAGGCTGGCGCGCCTGTACTTCGCCAACCGCAACGGAACACGGTTCCTGGTTCGCACGCTGGAGCTGTCCGGTCATATGGACGAGATGGACTGCGAGGCGTTGGCCCAGGCGATCGAGTGGTCCCTGCGTGCCCTCACCGAGCGGTCTTCTGAAGCGCTCACGCGGGAGCAAGCCCAGTCCTTGCTCGGGACCGACGAATCTCCCCCGCGGCAGCTTCCCGCTCCGTCCAAGGCGACGCCGCCGCGCACGCCCGTCGAGTCGCCTACCTGGCGACGCCGCCAGACCGGCTGGCTCCTGGAAGCAGCGTCGTTCTACGGAGCCTCGCTTCACTCATCCGAGATCCCCATCCTGCATGGCCCCGGCCTGCGCCTTGGGCTGGACAGACTCGGCGTCCGGTATCAACTCGGGGGGCTCGTGGGGGTGCAGTACCAGTTGCCCCAGCGACACCAGGACGATCGCGTGGCGCTGCAGCTGCGAACGCTGGCCTGGCGCCTCGACCTTCGGGCTCTGGATACCGGGCTCACAAGCGGTGCTGGGCTCGGTGCGACGATAGGCGCTGGGATCGACACGACTTGGGTCGTTCCCGAGGCGATCGATCGGGAGGATTTCGAGGCGCAAGCGACCAGCGTCCAGCACTCGTCGCTGCTGACGGGTGGGATCGTGGGTCAAGTGAGGCTGGCGTCGACCGCCAGGCTCGAGCTGCGTTTGAGCGTGGAAGTCGACCTGACTCGGGTGCACTACGACGTAGTCGGTGCCGACGGTGCAGAGCCCTTCGTCGCCCGACGCCGCGTGCACCCGGTGCTCACGCTCGGGGTCGAATGGTTCTGAGACCCTTGCCGGCGGCCACCGTCGTCGCTGGTGCGC
>CAZSVU010000403.1:0-7317 GCA_964610275.1 uncultured Polyangiaceae bacterium | reverse complement strand
TCCAGCTTCGCTATCTTCAGACTCTGGTCGAGATCGGCGTAGAGAAGAACACGACTATCGTGTTTCCGCTGCCCATCGACCTCATGACCGCGTTCGAGGGGCTGATGAAGAAGCATCGCGATCCACGATTATCCGATCCGGCACGCTGAAGTCGCCAGCCAACACGAGCGCTTCGACGCCAACCGAGACCGCGTCGATCCCGTGCAGCCCGGGCGTTGAGCCTCGGCGGCGCAACAGGGGGTGCTTGGCGGGCGCGACCCTTTCACCGGGGTCGCTCTCGCCCGCCAGCGCCTGCGCCGCCCGTCGGCATCGGGCTCAACGCTCGTTTCAGCGTCTGGAAGCAGAAACATGGAATCGTGAACTTGACAGATCTGGCCTTCTCCTGGAGGCGCTCTAGCATCAACATTGGTCAGGACCGCTCCCGAACAGGCGCTTGCCCCAGTCCACGGACTGGGCGTAGTGCATCAGGCGTTGGAAGACTTCGAAAGTGAAACGCGGGCAGCGCAGCCCCGCGGCGTCGAGGGTCGGCGCGGCCGCAGGGCTGGCAAAGCGGCGGAGGTCTCGCATGTACGGTCGGTAGACTGCCGTGTAGTTTTCGAAAAGTACCTCCAGCGCGGATCGGGGGCGTTCCGCAAAGGATTGAGCCGACACGGTCTCTATCCCCTGAATTCCGTACAGCCGCTGGGTGAACTCGACCAAGGTTTCTACCCCGATGGCCTCGTCGGTGGCGATGTGGAAGGTGCCGCCGCCCGGGTGGGCATCGAGCAACGCGAGAAAGGCGCGGGTGAAATGGTCGACGGGCACCAGGTTCAGGCTGGCCCCTGGCCGGGTTTCGACGCGTACGGGGAGCAAGATGTGCCCGTCCGATAGTTCCTGGATCCCCAGCGCCCGGGCTTGCGCACCATCGCGCCGCAAGTCGTGTAGGTAGAGGTCGCGCAGGAGGAGCAAGGTCTTGATCGGGTAGTAGAGAGCATTGAACAGCAGGCTGCGGCCTGTCTCGGAGTGACCGACCACGATGGTGGGCCGGTACACGCACAGCGAGAAACCCCGGGTGGCGGCGGAGTGCCGGGCGGCCACCTCGGCGTGGTACTTGGTTTGCTCGTAGGCGTTGGTGAAAGCGGAAGGCTCGCGCCACGCTTCGTCCACCACCCCCTCTGCGCACCCGACCACGAAGGCGGTGCTCACGAGGTGGAAAACCTGGGCATTGCGCGCGGCAAGTGCGAGCGTGTTCCTTGTGCCTCCGATATTGACTCGTTCCAGCTCGGGTCGGCTTGCTTCCGAAAAACGCGTGGACGCAGCGCAGTGCACCACCTCGTCCACGCTTTCCGCCAGAGTTTCCCACTTCCCGTCGGGCAGCCCGAACTGCTGCTTCGCCACATCGCCCACCACGATTGACAGTTGGTGGGCCCGGTGTTCGAGCCCCAGCCAGCCCAGCACGTGGCGGATTCGCTCGGCGGCGGGCGTGTCGGCCCGTTCGCGGACGAGCACCGTGACCGGGTGCTCTCGCCCAAGCAGCGCACCCACCACGTGTGCCCCGAGAAAGCCCGTGGCGCCGGTGACCAGGAAGTGCGCCCTGCCTCCCTCCCTGCGCGCCAGGATCTGTTTCGTGGGCGCCGGCATCATGTGTACAGGATGGCCTGACTCCGGGCGAAGCCCTGGTGCAGGGTCCAGCGGATCCAGCGGACCCCCACAACCTCTCGCTCGTAGCGCAGAATCAGCTCCGCGATGTCGGGCACGGCCCTCCGCATGGTGTCTGCCTCGGCGGGACTGGTGTGGTCGAAGTAGTAATCGTACTCAAAGACGGCCCGCTTGCCGAGATCGAGCGGCGTGACGAACCCGTAGTCGTGTTTCAAGCCATGGCGGTCGCCGATGGCCCGGAACTCGTCGTTCATCCGCTCGATGACCTCGGGCGGATCGAGAGGGGCGTAGACGATGACGGCAAAGACGTGCTTGTCGCGGCCCATGCGGGACGACACGATTCGGAGGGAACTGAGCCACACGAGATCGGTCAGCTCGGGCCGGGCGTAGAGATTGGCATACCAGTCGCGAAGGTCGGGCTCCACGGCTTGGGCCAGCGTATGGGCGGAGGGCGCGAGCGCCGACTCCAGCAGGGGCTGAACATCCGGGCGGCAGAGGATCTCCCAGAGCGGCCGGTCCCCCTCGTAGCTGTCAAGCAACTCCCGCGCCTTGCCTGCGGCTAGCCGGGGAAGGCCCAGTACCAGGGTGCGGAACAGATCCTGGCCGATGACAACGGGGGCCAGCTCGCGCACCGCAGACACCGCGAAACGGTCGCCAATCACCAGCACGGCATAGGCAATCCCCAGGGTCCGGGAAAACACCTCCCGCGCCGCCGCGGCCAGCGTCCCCGTGGGTGCAATGAACACGGAGAGGTACTCCCCCCCCAAGCACACCGACGGCCACCCCGAGGCGACGCATACCCAGTTCCCGCGCGAAACGCAACGCCTCGGGCAGCGTGGAGAAGGGCACTATTACCCCCTGCTCGTCGCTCGAAACCGGATGCAGGCGAACCTCTGCTTCCACACAGAGGCCCAGCGGCTGGGCGTCCCTGGGCTGATAGCCAAACACGTTGGGGGCGGCGGGGTCGCTGGAAGAAAAGACGGCGCCGTCGGGCCCCACGAAGGTGGCGGACACGAAGTTGTCAGCAGCCGTGCCATAGGCGTGAGAGAAGGTGGAGAAGATGCCGGAGCAGGCGAGGTTGGCGCACACCAGCGCCGAGGGTTCCGCCACGTTGACCCTCAACCCGCAGGCCGTCGCGGCCTTCTGCAGGTCGAAAGCGCTAACGCCGGCCCCCACGCGAGCCAGCCATCGCCGCTGGTCGATCTCGAGCTTCTGCAGCAGCGCGGTGTCGATCACCACGCCCGGGGTCAGCGTGAACCCCATCACGCTGGACCCATTGCCCCGAGCCACCCAGGGCACGCCGTGGGCCGCGCATATCCGGATCACCGCCTGGGTCTCGGCGACGTCCAAGGGCAGTGCCACCGCCCGGGGCAGCACCGGGGCGGAGAAGGGCCCGGGATCGTCAGCGTAGGCCACCCGATCGGCAAGGTCGTTGGTCACCCGCGCACAGTCCAGAGCCTCGGCCAGCTCGGCCACCAGGGGGTCGGCCGGCGGCGGCTGCGGAACCTCCCCGGCAGCACGGAGGGCAGCCACGTGGTCTTGCAGTGCCCGCATCACCCCCAGCGGGCGCAACCCCGTCACGAAGTGGCACTGCCGGTCGCAGACACCACACAGGTCGCATGAATCCGCGATCCGGGCGAGAGCCTCGGTGAACGGAAGCCGACCCTCGGCCAGCGCGCGCACGATGTCCATCCGCCCCTGTGGCCAGTGGCTGTTGAAGCCATGGAGGCGTCCTGCCGGGCACAGACCGGTCCCGACCGAATCGATCTTGCACATGGCGTAGTGCCGGCACTGCCGGGCCACCGCAGCGGATTGCTCGATCATGGAAATCCACTCCAAAGGTGAGCTGAAACAAACGCCGTGGCGCTACCACGGCCCAGCGGAGATCGCTATCGACCCGTAGGGATCTGGGTTCACCTTCAGAACAGCGTGAGCTGTCGTTTCTTGCGATGAGGTGCGCCGCGAATTCGGTTGACCAGTTGGTAGCAGTCGCGCGCGCGTTGAAGAATTGCGCGGATTCCGATGATGTCCAGGACCTGATGAACAACAGCACCGGTGACTGACATCTTGCCCAAATCGAATCGGTGCTCTTGATTCGCCCATTTTGCTGGACACGAGGATCCACGCACTTCGCTGAGAACATCAGCTCTGCGCATATGTGAACGAATGCGCGACGTCGATCGGCAGCTTCGCCCCCCAGATACGCAGCTACTTGATGCTGCTTTTCGAGTGATCGGGCAAGTGGTGAACGACTCGCCAAATATGCACTGTCACTAGCGTGGCGTTCGTCTCGTCTGTTGGTTTGGATTTGCACAGCCTTCGTCCCAGCACCCTCTTGTGGACCACCGTTGTAGTGCGCGGGTGGGGTTCCTCTGCCTCCTCAACCCTGGTCTTGCAGCCGCCCGAGAACACTCTCAATCGACCGCTGAATCCTATCGACCGCGCCGTCAATGGCTTGGTCCAAGGTTGCGGCGGCGTGTGTGACAGCAGTAGGCCGGCGACCCTTGAGGCGAGCTTCCATCATACAGCGCTTGTCGTCCTGGCCGCGCTTGTCGCCGTTCTGGTCGCTGAGGTGGACTGCCACCCGTGTGATCCGATCACTGAATCGGTTCAGAGCGCTCTCCACTACACTCCTAACGTGGGCGGTGAGCTTCTCGCGCCCTTCGATGTTGCTGTCTGTATTGACCTGGATCTGCATGCTTCTCCTCCGTCCTTGGCGTCCGCTCAATGCCGGTAGGTCGCCGCCAGCCCCGTTTGCACCGGCATCAGGTCGGCCGGGATCACTATCACTTGTCCACCCATGTTCGCGGTAGGCTCACCCAAGCCGTTGACCTTCGGCAAGCTCGGTTGTCTCGCCGCACGGGACTGAGTCTCGTCGTTTGGGACAACGCGGTGTCGCACAGCGTTTCGGGCGCGGATGGGGTCGTGGGCGTCTTCGCGACGATCGCGGATGGCCAGCTAGGGCAAACGATTCCCGGATCCCTCCATCGGGTCTGTCGTCATGTCGGCACATTTTGGTCGCGCGGAACTCGTGACCACGGTTGTTCTGCATCTCCGCCATCATCCGGCTCGGCTCTACGGGGGCGGTGGCGAAGCAGCAGCCGGTTTGCCGCCTACCCAGTACACCGGGCGTCCGTAGTAGTCATAGAGACGTGCCTCGTACTGGCGATTGATGGGCGCGCTCGCGTTCCACTCGGGGCTCTTCTTGATAGCTTGTCGCGACAGGTCGACGTAGACGTTGCGTTCCGACCAACTGATGTGGCTTGCCCAGTGTGGTGCGACCAGTACCTTCTTGCCGACCCACCAGTTGCTGGTGTCGATCACCAGATAGCGTATCTCCCAGGACTCATCGTCGACGATGAAGTCTTCGACGTGGCCGATTGCCTCGTCATTTCCCTGTATATGGTACCCGCGGAGCTCCAGGGCGCTGCGCAAATGGACGTCTCCTGGCTCATCAGGCGGTTCGGCGGGCGCCTCGCTCCAGCTGCCCGCCGCGAGCAATCCCGGGTAACCACCCATCCTCCAAAGTCCAGAGTAGCCCCAGTAGTAGGGGTAACCATAGTGCCGGTAGTAGTCCCGCTCGTGCTGTCGAGAGACGGGCTTGTCCACGTCGATGCTCGGGCTGCTCTTGACCTTGTCCATCGTCAACGCCAGGTGAAAGTGCTGGGTCGACCCGTCGGCGTGGCGGAAGGAGATGGGGGAGATGAGCACCTTACGCCCATTCAGGAAGAGCGGACCGCCGGCTTGGACTACCAGGTAGCGCACTACCCAATGCTCGTCGTCCAGCAGGAAACTAACCACGTCTCCGATGTCGCCATCGGTGGCAGACACGGTGTATCGCTCGAAATCCTTCAGGCTTCGCAACATGGGTAGACCCTCTCTGCCTTGCGGTAGATATTCCGCACGAGAGGACCGCACGCACAATCCGTGCCACGTCGGTCACATCGGACCAAATCCAGCGCTGGCCGTCACAGGAGAAGCTCCTTCGACCACGTCGTCAAGGTGCCTCGCTCGTCGTACCCATCAGAATCGTTGCGTGCTCTTCATTTTGAACGGCCTGTTCGACACCGTTCATGGCTGCTCGGCGTGCCCGATCGGTGTCTGAACCTCAAAGTGCCGCCATTTAGGGGGTCCGCTCTATCGGATGATGTTGGCATGAGGCTTGCTGTCTGAACCATACCCCATAGGGGGATAGGTCATGCGGTTGGAGCAGCATAGTCATGATGGGTGCCGAGACGAAGAAGGGTTGGGGGGCACGACGTCCGTCGACGTTACCCAGCTCGGCATCGACAAAGCGTACGGCATCCACAAGCTGCGAGACATCCTCGGAATACCGCTCGAGGACATGCTGTTCATTGGAGACGCCCTGTTCGAAGGGGGCAACGACCGTCCCGCCATGGACGCTGGCGTCACCTCCATCCAGGTCCGCGACCCCGAAGAAACCAAGCGAGTCATCGAGACGCTCGTCGCGTGCCTGGAGCGTTACGATGACGCCGCGGGGAAGACGTCATGACCGCTTTTCAATTGCGGCGTCTCAAGGTGTTGATGGAGCCGGAGGCGGGCAACCCGGAGGAGGCTTTGGGGGTGCTCAATCCGGCTGCGGTTCGTGGCCCCGATGGTGAACTGTACCTCTTTCCGCGGCTCGTCGCGAAGGGCAACTACTCGCGCATCGGCATCGCACGCGTTCTGTTCGACGTAGCCGGCGAGCCTACGGGTGTCGAGCGACTGGGCATCGCGCTGGAGCCGCAAGCCGACTACGAGCGGCGGCCCGACGGCGGCGGCTGCGAAGATCCTCGGATCACGTTGGTGGAGCCGCTCCAGCGTTACATCATGACCTACACGGCGTTCTCCCCCATCGGCCCGCGGATCGCCCTGGCTTTCTCCACGGACCTACTCACGTGGAAGCGAATGGGGCTCGTCACGTTCGCTCCCTACCGCGGCATCGATTTCGTTGATGTGGCCAACAAGGATGCCAGTCTCTTTCCTATCGCTGTTCCCAATCGCATAGGCGTGGCGCGCCTCGATGTGCCAGCATATCTTCCGCCCGACGAGGCCGTCGCTGACAGTCCCCAAGGCCGTCCGACTTCGCGCGCACGGTCGAACACCAGGGTGCACGCGTGAACAGCGACGCGAAGCCCAGAAACCTCGGCGCCGTCGTCTCTGTCCGCGGCAGCGTCCTCGACGTTCGGTTCGGCGAGCGTCTGCGGTCGATTTACTCAGTGTTGCGCGCAGGAGAATCCCTCGCGAGCGAGAACGCAAGCCGCCTGTCGGCGACGCAACGCGCCGACAAGAACATCGACGACTTGCTCGAAGAGCTCAACGGGAGTTTCCGCCGATTGCGACAGAGCAGCATCGACGCGGAGTTGTTCGACGTGATCGCGGACGTCGAGACACTCTCAGAAGGAAGCGCACCCAAAACCACGAACACACGCAGGGGCGGCACGTCATGACGCTGACAATAGATCCACGTGATTTCTGTATTCCCGAGGGCACGACGGTCGACCTCAAGAAGTGGCGGACGCACGTGAAACGCGCTTACAAGTCGAAGAAGGAATACCACACGCTTCTCGAGGAGCAGGTGGACGAGCTGGCGTCCCTGCAGCGGCTTCACTACGCATCGAACCGCTACGCCGTGCTGGTGATCTTTCAGGGCATGGACGCTGCCGGCAAAGACGGCGC
>CAZSVU010000402.1:0-7366 GCA_964610275.1 uncultured Polyangiaceae bacterium | reverse complement strand
CGCGTTCGGCCCGGCGGAGGACAACGATTGCGACTTGTGAGACACAGCACTAGGTGAGACGACGGAGGATTGAACGTGGATCTCTCAACGACCTATCTCGGCCTGAAGCTCGCGCATCCCTTGATGGTGGGGGCTTCCCCCATCGCTGGTTACATGGACCTGGTCAAACGCGCCGAGGATGCGGGCGTGGCGGCCATCGTGATGAATTCGCTGTTCGAAGAACAGATCGACAGCGAGAACCTGGCGCGTGAGCATCTGGATGCCCACAGCGAATCGTTCGCGGAGGCGCTCTCGTATCTGCCGAGTGCCAGCGAGTTTCTGCTCGGACCGGACGCCTACTTGGAGCAGATCGGAAAGGTGAAGGCGGCGGTCAGCGTGCCGGTAATCGGATCGCTCAACGGCATCACGAACTCCGGCTGGTTGCGCTACGCCAAGCAAATCGAGGAAGCTGGCGCCGACGCCCTCGAGCTCAATCTCTACCAGGTTTCATCGAACCCCGACGAATCCGGCGCCGACGTCGAGAAGCGCAACGCCGAGATTGTCGCCACCGTGGCCAAGGAAACCAAGCTGCCCGTGGCAGTGAAGCTGTCTCCGTTCTATTCCTCGGTGTCGAGCGTGGCCAAGCAGTTGCAGAGTGCGGGCGCGAAGGGCCTGGTGCTCTTCAACCGCTTCTACCAGCCGGACATCGACGTCGAAGAGCTCGAGACCACGCAGCAGCTCAGGCTGTCGGATTCGTCGGAGCTCTTGCTGAGACTCCGCTGGCTCGCGATCCTCTCCGTGCAGCTCGACATTTCGCTCGCAGTGAGCGGCGGCGTGCACACCAGCACCGACGCGATCAAGGCCGTCATGGCCGGGGCTCACGCCGTGCAGGTCGTCTCGGCCGTGCTCAAGAACGGCCCCGAGCACATCGCCAAGCTGCGCGACGAGATGGCGGCCTGGTTGGAGAAGAAGGAATACGAGTCTCTGGCCCAGGCCCTGGGCAGCATGAACCTCGCCAAGAGCCCCCAGCCGCTGATCTACGAGCGCGGCAACTACGTGAAGCTGCTCCAGGGCTACGCGCGCTCGATGGCCACCCGCTGACCGGCGCCGGATCGGGCCGCGGCCAGGCGCACGTTCGACCCCGGACGGCCGCGCCGTGGCCCATCCACGCACCGCGGCTGGTCCACAAGGCCAGCTGGGCTGTTCCCTGAAGGCGGCCACTGGGGTAGACGGGGGAGCATGCGTCCGCTGATTGCTGGATTGTCGTGCTTGCTCCTCGTCGGCTGCGGAGGCGCCGCCACCCCACAGGCCGCCACGCCGCCACAGCCGACCGCCGCCTCGGCCGAGCCTGGGCTGCCGCCGGACCCAGCGCTCTCCCCGGCGTTGCCGCCCTCGCCCGAGTCCGTTCCACCTGCGCCTGCCGAATGCCGCGCCCTGGTTTCGGGACCCTCCACGTCTGCGGGGTGCGGCTCAGACGCGGCTTCCGTCAGGGAGGCGCTGGCCGCCGCACTTTCGCAATCGAATCCTGCCGCGCGCGACGCGGCACTCTCGGCGATCGAGCCCTGTCCTGGCGTTCACGTCGGCCTCATCCGCGGCCTCCGTGCCGAGCTCGCGCCGGTCGCCTGCGGCGACACGCTGGTCGGCGACTTTCTGGAACGTGCACCCGGCGAGCTGGAACCGCTCGTCCAGGACGCGTTGGTCGGTCTGGCGCTGGCGGGACGACTCCATCGCCTCGTCCGCGAGCCCCCGGTGATCACGCCGCCGTTCACCAAGGTCCGGTTCTCGGAATTCCTGGCCGGTCCGCTGGGCAACTGGGTGAAGCGGCAGGCACAGGCCATCCATGACATCGCGGTGCAGGGTGCGGCGCTGGAGGGCTACGGCAAAGGCGTGACCGCGGTGGAGGCCGGACTGGCGGACATGCGGTTCGTGGAGGTCGTGCGGGAAGTTCCTCTGCCTCAGGAGCTCGCCAGCGACCAGGAGCTGAGCGACGTCTACTACATGGCGCTCGACGAAGCGTTGGCCCCACGCAAGGACCGTGGTCGGGACGCGGCGCTGGTGGGCCTAAAAGTGCTCGCCGAGGTCGGAGTGCTCAATGACCCGCGCGTGCACCGAGCCCGAGAGCTGCTCTCCAAGCTGTACAGCGGCCGGCGAATCGACGCGCTGGATCAACTGGTGCTCCCGGCTCTGCCTCCGCTCGCCCCCAACGCAGCCCAGGATGCGTCCTTGGCCCAGGCTTTGCCCACGTTCTACGCCGGGTTCATTCTGGCACACGTGGACCCTTCCGCCCCCGAGATGCTTCGCGCCCTGCTGGCGCGCGGGATCCCGACCAGCCTACGCAAGCGTTTGGACGCCAGTACCCTCTCGCTGGAAGCACGCCGTCTCTACGCCAGAGCACTGGTAGAGCTCGGGCAACGCTTCTGGCGGTCCGCCGATTTCGCGCGGGCAGCCAGCGTCAGCCAACTCGGCTCGGACGGGAAAGGGGAGTACGCGGACGAAGCCCGGCTACTGGGGGCCCTGGCCTCGGCCCTACAGGGAGGGCCCAAAGACGCAGCAGAGATGATGATGCGGGGCCCATTCCTCCCGGCCGGTATGGGCAACATCAAGGGCCTCGACACGATCGCTCGGTCCAAGAGCCCTTTCGCCGGACTGGCAGCCTTCGACGCCGCGTTCGTCCTGCAGCTGGTGCCGCCGGTGGATCCCGATCCGGCGTTCTGGGACGATCTCGGCCAGCGCTACGAGCGCGCCTCGAAGCTGCTCTCCGACGCAGCAAGCAAGACACGGGCCCAAGAGTACGCAACGGCGGCTCGCGATACGGCCAAGGCTCTGCGCGAGAAGTAGCCGCGCGCCACTCCAGGGAGAGTCTCTTCCCCCTGAACATGCGCCCCCCTGCCTGAGGCTGCGCGGGAGAGCGGCCGGAGCGACCAACAGCACCGGAGGGGTGCGCGAGTGTCCCCAATCTCGGTCCCGGATCGGGTAATCTGAAGAACCCACTGGGCAGAATCGGAGATCTCGCAGATGGAGAACGAAGGCGAATCCAACACCGATCAGAACTCCCCCTTTCAATCTCGGTTGCGCGACGGGCGGGATCGCTTCCTCGCACACGTCATCGAGCATGGGCTGGAGATAGGGCGACGAACTCCGGAAGACTTCATCCGTCACTTCCCGCCTGCCGCCATCATGAAGGGGCTCGAGCATCAGCCCACGCTGCGCTCACAGATCCTGGTGCTGACCACCGGCATCAAGCAGAAGATCGCAATGAAGAAGGCGGCGAGCTCCGCCGGTGAGGATCTGCAGATTGCCCTGGATGAAGGTGAGACCGATGCCGACTCCATCGTGGCACTGTTCCACCCCGATGATCGCGTCCGCTACCTCGACGCGAAGCTCTTGTGGGCGTACGTGGTCGAAGGGGAATTCTGGGCCGCCGCGGCGTCGAAGAAGGAAGCGTTCGAGCAGGCCAAGACGCACATCGCGTTCATGCTCGACCGCGCCATCGAGGACAAGCTCATCACTCACCGCGACATCGTGGACGGTATCTCGGTGGAAGAGCTCGCCGCACGTCTACCCAAAGACAAGTTGGGCAAGATCATCGCCCAGGCCCTGGCCAACGCGCACAACGAGAAACCGTTCACCGAGGTGGACCTACTGTCCGTCATGCCGGCCACCACCCTGGTCGACTACGTCCCGCTGGGCCACGTCTGGGACAAGGTGGTAGTGCCGCGGATCGCGTTGAAGCACGCTTACGTCGACGACTCGGGCGAAACCGTCAAGCAGGCTCTGGACTGGCTGGAGGGCGGCGAGGGCGGCGAGGGCGACAAGGCTCAGGCGGATGGCGCGGGCGACAAGGGCAAGTCGAAAGGCAAGAAGAAGGGCGACGCCGGCAGCGACGCCCCGCCCGCGGACGGCGACGTCGAAATCACGGACGACGACATCCGGATCACCTGAGCCGGTGCCCAGGCGCAGGCAAGAACAGTCTCCCTGACGCCGGGCCGTGGCGTCGGGGAGGCGAGCGTGTGGCGGCCCTCGCCGATGACCAGGCTATTTCTTATCGAGGCCCTGCTTCATCGCCTTGACGAGGTCGTCCTGGTGGGACCCTGACCCGCTGGAATCATCGGCCTTCTGGGCCTTGTCCTTGGACCCGTCAGCAGGCGAATCGGTCGAGCCAGTCTGCTCGTCGACGCCATCGCCCTTCTTCTTGGCCATCTGGGCACGAATGTCCCGAGGGGGCCCTTTCTCGACCGGCTTCGCTTCCTGCGTCTCAGCAGGAGGCTCGGGCTCGGACGAACCCCCGGCCGAAAGAGCAATGATCCCGATCAACAGCACGAGCCCAATCACGGCGAGCGGGAGGTACTTCTTCCGGTCGCTCTTCGCGAACATCTCTGCCTCGCCGACGCCGGTGTAGTCCACTGCCTTGTCGACGAGAGCCTGAGCCGCCGGCCCCGTTTCCACCGGGGGCGCCTGGATGGCTGGAGCCGAGATGTCGCCAAATGGCGTTGCGGGCGGCTTGGCTTCCTCGGCGGGCTTGTCCTCCTTCGGCGCAGGCGCGGCCAGTGCCGCAAGATCCACCGGTGCGACCGAAGAGACCACGTCTGACTGGCCGGAGTCCGGCTTCTCGGGTTCGCTGGCCGGCTCTGGCTCCGCCTTCTTGGGCGGAGACGGGGGGGACGGCGGAGACGGGGGGGAGGGTGGAGACGCAGGAGGTGCCGGTGTGGGCGCAGCGGCCTTGCTGTCCGGCCCCTTCGCGATGGCCTTGGGCACCGGCGCGTCAGCGAGCGTCACCTTGGCCTTGGCACCCGCGAGAACGCCCGGCTGCTTCTTGGGAAGCTGCGCGGCCAACTCGGGAACTTTCTCGAGTGGCTTCCAGTCGCTCATGCCCTCTCGCCAGACGAGATTGCCGCCCCCGATCTCACCGCGTTTCAGCGCATCCGCGACCTGCGCCGTGGTGAGCTCGCGATCGTCGTCCTCAGCAAAGGCGACGGCCCAAAGACCCTCGACCGGTGCACCGCCACCCGCGTCAGCTGGGGCGGGTGTCGCGTCCGACGATTTCTCGGCGGCGGTGTCCGCATCGTCCTGCGGTTTGGTTCCGTCGACGCGGATACCCTTGCCGCACTTCTTGCAGGAGATGTTTACCGTCTTCCCCTTGATCTTCTTTTCGAAGAGGGCGTCAGGAATGGTCAGGCGTGCTCCGCACGCTTCGCAAGCAACCGTGAGAGACATGCGGGGCAGAGCGTACACGCTCTTTCTCTTGTGGGAAAGTCAGCGAGTTTCAGCCCCGGAAGGTTGCCGGGCGGCTGATTTTGGCACTTACCGAAGTATCCGCGCCCGACGGAATCCAGGACCGGGGTACTTCTAGCGGCCTTCGACCTCCCGGGCGACCCGCACCCCCTCGCGCTCGTTGACGGCGACCAGCAGGCCCCCCCCGGCGACCAGCAGGACGAGAACAACCAGAATGCTGATCCGGGGTCGACCCGTCAGCTGGCTCACCAGGCCCAGCAGCAGTGGTCCAACCACGGCAGCGGACTTCCCGAGCATATTGTAGAAGCCGAAGAACTCCGTGGCCTTGCTGGCCGGGACCAGCCGAGAGTAGAGCGACCGGCTCAAAGCTTGCACGCCGCCCTGGACCAGGCCGATACCGCCTGCCAAGAGGAAGAACGTGCGTGCGGTGGTCATGCGCGCTGCCATGATGGTCACGGCCACATACACGCCGATGGCGATCAGAATCGCGCGCTTGGCGCCGAGCTTCTCCCCGAGCTTCCCGAACAGAATGGCCGAAGGAAACCCCACGAACTGGGTCAGCAGCAGGGCCTTGATGAGCGCATTCCTGTGGAGCCCGATGGCCATCCCGTAGTCCACCGCCATGCGGATGATGGTGTCGACTCCGTCGATGTACAGCCAGTAGGCACAGAGGAAGGTGGTGACCACTCGGAATCGCCGAATCTCGCGCAAAGTCGCGGCCAAGCTCCGCAATCCCTGCACCACAGCCCGCCCAATTTGGATGCGTTCGCGGCGTTCATGCACGAAGAGCACCAGCGGCACGGTGAAGACGGCCCACCAGAGGGCCACCGATACGAATGCCGCCCGTCCCGCCACGCCAACCCCAGAGAATCCAAACGTTTGCGGCGAGACCACCATGGCTACGTTCGCGGCAAACAGCAGTCCCCCACCGAGGTAACCCAGGGCGTAGCCGAGTGCCGAGACCCGGTCGCGCCGGTCCTCCGTTGCCACACTGACCAACATGGCGTCGTAGAAGACGTTCCCCGCCATGAAGCCCACGTTGGCAATCACGAACAAACCCACGGCCGGCCACCAATGCCCCTGGCCCACAAACCACAATCCTCCGGTGGCCGTGATGCCGACCAATGCGAAGAACATGAGCAATCGCTTGCGTAACCCGCCAGCGTCCGCCACCGCACCGAGGACCGGAGCCAGCAACACAATGACTAGGCTAGCGGCAGAATTGGCGTAGCCCAGGCGGGCGGTGCTGGTGGCCGCGTCCACCCCGGTCCCCCAGTATTGCTTGAAAAACACCGGGAATAACCCCGCCAAGACGGTCGTCGCAAACGCCGAGTTGGCCCAGTCGTAGAGCGTCCAGGAAAGCTCGGTGCGGCGGCGACTCGACGGCGGCATGCGTCCCTCGGTTCGCATGCCACGGTGCGTGAATCAAGTCGACTCGGTGACGCTCGAGCAAACAGTCTCGCCCCGAACCTTGTTTGGCCCCGACCGGGGCAAACGGATCTATACTGGGGGTTCCCGGCGGCGAGGAGCCAACCGAGCTGGCTGAGCCCACGCGCGCTGGGGGGATCGTTTATGGGCATCCGCCCCCATCACCAACGCACACCGTAGCAGCCGCCACCTGGGCAACGGAGGGCATGCGATGCAGTGTCACGAGATCATGACTTCCAGCGTCGAGACCGTTCCACCTCGACTGACGGTGGAGCGAGCCGCGCGGAAGATGTTCGAACGCATCCTGGGCTTCTTGCCCGTGTGCAACGACGAGGGTCGTGTGCTGGGGGTGATCACCGATCGCGACATCTCGATGCGCGTCTGCGCTGCCGGGCGCAGCGCGAGCCACACGCGAGTCGAAGAGGTCATGAGTCACCCGGTGGTGTGCTGCCGCGTCTACGATCCGATTTCGCGCGTCGAACGGTTGATGACCGCGCACCGTAAGGCACGCCTCATCGTCACGAATGACCAGGATCGACTGGTGGGGGTGATCAGTCTGACGGATCTCGCGCAACACGAGGAGCCGCTCCGCGCCGCCCGGCTGCTACGCGACATCAGCAGCCGCGCGTTCCGGTTCGAAGGTCCGCGCCTCCGGTCGGTGCCACCGCCGGAGCACGGCTCCAGCCCGCGATCCAGTCGGCGCCGCGGCGCCAAGGCCGGATAGCAG
>CAZSVU010000401.1:0-7380 GCA_964610275.1 uncultured Polyangiaceae bacterium | reverse complement strand
CCACAATCATGCGGTACGGCGCGTTCATGGATTGTTACTTCCGAGACAGGGCACTGGTTCGCAGCGATAGACTTGCAAGTGTTTCAGTTGGCGTCGAGTTGGGGACCAACCTGCCGTCCAGCGGATCCCCCAGGCACCGGCCTCGCGGCGAGCGGCTCACCCGCTGAGTGAGCCCATCGCCGTGAGGCCGCATCGCGGATCAGTCCGCGCTTCCTCCAGGTGGCTTGACCAGCATCTCGGCCAGCTGGCGGTACAGCTGGACTCGCCGGTCGGCGTCGTTCTGAGCATCCACCTGCAGACGGTCGAATCGCTCGGGATCGAGCTTCTGAACCATGCGGAAGCGGGTCTCGCTCAGCGCGAACTCCTTCACCCGAACCTTGAGCTCGCCGCCGCCGTCCAGCTGCAGCGGGGGCTTCCCCTGGACGGCCAGAGCGGGATCGCTCCGGTAGAGCGGCCAGAGGCCGGCATCCACGGCCATCTTCTGATGCTCGCAGCCCGCCTTCAGGTCGAAGCCGTGAGCGATGCAATGGCTGTAGGCGATGATGATGCTCGGACCCCGGTGGCGATCGGCCTCCACGAAAGCCTTGACCGTCTGCAGGTCCTTGGCCCCGAAGGCCACCTGCGCCACGTAGCAGTTGGGGTAGGCCATGGCGATCATCCCGAGGTCCTTACGGGGAACCTCGCGCCCGGCGGCGGCGAACTTGGCCGATGCGCCGAGCGGTGTGGCCTTGGACTGTTGCCCGCCGGTGTTCGAGTAGACGCCGGTGTCCAGCACCAGGACGTTGATGTCCCGGTCCGAAGCCAGGACGTGATCCAGGCCGCCGAATCCGATGTCGTAGGCCCAGCCGTCGCCGCCCACGGCCCAGACGCTCTTCTTGACCAGGCAGTTGGCGAGGCGGAGCAGGCGTCGGGCTTCTCGGCTGCTGTCGCTCTCGAGCTTCTGGACCAGGGCGTCTACACGTGCGCGCTGCGCCGCAATCCCGATCTCGTCACTCTGGTCGGCCTCGAGCAGGCCCTTGACGAGCTCGTCCCCGAGCTTGGAAGCGAACTGCTGGACGTAGAGCTTGGCTTGCGCCATCTGCGCGTCCACGGCGAGACGGAACCCGAAGCCGAACTCCGCGTTGTCTTCGAACAGTGAGTTGGACCAGGCGGGGCCGCGGCCATCCTTGTTGGGGGTGTACGGCGTGGTGGGAAGGTTGGCGCCGTAGATGCTGGAACACCCCGTGGCGTTCGAGATCAGCGCCCGGTCGCCAAACAGCTGCGTGAGCAGCTTGACGTAGGGGGTTTCGCCGCAGCCGGCGCAGGCGCCGGAGTACTCGAACAGCGGCTGCATGAAGGCCGTGCCCTTGACGTCGAGCTTGAGCTTGGTGCGGTCGACCTCGGGCAGGCCCAGGAAGAATGCGTAGTTCTCGCGCTCCGGCTCCCGCAACGGCCGCTGCTCTGTCATCATGAGTGACTTGTGGCTCGGATTCGCCTTGTCCTTGGCCGGGCAGATCACGGCGCACATCTCGCAGCCGGTGCAATCCTCCGGCGCGATCTGAATCGTGTACTTCTGGCCCTTGAAGGGTTGACCCTTGAAGTCGACGGACTTGAAGGTCTCGGGGGCCTTCGCCAGCAACGCCGGGTCGTACACCTTCGCGCGAATGGCTGCGTGCGGGCAGACCATCACGCACTTGTTGCACTGAATGCAGATCTTCTCGTCCCAGACCGGGATGAACTCGGCAATGTTGCGCTTCTCCCACTGAGTGGTGCCGAGCGGCCATGTGCCATCCGGCGAAAACGCGCTCACCGGCAGAGTGTCGCCCTTCTGGGCGATCATCACGGCGGTTACGTTCTGCACGAACTCGGGGGCCTCCGGCGGAACCACGGGTGGCTTCTTGAGCTTGGAACTGGCCTGGGCGGGGACTTGGATCTCGTGCAGGTGCGCCAGGGCAGCGTCGACGGCGCCGTGGTTCTTGGCCACGACGTCGGCGCCCTTCTTGCCGTAGGTCTTCTGGATTGCTTCTTTGATCTTGGTGATGGCTTGTTCCTTCGGAAGCACGCCCGAGATGGCAAAGAAGCAGGTCTGCATCACCGTGTTGATGCGGCCACCCATGCCCGCGTCGCGGGCGACCTGCGACCCATCAATCACGAAGAAGCGCAGCTTCTTCGCGATGATTTGCTCCTGGACCTCCCTCGGCAACTCGTCCCACACATGGTCCTTGGGGATGGGGCTGTTGAGCAGGAACACCGAGCCAGGCTTGGAGTTCTCCAGCATGTCGTAGCGCTCGAGGAAGCCGAACTGGTGGCAAGCCACGAAATCCGCCTGCTGAATCAGATAGGGGGCGCGGATGGGCTTGGGGCCGAAGCGCAGGTGCGACACGGTGATCGCGCCGGCCTTCTTGGAGTCGTACACGAAGTAGCCCTGGACCTTGGAGTCGGTGCCCTCGCCGATGATCTTGATGCTGTTCTTGTTGGCACCCACGGTTCCGTCCGAGCCGAGGCCGAAGAACATGGCTTGCGTCATGCCCTCGCTGTCGAGGTTGAAGCTCGCGTCGTAATCCAGCGACAGATGGGTGACGTCGTCGTTGATGCCGATCGTGAAGCGCTTCTTCGGGTCGTCCTTGGAGAGTTCGTCGCACACGGCCTTGACCATGGCCGGCGTGAACTCCTTGGACGAGAGGCCGTAGCGACCGCCGATGACCTGCTGCACGTTGGTCAGCCGGGCTTCTGCGATGACGGCCACCACGTCCAGGAACATCGGCTCGGCCAGCCCACCGGGTTCCTTGGTGCGGTCGAGCACGGCGATCTTCTTGGTCGTCTTGGGGAGGGCCGCGAGGAACCGGTCGACATCGAACGGGCGGTAGAGCCGGATTTCGACGAAACCCACCTTCTCTCCCTGGCTGGCCAGGAACTCGATGGTGTCGCGGATGGTCTCGGCACCCGAGCCCATCGCCACGATCACCCGCTCGGCGTCCGGAGCGCCGTAGTAGTCGAACAGGTGATACTGGCGACCGCTCACCTTGGCGAACCGGTCCATTTCGGCCTGCACGAGGTCGGCGCATTCGTCGTACCAACGGTTGCAGGCTTCTCTTGCCTGGAAGAAGGCGTCGGGATTCTGGGCGGTCCCGCGGAGCACCGGATGGTCCGGGCTGAGGGCGCGGTCGCGGTGCTGCTCGATGAGGTCTTCGTCCATCATCGCGTGCAGGTCGTCGTCGCTCAACAGCTCGATCTTCTGGATCTCGTGTGACGTCCGGAAGCCATCGAAGAAGTGGATGAAGGGAATGCGCGAGCGCAGAGTGGCAGCGTGGGCGACGCACGCCAGGTCGTGCACCTGCTGATTGCCCGAGGAGGCGAGCAACGCGAACCCCGTGCCCCGGCACGCCATCACGTCCGAGTGATCGCCGAAGATACTCAGGGCGTGGGTGGCGACGGTACGCGCGGAAACATGGATCACGACCGGGGAGAGTTCTCCCGCGATCTTGAACATGTTGGGGATCATCAGCAGCAGCCCCTGCGACGCGGTGAACGTCGCGGACAGGGCTCCAGCCTGGGTGGCCCCGTGCACGGCGCCAGAGGCACCGCCCTCGGACTGCATCTCCATGATGGTTGGTGTGATGCCCCAGATGTTCTTCATGCCCCGGGCTGCCCACTCGTCGGGAAGCTCACCCATGGGTGAGGCGGGGGTAATGGGATAGATGGCGCACACTTCGCTGACGCGGAACGCGACCGATGCTGCGGCTTCGTTCCCATCGATTGTTACGTACCGTTTCGTGGTCATACGTTTCGGGAGGGGTAGTTGGCGCGCGGCTGATCAGCCGCGGCAGTTGAGGGGTAGCCGCGGATGCGGCGGGGCACTGCACAGCCGCGCGTCCGGACTGGTTGGTATGACCAGTAAACCTGCGGACTGTGGTGGCTTTTTGCCGCGACCCGACGGCTTTTACAACCCAAATGCGCGGTCGCACGTCGGCTTGTCGGTCGGGGGCCACTGAGGCCCCGAAAAACGGGCTTCACCGAGGCGACTGCGCGCACCCGGCCGCCGCGAGGAGTGTCGTTTGACACGTAGCGGATAGCACGACGCGCCGGGTCAACCCGACCGGCACGCCCGAAACGCGCGAATCACGTCGTGCTCTCCTCCCAGGCGTTCCAGGTGCTCGTAGAGAAACGCGAGGTAGATTCCAAACGGCACGAAGCCACCGTGCAGAGTCGCACCGCAGTCGCGACACTGGACGAAGGTGTCGTGGAACGTGCGGCGAAAGTCACTCAGCCGGAACGCGACCGATTGCTGCCGGCCGCGCGCGAATTGCGACGCGAAGATCTCTTCTGCGCAGCGGAGCCCGAGTCGATCTAGAGCGTTGCGGAAGCCCGGGGAGTCGTCTTCGTAGTAACCAACGTAGAGTTTTCGAAGCGTGTCGAGAAATTCAGCGTCCCATTGTGCGAGCAGTGGTCGAGGGTTCCACACCAGCTCGTCGCCTTGCTCGCTGAACCGGTCGAACCGTAGGTCGAGCAAGGCTTCGTCCGCGTGCAGCAGTTGCCGAAAGAACAGTTCGAGCAGCCATTGGCCGCGTTGCCGTGGATTGGGGGTGCCGGAGGCTGCCTCGACTCCCAGTCGGATGGGCACATGGGCGTCGCGCAGTTGGCGCTCCAGCCTCCTGCGGGCCCGAACGACGGCGTGACGGCGAACGTAGTTGGCCGTCAACCTGCGGACTTCGAGTTGGAGATCGCGTGGACGCAGCACGTCGAAAAAAGAAGGTGAGACCAGATCCAAGAGATCCGACCATTCTCCTCCTCTGAGCAACTCACGCAGCATGTTCGCGGGCTTGCCTCCGTGACCTCTCCTATTCCGGGAAGAGGACGACCTTGCCTGGGTTCGTTGCCAACTCGATCTCACGGTGGGCGGCATCGGCCTGCGAGAACGGGTAGCTGGCAGCGACCCGAGGCAGCACGGTGCCCGCCGCCACCAGCCGCATGAGCGCGTCGTGCTGTCGACGGAGCAGTGGTCCGCGGTCGAGCAACTGCCCCAAGTTGACGCCGGCCACCGCGCGATTGTCGCTCATCAGACGCAGAGGAGTGTAGCGCGGCATCCGCCAGAGCTCTCTGAGCGCACCGGACCAGGATCGCGTGCCGCCTCGGTTGGCGTTGGCCATTCCGTACGCGACCAGCATGCCAGCTGGGCGCAGCAGCGCGTAGCCGAGCTTCCAGTCTCTCCCTCCCAGGGGATCCAGTACCAAGTCCACGCCGTCGCCTCGGGTGAGACGCCGGACCTCGTCGACATAGTCCACGGCGGTGTAGTCAATCGCGTGGTGGCAGCCCTGCTCCTGGAGCAGCGCGTGTTGGCTTCGGGGGGCTGTGGCGTAGATGGTGACGTTGGGGACGGTTTGGCAGAGTTGCAGGGCGGCGATGCCGACGCTGCTCGCGGCCAGGTGCACCAAGACGCTGCTTCCCGGCCGGAGATGCCCCACCTCGAACAGCATGTGGTGAGCGGTCAAGTAGTCCACCGGCAGGGCCGCTGCGGGCTGAAATCCGATGGCCTCCGGTAGCTCGGCGATCTGGGTCACGGGCACGCAGACGACGCTCGCCTGCGCGCCAGACTGACAGAAGAAAGCGACCCGTCGCCCGACGATGCTTGCCGACACGCCCTCACCGGTGCGTTCCACGATGCCGGCACCCTCCATTCCCAACACGCAGGGCAGCGGCGGTGCATTCGGATCCTTGCCCTGGCGCGCGAGCACGTCGGCGAACCCCAGCCCGCAGGCCCGCACCTGGACCTGCACTTCGCCGGCTCCCGGAGTCGGGTCAGCGGTTTCGCGCACCTGGAGGGTTTCTGGCCCACCGTGCCGAGTGATCCATACGCCGCGCATCGCTTCCGGCGGACTCTCCTCGACGCTGCGCGCTCAATCAAGAGTGAACGCGCTGGCGCACGTCCTGGGCAGCACGGATCAGCCGGGCTTGCGTCCGTGGCGACGGGGATTGTGGGCAACTTCGGTCGAGCAGGGCATCGTGGACGGTGGCGTCGAATCCGCGTCGTCGAGCCCAGGGCAGGTGAGGCCAGATGGAGTGTCCCGACTCCGGCACCAGATCCGACCGAAGGCCCTCCAGCAGCTCAGCGGCCAGGTCCGGCGAAATGCCTGTCAGCGGCCCCAGCCAGCGCAGGGCCGGACGGAGCTCGAGGTCGGGCACGGGCAGCATGCGCAGCGTGTGGCCCAGCAGGCTGGCCACGCGCAGCATCACGTTGCGGTGGCTGAGCTGCTCGGGGCCTGGCAGGTCGTACCAATCGTCGCGTAGCTCGGGGAGCAGCAGCGTCGCGAGCAGAGCGACCACGACGTCGTCGATGGCAACCGGGCAGGACCGGAACAGGAGCCAGTCGGGCTGGGGCAGAACGGGGACGCGAGCCGCCAGGTTGCGTACCAGCTCGAAGCTCTGGCTACCGTGTCCGACGATCATCGAAGCGCGCAGCTCGACGGTCGGGACGCCAGATTGACGCAGGATGCGGCCGGTCTGCAGGCGGCTGTGCAGATGCCGCGACACCGTTCCACGGGGTGCGACGCCACCGAGGTAGACGAGCCGGCGGAGGTTTGCGTGGCGCGCAGCGCGCGCGAAGCGTTCGGCGGTCTGGGCCTCCTCCACCGGGTAGTCCGAGGTCGCGCCCACCGCGTGCAGCAGGTAGTAGGCGGCATCGCACTCGCTGAGTGCGTCCCGGATGCTGTCGTCGTCCCGCAGGTCGAGCTCCACCCATTCGCAGTCAGGCTGCGCGCGTCGCGCGCGCGCGACGGACCTCGAGGCTCGGACCACCGTCAACCCGGCGGCGGTGAGCGCCGGCCCCAGGTGGCGCCCGACGAACCCCGTTGCCCCGGTGAGCAGAACCCGGCGCGCCTCGTGCATGAGGGGGTCTTAGCGAGGCTGCCCGCGATAGACCAGATCTGACGCATGGCGAGCCGCGCGGCCGCTCGGTTTCTGGGCTGCCAGCAGCTACCCCCTGCTCGAGCGCAGGAAAGGCTGGGTCAGGCGCGACGATTGAGGCTACCGTAGGGCGTCGTCTGGGCGAGGCTCACGGCCTGGCCCGGCGCCTTCTCGGGTCGCACGCTCGGAGCGTCTCGGGTGGCGGTGGAGCTAGCGGATGTTCGTCGGCATCGACCTGGGAACCTCGGGGGTGAAGATCGTCCTGGTGGATGCGGAGCAGCGTATCGTCGCCCAAGCCACGGCTCCGCTCACCGTCCAGAACCCCCGGCCCCTGTGGTCCGAGCAGGATCCCGCAGCGTGGTGGATGGCGGTCGATGCGGCCATGAGGTGTTTGCGCGGGCGAGCTCCGCGGGAGCTGGGAGCCGTTCGTGCCCTCGGCCTGACCGGTCAGATGCACGGCGCGACGCTGCTCGATGTCGAGGACCGGGTGCTGCGTCCGGC
>CAZSVU010000400.1:0-7395 GCA_964610275.1 uncultured Polyangiaceae bacterium | reverse complement strand
GCCCGCCGGGCCCGAGCACCGCAGGACACCCACGGGCGGCACACCTGATGCCTAGGCGAGCAATGGACGCCAGGAAGGCCCTAGCGCAGTCAATTGGCGGAGAGGGTGGGATTCGAACCCACGGTAGGTGTCACCCTACGCCCGCTTAGCAAGCGGGTACCATCGGCCTCTCGGTCACCTCTCCGGAGCCTTGGGGCAAACGAAGGTACCCGCGGCGCTTCGGCCGTCAAGTGGGATCGAGCGGCGCGGGCCGGCGTGGCCGGGGCGGGCGGCGTATCCCGCGAGTTTTGTGCCGATTTCGCCCTGGCGGTTGGTTCCGGTCCGGGTTCGCGGCACCTCGGCTCGGTGCTCAGGGCCCGCTGGTGACGGCGGGTCCGCGCCGCTAGATTGCCGTTCGGCGCCCATGCTCGATCCCCATGCCCGTCTTCCCGACCCCTCGGACTCAGCTCGGCAGAAGGCCTGCTCGCTGCTTACGCGCCGGCTCGGTCCATCCAAGGTGCTGGTGCGCGACGAAGCCTGCGAACGCTACGTTGCGGACGAGTCCGAAGCCGAGGGCCGAGTGCCGGATGCGGTCGTGCTCGCCGAGACCGCCGACGACATCAGCGTCGCGCTCGCCGTGGCGACCGAGACCGGAGTGCCCATCACGCCGCGCGCCGGTGGCACCGGGCGGGTCGGGGGTGCGGTTCCAGTCGCAGGCGGCATCGTGTTGTCCACCCTGGGGATGTCCAGCATCAAAGAGATTGATCGTCGCGAAGCGCTCGCCGTGGTGGGTCCGGGGGTGGTGCTGGAGACCCTTCACTTCGAGGTCGAGCGCGAAGGGCTGTTCTATCCTCCCGACCCTGGCTCCCTGGCGAACTGCGCCCTCGGTGGCAACGTGGCTGCCAACGCCGGTGGGCCACGAGCCTTCAAGTACGGTGTGACGCGCGACTACGTGCTTGGGCTCGACGTTCTGCTCATGGATGGCAGGCGCCTGCATTTCGGTCGCCGAACGCGCAAGGGAGTGACCGGCTACGATCTCACCGCGCTCATGGTGGGCAGCGAGGGCACCCTGGGCGTGTTTGGCGACATCACCCTGCGTCTGATCCCGAAGCCGCCGAGCGTCTTGACGCTGTTGGTATTGTTCGCGGACGTCGGCCAGGCCGCCCGCGCGGTGCAGGAAATCACCGGGGTGGGGATCATCCCCAGGTGTATGGAGCTGTTGGACGCCGGCACGCTTCAGGCTCTTCGGGATGCAGGCAACCCAGTCGACCGCCGCGCCGGAGCGCTGCTCTTGATCGAGGTGGACGGAGACGAAGCCAGTTGCGAGGCGCAGGCCGAGCGCATCTCCGGTGCCTGTGAGGAGGTGAATGCGCTCGACCTGCTGGTGGCTCAGAATGCGTCCCAGCGCGACCGGCTTTGGAGCGCCCGCCGGGAGATGAGCGCGGCCGTGCGGCGGCTGGCGAAGAACAAGCTGTCCGAGGACATCGTCGTCCCGCGGCAGCGCATCGCCGAATTGCTGGACCGCACCGTCCGGAGCAGTGAGCGCCTGGGCGTTCGCACCCTGGCGTACGGACACGGCGGTGACGGCAACCTGCACGTCAACTTCCTCTGGGACGACGAGAGTGAGCGACCCGCGATCGACTCCGCCATCGAGCAGCTCTTTCGGGACACGCTCGAGCTCGGTGGTACTCTCAGTGGTGAGCACGGTATCGGTGTGCTCAAAGCCCCCTACCTCCCCATGGAGCAAAGCACCGAGCTCATTCGACTGCAGCGTGACCTGAAAAGCGTCTTCGATCCGGCAGGGTTGCTCAATCCGGGGAAGATCTTTCCGAGCGGCGAGCACACCTTCTGTTGAACGCGTCGGTCCGGCTGCCGGTGCGTGCTGCTATCGCCGTCGGTCCGGCGGTCGCTGCGGTGCGCAGAGCTACTCGCCGGTGCCTTCGTCGGGCGGCGTCGCAGCGTACGCTGGTGCGGGTCCGTAGACCGGAACCGGAACCGGATCGAACCCGCCAGCTCCTGCGTCCGCGCTGGCACCGCCGTCGCCCTCGTACCCCGCCACGCCACCATAGGCGCCGGCCGTGCCCAGGTTGCCTCCCTCGCCAGCGGCCCCGTCTCCGGCTGCGCCGCCTGACCCGGTGTCGCCACCGGTGCCGGGCATCCCACCGGTGGGCGGAGGACCGTAGACCCCCACCATTCCACCAGGTGCCAGATTGCCGCCGCTGCCGGGATCTCCGCCGACGCCCGTTTCACCGGCGTCGCCCCCGGCGCTGGGCTCGCCACCAGCACCGCCGGCTGCTGTATCGCCACCCACTCCGGGCATGCCCCCGGTGGGCGGAGGACCGTAGACCACCACCATGCCGCCGACTGCGAGATTGCCGCCGCTACCGGTGTCGCCGCCGAGCCCGGTCTCGCCTCCGGTGCCGATTTCGCTGCCGCCCACGCCGACCTCGCTGCCGCCCACGCCATCCGCGCCGCCACTACCACCCGAGACAGGCGCCGGGCCGTACACCGCGACCGGACTGCCAGCCAAGTTGCCATCGCCGCCAGTCTCCGCGGTCACACCTCCCACCCCGTCGGTCTGCATACCGGCGGTGCCGGCGAGATTCGCGTCGGTCCCACTCGATTCACCCCCACACCCCGCGATCACGCTGGCACCCACCACCACGGCGGCCGCCACCCCGGCGCGAACCCCCGAGCCGTGGTCGAGCGGCTGCCCGCAGAACGGACAGATCCGGTCGCGCACCTTGACGTGCCGTCGGCACTCCTGACACAGAACGAGTCGCATCGGTCTCCGTCCAGCTCCCTCCAGCGACGGCGCTATCCTAGCGCATTGGCCCTGAGCTGTCCCGCCAGGTCAACCCACCGCAGCGGACAGTTCCGCCAGGGTCGCCTGCTCGACGGCTCGCATCTGCTCCGCCCAGTCCTCGGGCGCCGGCTCGATGCGTAGCTCGAATCGAGCCCGATCCCGAATCTCCCCCTTGGCGGCTTCGACCAGAATCAGGCGTTCCCTTTGACCTTTGTCCAGCATTTCGAGCGCCCGGTGATGGCAGTACGGGTTGTTGCCATGCCGACCGAGGATGGTCGAGGCCGTCCAGATGCAGCCCGCCCGGCACACCTCGGCGTAGTAGCACTCGCGACAGAAGCCCCACAGGCTATCGAGGCGAAAGTGCCGCGTGTGGTGCATTTCTGGCGCGTGGTCCCAGACCTCCTGCAGGCTGTGCTGTCGGACGTTGCCGCCGATGTACCCTTCCGAGCCCATGGCCGAGCAGCCCTTGATGTCGCCGTGGGCTTCGATGCCAATGGCCAGGACGCCGCCACCGCACCCGCCGCAGTGACCCGACCGCGACCGCTGATAGCGGAGCGTGTGCTCGAACGGTCCGAAGTAGCCGACGTTGTCGCCCGCCCACAACTTGATGCCGAGCCGGTCGCAGACGAGGCGCATGCGAGCCACGGCGGGCAGAAGTTCGAGCATGTCGTAGGGTTGGAGCCAGAGGTCACCGGAGTCTGCAGCACGACCCATTGGGACCATCAGTTGCACCTGCCAACCGTAGAGGGGGTACTGGCCCAGCACCTCAATCAGAGGGTCGAGTTCGCGGAAATTCTGCTGGTTGAGCTGAGTGTTGCAGCCTGCCTGCACGCTTGCGTCGAGCAGGTGCTGCACTGCGGCCAGAGCGCCCGCGTAGCTCCCCGACACGCCTCGCAATGCGTCGTGTCGAGCCTCGACCCCATCGATGGACACGCTCACTGCCACGAGCCCCGCCGCCTGGGCCGCGCGCGCCATTTCCGCGGTGAACCCACGCCCGCCGATCACCATCGTCGGATCCATTCCGTGCTCGCGAATTGCGCTGACGATCTCGAGCCAGTCCGGCCTCAAGTACGCCTCTCCGCCATGCAGCGAGACCTCGCGCGCGCCCATCTTCGCCAGCTGGCGCACGACGCTCAACGCTTCCTCGGTGGTGAGCTCGTTCTTACGTGGGTGTCCGGCGCGGGTGCCACAGAAGCGACACTTCTGATTGCACTTGAGCGTCAGCTCCCACACCGCATACGTGGGTCCGCTGGGGTTGTCGGTGGGCGTGAGCGGAAGACGCTTCGTGATGCGTTCGGTCATCGGCCAGGTCCCGAGCTTGCTAGGCGTCCCGAGACAAGCGCAGCTGAGTCAGCTGACTTCCAGTCGCGGCAGTCCACGGGCGGCGGTAGTAGTAGTCCAAGAAAGTCTTGCACTGCTCGTTGAACAGTGTTTCGGCGACTCGATCCGCGGCTTCGATGAAGGCGGACTCCGTTTCGCACAGCGTGGCGGTGATCTCGCCCAGGCTACCGCTCAGCGCCAGGTGTCGGCACCCACAGTGACTCTGACACCGGTCGCGTATTCCACAGGGCGCGCACACCTCCTCCACGCGGTCTTTCGCTCGTTGCAGCGCGGCCGTGCGCTCTGGGTCCACTCCGCTTTCGACGTCACCGATCACCAGATCATCCCGAGTGTCTTCGCCCACCATTTGGGCACACGGATAGATCCGTCCAGCGGGCGTGACGGTGAGCTCGTGGCCCCCGAGGAGACACCGGCTCGGGCACGGAATTCCCCCTTTGAGGTGAGTCAGAATCTTGGTGTGGAACGGATCGACCGGCAGCGTCTGCCCGGAGCGGAAATGATCCATCCACAGATCCCCGGCAGCCCGGAGTCCAAGCGTCAGCTCAGCGCAGGCCTGATCCGTCCAGGCGTCGCGGTAGTTGACCGACAGGTTGACTTTGCTGGCCCCCAAACCCAAGAGAAGCTCCAGCGTTTCCCCCAGGCGGGACGCCGTTGCCACGCTCACGACCGCCAACACCTGGAAGGCAATCCCGCGTTCACGCAACGCGGCGAGCCCCGCCAGCACGCGGTCGAAGGTGCCCCCACCCTGCGCGTCCACCCGATGACGATCGTGAACGTCGCGGGGCCCATCTACGGACACGAACACGGTGGCCAGGCGTGGCGGTGCGAGCCAGTCCAAAGCAGCTGGCGTCCAGCGGGTGCCATTGGTGTTGACGATCAAGCGCAGGCTCGGGCGCGGTTCGGGCAGTGCTGCGATGGCGCGCTCCGCATGAGCGGTCGTCTGCTGCAGAAGATCAAGGTGCAGGAGTGGCTCACCCCCGAAGAAGGCCAGGTCGAGATGCCGCACCGGCTTTCGCAGCGCCAGATCGACGGCTCGCTCCGCCGTTTCGAGCGGCATGCGTCGAGTGAACTTTTCGCCGTTGTAGCAGTACGTGCAGCGCAGATTGCACTGGTGGTCGACGAACAGCGTGAGCTCCAGCATGCCCTCGACCAAGGGTTTAGCATCCCGCGGCGGTTTTCCAAGGCGGGAAGACGCGGGGCAAGGCATCCTGGGCTGTGGGCGAGTCGTGGTGGGGAAACGCGACCAGACGGTTCAGTACGCGTCCTGCGCTGTCGCCCGGTGGGGCGCGGGTGGTTGTCGAGCAGAAGCGGGGAACGTCGGGTGAGGAGGGTGCCCGCGAGCTTCGCTCGCGGGCGGTTCTGGTGGGGAAGCCCCGGAAGCCGCTGCGCGGCTTCCGGGGCGGCTAGTCCATGCACGCCAGATCTACGTCGGCCGCTCCCCCCCAAATGCGAACCACCAGTCGGCGGAACCGGGCGTGGCACTCGTCGTCGTTATCGCCGCAGAGTCGCTGAGCCGGCTGGCGGGCGGCAGCCTTGCGGGCTTCGGCGTCGCCGCGACCATAGGGCGTGATCTCGATCGATGTTTCGGTCAGTGCCGTTGCGAGGCTCCGGGCCGCCGTCTCCGCGCGTGCGTCGGCCAGCCGCTGATTGTTGGGAAAGACCGCACGGCAAAGCCGTCCGTCCTGCCGTGGCTTGGCAGACGGAGGACGGGCGTCGGTGTGCGCCTCGACGATCACTCTCGCGGGACGCACCTCATCGAGCCACGCGGCGAGCCGCGGGATGACCTGGCCGGGATCCTCCATGCGCTCGCCGTAGCAACGATCGAACAACGTATCGGCAGTGAACGCCAGCTCGATGGGGATACCCAGAGTGCACACCTGCCCGCGGTGCAGTGTCGCACTGCTGCGTCCATCGGGTAGCGGAACGTCGGCCGATTCCCAGCCGCCGCCGCAGCTGAGCTGTTGTCCGGTGAGGCGCTGAAGGAGTTGCTCACGGGCACGGCGTGCCGACTCGATCTCGGTGCGGCACTTGCGGAGCTCGCTCAAGAGCTCGATGAGCTTGACGCGCAGGTAGCTGTTCGCACTGACCTCGATATCCGACAAGCCCGCGAGCCGTGTCACCGAGCGTTCCACCTCGCTGAGGCGAAGGTCCACCTCCGGAAGTGCCTCGTGCACTTCACGGATCCTTCCCGAGGCTTCGCCCAGCAGCGACTCCATCCGCCCCAAGTAGTCACGAGCCTGATCCACCTGCAGCGAATCGCCGGCCTCGCCTGCGACCACCAGAATGCTGGCCACCCGATTGATCACCGGAATCGGGCAGGCTGCGCGCCCGGCACACACCCCGGTCGCCTCCCTGATGCGATGAGCTTGCAGTGCGAGCTGCGGACGCAGCTGGCTCGTGTCTCGCCGGGCTCCTGCTGTCAGCAGCCTGGGGGCGAGCTCCGCTCGACGCACGCCCACGAGCTCCCGGGCTTGCTGACACGCGCTGGGGTTCTGTTGGCAGAAGCGCAGCGGTGCGTACGCGTTCTGGGACGCTGGGTCGAAGCGGAGAATCGCACGCTTGAGAATGGAGCTGGTGACGCCAGAGAGCGCAGTGCCCGAGTTGTAGAGCTGACAGGCACTGCGTGCCACGCTAGCTTCGCTGATCAAACGACTGGTCTCCAGCTCGTGCAGGATCGTGTCCGTGACGCTGGCGACGATCTCGGCAGCCAGGGTGCGGAGCGCGAGCTTCGAGAGTCCGCTCGGTACCACTGGGATCGATTCGGCGGTGCGCGCCGCCACGTCGTCGAGGGCGTTTCCGAGAAACACCAAACGACTGACTGCCGCCGGCGAGAGATCAATCAACCGCACGACCAGCGCCGTGCGCTCCGACAATGCGGCTGCGACGCTACAGGTGGGCTCGCACACGCGTGCCGCAGTCAGCAGGTGGCGGTAGGAATCCAGGAGCTGCCGCATCTGCAGCGTGCGTTTCGTGCGGTCGACCTCGATGCCACTCAGTGCTGCAGCGACCTTTTCGGTGCACGCGGGAGGAAACGCCCCCCGAGCCACCAGTACGCGCTCGGCGATGGGACGCGGCTGGCAGGCGCGTTGCTCGAGCGGGACCTTGGACTCGATCTCGAACTGCTCGAAGAACCTGGCCAAGCCGAGCTCCACGTCCCACAAGAGGGCATCGCGGGAGGCCGAGTTCACCGGCCCCAGTCCTTCGGAATGGAGTCGGATACAAGTGGCGTGAATGGCCGAATCCTCCTCCAGGATGCTCCGCGCCGTTTC
>CAZSVU010000399.1:0-7416 GCA_964610275.1 uncultured Polyangiaceae bacterium | reverse complement strand
TCCCACCCTCTCCGCTATTGCCGGCACAAGGGCCTCCTAGGGAGGCCCTTGGCGTCTGTGCGTAAGGTGTGGCGCCCGTGGGTGTCCTGCGGTCCTCGGGTCCTTCGCTGCCCACTCGATCTCCTTCTGATCCGATGGGCAGAGCGTTCGAATCCCCTACGGCCCGGCGCCAAGGGGACCTTGGCGCGCGTGTCGCTGACCACCAGCAGCAGGTTGTCCGTGGGGGCGAATCCCAATCGCTCCCCCACTGTTGCGGGCGCGCTCTCTCCGTGCCCTTCGGGCACGCTCGCGCTTCGGGCCGCTGGTGGGGGTGAATCCCACCCTCTCCGCCAGTGGCCGGTGATGAACCTCATCACCGGCCATTCTCGTCTAGGCATCAGCTATCTCCCCCGTGGGTGGCGCCGGTCCCCGGGTCCTTCGGCATGTCCTGTGCAATCGCAAGTGGGCGGAACTAGAAAGCGTCGGATCAGCCGACAAACGGAAACCCGGCTTGGCGGGATCCGGGCAGCCGGTGGTCGGATCTGGCCACCATCGGGCAGGTGGGATTTGCCCGCCTTGTCGTAGCTCACGTTGCGTCATCACCCTGCACGGTGATCGCTGATGCGGCTGATACGGCGCGCCGTGTGCGATACACGCCGCGATCGTGGCCGCGAGTTGCTCATTTGACCCGCGGTTGCATAGGAAAGCCCCACCATCTGCCAACCGAAGGCGCCCTCGAAGACGACGACTGGGCGGTCGTTGCCGGGTGTTTCCGAGCGGAGTCAATCCAACGAGAGTTGTCCACGGTGTCCCTGCCCGTGCGGGCACGCACCCGACACCTCCGCGTGCAGCCTGTTGGACGACGCGACGGCACCCAGTTTGCGTTGTAGCCACTGCGTGAAGTGGTATCCTCCGGGTCAGGGGGATGCATGGTGTGTTCCTGGGACTGGGGAGGCGTCGAATGAAGAAAGCGACGGCGTTGGGAATAGTTGTATCCGCGTGTGCTGCCGCGTGCGGCAATGGCAAAGGTGAACTCGTGGAGAACACGAACTCGCAGAAGGCAACCGAAAAAGCTTCAGAGCTGTCCGTGTCGTCCAGAATGAAAGGAGAGCCCATTGCTCCTCAGGTGGACGGCGATTGGGTTGGCCACGACCTTGGCGCGTCTCCCGGCGTGTGGCATTCCCTCGGGCGCTTGGAGGTGGCGCGACGTGAGGAAGGGGACACCAGCGAGGCGAGCGGGATCGTGGGGCTTGAGGACGAAACGGCAGCGCCGGATACCGGTACCGTGATCATCGCGAATTTCGAGACCGACACTGCCTACGAGGTCTACAACGACCCGGCCGACTTGGCGGTGATCGCCAGAGAGCTTGAGCGGCGTGGCTACAATTCACCGAGTTCCGGCGACGTTCCGGTCGAGGCCAACTCGGCGGACGACTGGACCAGCAAGAGCTGGAGTGACGACGTTGACAACCGGACGCCCAGGGGCATCTACGAGTACGGGACCTCTTCCTACGCGAAACTCGGACAGCTCTACTACGGGGTGTTCCCTTATTGTTCTGCCACTCTCATTGGCGCCGGAGCTGCAGGATACTATGTCATCACCGCCGCTCACTGCCTCTTCGACCAGTCCACTGGGAACTGGGCCTGGCTGACGTTCAGGCCGCGCCAGGACGGTTGCCGTCAGCCGAACGGTGACCCAATGGCAAACTGTGACGAGACCCCGTACGGTACGTGGTCGATGCTGGGCGCGATGGTGCCTGGGTATTTCTACTACTATTGCCGTCCGACCGGATCGGGACGAGCCTGTTTGTCGCAGGATATCGCGATTATGAAAGTGCAGAAACCCCAAGGAGAAGTCGACCCGGGTACCATGGGGTTCAACTACTACACGAAGGACTACCTGCTGACGAAGAGTGTGTATCTTCGTGGCTACCCCAACTGTGGTGGCGATGGTGATCCGCAGACCAACTGTCGGGACTACACCCTCTACGGTCAACCCCTTGCCTGCGCTTTGGGCGACGAGAGCTACGCTGACGGTGATGGGTGGAGCAGGCTCATGCGACACGGGTGTGATACGAGCGAAGGAATGAGCGGGTCGTCGCTGTACTGGACTGCAGCCTATGGCGCGGCAAGCTATGTCGCCGGGGTTCACACTGGTTCGTACATTCCGGAGTGCTGGACCCAATGGTGCGGACCGGTCCCGAACGCGCTGCGGCGCATCACACCGATGTGGTACTCGCAGATGCTGTCATTCATGGGGCTCTAGTGTCTTGACGTGACTGTGAAGAACTGTGGCCACCGCAAGGTCTGGAAATCGCAAGCAGCATCCGGTACGAAGAGTGTGCCGGGGGCTCATGCTTTCTGCACTCTTCGTCGCTTCCTGCGCTTCTCAGCACGAATATGGAAGCCCCACGGACGGTGCCGCGGACGGAATGGAGGACGGTGGTGCCGCAGGCGCCGCCGGTGCCGGTGCCGGCAACCCCGGCAGCCGCCTGCTCGCCACTCCGGAAGAGCTGTGGCCGCTTCGGGACAAGTCATGCACCGGCGGAGTACCCGAGTACGAAGGAGCGTCCTCGGGAACAGTAAGCGAGCTTGTCTCGGGCGAGTGCTCAATTCTCATCCCGGTCGAACCGATGGACATGACTTTTCGTCTGGAGACCACCATCGTTGTGGCGTTCCTGTCCACCGGTGTCGAAGCATTCTTCATCGTGGACGAGCCTGGAGCGTGCGCATCGGGATTGCAGGTCGACCGTGAAGCCGGACTCGTGCTCCTGTGCGATGAGACCTGCGCTCGACTGCAGGCGGAGCCAGCGGCTGATCTCGAGATCCTGATCGAGTGCGATGTGTACCGGTAAGCCAGACTGCTGATCGCCTGCAAATTCGCGGCAGCGACCCCGCAGGTTGACAGAATGTCTCTGCATAGGTCCACACGTGCCGCTGCGTCGCACCGCTCCATTGAGAGGCCAGGGACTCGTGGGACCGCCCAGTGTGTCGCAGCCATGGCCCTGCTTGGGCACGTTCTCACGGCGTGCGAACGCAACCACGCGCAGAACGAAGACGCTGGTGGTGTGCGCGCCGAGATGCTGCACGCGGCAGACGAGAAGGAGTATCTAGGGCTGTCACCCGCACAGGCCAATGCGATCGTGGCGGTCACACGAAGGAGTGCAGACGGCAAGCTCAAGGAGCTCTGCGCAGGTGTCGTGGTGGCGGAAGGATTTGTGGTCACTGCAGCCCACTGCGTGGGTTCTGACCGGACGCGCGTCGAAACGGGACCGAGCATTCGCTCCCCGGACGGCGGGTTCGACGCCAGTGTCGTGGATACCCATTCCAGCCTCGATTTGGCGCTGCTCCAGTTCTGGGGCGGTGGCCGCCGCCCTCTCCTTGAGCCGGTCTCCTGGAGTCACAATGTCTCCGCCGACATCCCCATCCGTGGGCTGGCCGTGCTCGCGGGGTTTGGAACAAATGGTGTCGACGCTCCCGACCGTCGGCGGTTCATCGTCGAACGGATCATTTCCATCGATGAGCAGAGGATCGTCGTTGACGGCGGCGAGAGGTCAGGCGCGTGTCTGGGTGACTCTGGAGGGCCGCTTCTGGCGCGCGGGATTTCTGGGCAACCCGTCGTGCTGGGGATTCTCGCTGGCGGCTCAACCCGATGCGTAGGAAAGGACACGTATGCGCCACTGGATCTGGCAGACTCCTGGCTGAGAGATCGGATTCCGACTCACATGTCTTTCCGTGCGACTGGCTGTGGCGAGATTGGACCGGCTGGTGCCTGCTTCAACGGGATAGCGGTCCGATGCATCGATGGCAGCCTAGTCGCTGACCCGTGCGCCTTCGTGCAGTTCTGCGGTTGGTCAACGAAGGGGCACTATGCATGTCTGGCAGAGCCAGAGAGTGGCTGCGGCAGGTATGATCAAGTCGGGGTCTGCGACGGCACGACAGCAGTCCGCTGCGTGATCGGCAGACTAGACATCGTGGACTGTGCCAAGCAGGGCGGCGTCTGCCGTCGTTCCTTGCGGTCTGGAGCCGCCGAGTGCGAAAGCAGGCACCCCGACAATCGGTGAACCTCGTGCATCTGGAACTGCCTGGACGGAGTCAGGCTGCTGGCAACGGTCCGAACGGACCCCGCTTCCACTGATCTCCCCGAGCCCGACCGGCACAACTGCGCAACTGCGCTACTTGGCCCCCACGGGCTACTCGCCGCCGGTTTGGTCGGCGTCGTGGGGGTCGCCCCGGGGAGTCAAACGAACGACTCCGGTGCAGGTGGCGGAAGGCTGAGCCAGCAGTTCCCCGAGAGCCCTCCAAGCAACCCGCGCGGCGTGGTCCCGTCCAGCGGCGCGGCAGGCAACCACGGCCTGGGCAAGGGCCAGGACGAGCGCCTGCTCGGGGTCTGGAGCCGGCGGGCATGCTGGCCCATTCTGGGCCTCGCGAAGTGGGCCTTCGTGCGCCTCCATGCAGCCTCCTGCACCTCGATCCGCCGATGTGGCCGCTTCGTGCAGCTTCCTGCACGTTGGGGGCTGACTGGAAATCATGTGTAGTGGCAACGCTACCGTGGGTTCGAATCCCACCCTCTCCGCCAACAGTTCCGAACTGTCAGCAACGAACTCGGAGGGCTCCTTCACGGAGCCCTTCGACGCGTTTGGACGACCCTATGGGGGAGCGGACTCGTCGGCGGCTCCCGCGCAGCTACGGGTTCTGCCGGTCGTTGCCACAGTCAGTCTGAGGATCCGTCGACTCCTTGGCGCACATGGGACCCGGCGGCACGTCGTCATCCGGATTGTAGTCTGGCAGAACGCAGTAGGATCCGGCGATGTCGATAACGCTCTCCCCGATGTCATCGATGAGATGGCGGCATTCCGTCCCCGATGGGCAGACGCAGTAGTCCGCGTCGAGTTGGGGCCCTTCGCACCGGCACGAGCAGACGACGGCGGACTCGGGTGGGCGATCGACTGACTGCGGCGGGACCTGAACGGTCACCGCTTCGCCAGCACGAGGCGTTCGGCATCTTGCTGGATCTGTCGGAGGCAAGGACTGTATCTCTTCCTCGGTCTGACCGTATGGACACGACACTCTGCCGAGGAAGTTGTGGGCAAGGCAGAGACCGGTGCCACAGGGCTCACCCCAGTAGAGGTTGACGCCGTCGCCGTGACCGGAGAAATCAGCTCGGTCCTCGACATAGGGTACGCAGGGAACACCTACGTCCGATCCCGATGCTTGAGGATTGCCAGCCCCCTGAGTTGTGCAGCTCACGAGCAGCAGAACGCATAGTGCCGCAAACCACGCTCGCGCACGACGAGACGTCCCCGGAGGCGCCATGGCGCGCGCGTGTGCCAGCCGGGCTGGCCACGGCCAACCCCACCATCGTGCAGCAGATTCACTCGACAGTGCAATCGACTGCGACGCCTTCGAAGCGAACCAGATTGTTCGAGAGCTGGCAGTCATCGGATTCCCCGATTTCGATGCGTATTTCACACTCAGAACCCAGAGTGCCCAGCAGAACCGGCTCGGTGCGTTCACCGGGAGTGAGGGGCCCAGCCACCTCGGCGCTGCGGACTGGCTCGTCGAGGCTACGGTACACGTCGAAACCGTCGATAACGACTGCCCCCTCGTGCGGTGCTTCCCCGAGATTCGCGACGACCACATAGAAATGGTAGGCGCAGTACACCTGGCAACCAAGCAACTCAACGATGGCGAGGTCAGGCATGGCGGCGCAGTTGGGCGTCGTTGTGGAAGGATCTGGCAGAACGCCACCATCCAGCAGAGGGTAGTCCTCACACACCGGATCAGGAAGGCCATCGCAGTCGGAGTCGACCGAGTCACCCATGAGTTCGACTTCCCGGGGACTGACGTCGGGGTTGTTGTCGTCACAGTCCTCGCCAACGGCCGCGAACGCGTAGCCGGGGGGAATACGATTCGGGTCGCCGCAGATGTTGCGTTCTGCGTCCGACCGGCCCACCCCGTCGGCGTCGTCGTCCGGATAAAACTCGGTGCACTGGGCGCTACTGCCGCCAGCGCCTGCCTCACCTTCGCCGGAGCTCGCTTCGGACTGACCGCAACCTGCGGCTAGCAGGGGCACGATGAGCGCCACGCGGGACCCGCATGGGCGCAACCTGAGCACCAACGCAACGACCGATCGGCCCTCCGTCAATCGCACGACGCATACTCTATCACCATTCGGACCCGGCGCCCGGTGGTGGGCGCCAAGAGCTCGCTGGTGTGGAGCGGGCGGCCCGCCGCGGCCGTCGGCCGACTGGTTGGCGCTGAGGAGACGGCAGGTACCGCACCGCCGCACTGCCGGTACAGTGTGGCCCCCGGGCATTTGGCTGTGCCGGTTGAGGGCCAGCACCGCGGATGGTGCACGCTGGCGTCCGACGGCACAGGGCCCCTGCGATGAGGCTCGGCCCACCGAAATGACGGGGCGTGGCGGCGGATGTCAGCTACCACCCGCAAAGCGGGTGGTTTGACGAAGGCCCCCGGAGGGGGCCCAAGACGCGGCAACTCGACCTCGTGGTGTTCCAAAACTCCACCGGCCTCAAACAGTCGTCTTTCTCGATGGTTTGGCTCTGCAGTTCAGCCCGAGCCGGGACGCCACTACGATTCGCCCGTGAACAATCTCGTCTTGCAGCTCTGCGTCTTTGCCATGGCCGGGTGGGTCAATCGCGGCCAGCAGCAGGTGATCGAGTACCTCCTCGAGGAGAACCGCGTTCTGCGTGAGCAACTTGGTGGCCGCCGCGTCCGGTTGAGCGACAAGCAGCGTCGGAGGCTCGCGGTTCGGGCCGAGGCCCTGGGTAGGAAGGCGCTGATGGGCATCGCCTGCATCGTCACGCCGGATACCCTGCTGCGCTGGTACAGGAGTCTCGTCGCCCGCAAGTACGACGGAAGCCACCGCCGGGGACCGGGACGGCCTCCGACGCGGGCTGCCCTGGCGCAACTTGTGGTCAGGATGGCGTCATCCAACCCGACCTGGGGATACACCAGGATTCGCGGGGCTCTGCGCAATCTCGGTCATCACCTCGGACGCAGCACCATCAAGCGCATCTTGGCTGATGCTGGAATCGAGCCGGCTCCCGAGCGCAGCAAGCGAACCCCCTGGGCCACCTTCTTGAAGGCCCACTGGGGAGCTATCGCCGCCACCGATTTCTTCACCGTTGAGGTCCTGACGATGCACGGACTGGTCCGCTACTCGGTCCTGTTCGTGATCGACCTCAAAACCCGGTGCGTACACCTGGCTGGCATAGCCCACGACCCCTACGGCGTCTGGATGGAGCAGGTGGCGAGAAACTTGACGGACGCCGTCGACGGCTTCCTGAAAGACACTCGGTACCTGATCCACAATCGCGACCCGCTCTTCACTCAGCACTTCACCGAGATCCTTCGCGTTGCTGGTGTGAAGACTGTGAAATTGCCCGCCAGAAGTCCCGATCTGAACGCTTTCGC